>NZ_JBWKCJ010000016.1:15811-195845 GCF_056436545.1 Streptomyces sp. NPDC043738 | reverse complement strand
CCCCCCCCCCCCCCCCCCCCCCCCCCCCCCCCCCCCCCCCCCCCCCCCCCCCCTTTTCCCCCCCCCCCCCCCCCCCCCCCCCCCCCCCCGGTACCGACGCCGAGGGCTTCGTGCTGCGCTTCGCCTCGGGCGTACGGGCCAAGGCCAAGCTCGCCGAGTACGTACGGCTGCACAAGGTGCTCACCGGTGTGACGGAGCGGGACATCTGGCGCGGCCACGGCATCCAGCGCTTCGCCGCTCTGCCCGCCAAGCAGGTGGCCCAGGCGCTGGGATGCTCGGCGGCCGACATCGAGGCGTCCGGCGGCCGGCCCCTGGACGCGCTGCTGGAGCAGGTGCCCGACGAGTTCGACGCCTGGGTGCACGAGGTGATCGCGCGGATCGAGAAGGACGTGGCCGACCGCGAGCACGCGATCGACGAGGCCTACCGCTCCCTGGCCCACCTCGCCGGCGACCGCGGCGCCTTCGCCCGCGCCGCGCAGGCGCTGCCCGACGCCGCCGTCCGGCCCGCCATGTTCCAGCGCCTGGACGGGCGTCCCACGGAGCTGGTGACGTACCGTTCCCTCCGGCCGGAGGCATCCGACCCTTTCAAGAACGACGAGGAGAACTGACCGTGCCCGAAGTACACGTCATGACGGGGCTCCCGGCCTCGGGCAAGACGACCGCCGCGCGCAGGCTGCAGGCGGAGTCCGAGGGCCGGATGCGCCGGGTGAACCTCGACGACCTGCGGACCATGCTCGACATCCCGGCGCCCGAGCGCCGGTCGTACGCGCACGAGCAGACCGTGCTCGCGATCCAGGACGCGGCCGTACGGGCCGCCGTCGACGACGGCTTCGACGTCGTGGTGGACAACACGCACCTGACGCCCCACATCCCCAAGCGCCTGAAGGCCGCCGTGGGCGGACAGGCCGCCTTCGTCGTGCACGACTTCACCGACGTCCCGGTCGAGGAGTGCATACGGCGCGACGCCGCGCGCGACCGCACGGCCGGTGAGGACATCATCCGGCTCCTGGCCGACAAGCACGCCAAGGCCAGGCAGGGCGGCTGGCGGCTCACCGCGGAGTGGTTCAACGACGAGGTGCCGGTCGAGCCGTACGCCGCCGACCCGGCCCTTCCGGCGGCGGTGCTGTGCGACATCGACGGCACGCTCGCCATCAGGGGCGACCGCGGCCCCTACGACTTCTCCCGCTGCGGCGAGGACCTGCTCAACGTCTCGGTGCGCGACGCCCTGCGCTCCTTCCAGCGCGCCGACGACGACGTCGTCGTCCTGCTGTCGGGACGCGGAGAGGAGCACCGCGAGCGGACCGAGGAGTGGCTGCGCCGGCACGACGTCCCCTACGACGAGCTGTGGATGCGCGCCGCCGGCGACGGCCGCCGTGACGACGTGGTGAAGGCCGAACTCTTCGACCGCCATGTCCGCCACCGCTTCGCGGTGCGCGTCTCCCTGGACGACCGCGACCGCGTCGTCGCCGTCTGGCGCCGGATGGGCCTGCCGACCTGGCAGGTCAACTACGGCAATTTCTGAGCGGAGTCACGGCGCGGCGGGCACCGCGGCGACCAGCGCGAAGCCCTCACCCCCGGCGGGTCCGCATGCCATGATCGTCGGCATGACGGAGCCCAACCGAACGGAACGGAAGGACGCCATGCCCGCCTATGCCATAGCCCACCTGCAGGAAGCCGCTCCGCACCCGGAGATCGCCGAGTACATCGAGCGCATCACCGCGACCTTCGAGCCGTACGGCGGCCGCTTCCTCGTGCATGCGGCGCAGCACGAAGTGAAGGAGGGCGGCTGGCCCGGGCACGTCGTGCTGATCGGCTTCCCCGGTATCGCCGAGGCGCGGGCCTGGTGGGACTCACCCGCGTACCAGGAGATCGCACCGTTGCGCTCGCGGCACATCAAGGGCGACATCATCCTGGTCGACGGCGTCCCCGAGGGCTACGACGCGACCACCACCGCCCAGGCGATACGGGAGGCCCTGCCGGCCGAGTAGCCCTCCGGCCCTGGGGTGCGGGCCGGGACGCCCACGCCAGGTCGGGGGACGGGTACAGGGCTTTTGGGGTGGGCCGGCGGGGCTCCGGTATTTCGGTGGGAGACCTGCCGGCCCTCCGCCATGATCGACGCTTATGACTCTCGTTCTGCCACCCCGGCTCACCGCCTCGGCGGAGGCGGTGCGCGACGCCGCCCACCGTCGTGGTCTGCACACGGTGCAACTGCCCACGTTCGCGGTACCCGACGGACTGCGCGCCGGTCACCTGCACGCAGGGCCGAGCTTCGCCGACGTCGTGGCACCCGCACTCGGCATCGCCCTGCTGCAGGCACCCGAGGACTGGCTGGCGCGCCTGCCCTACGCGTACACGCGGCGAGAGGTCCTCGCCATGCCGATCCGCGAGGCGTACGCGCTGCGTCGCCCCGCGTTCATCAAGTCCCCGAACGACAAGGAAATACGGGCAGTCGTCTACACCGACGGCTCCCGGCTGCCCGGTCCGGACCAGCTGGACCCGCAGACACCCGTGCTGGTCAGCGACGTGGTGGAGTTCGCCGCCGAGTACCGGCTGCATCTGCTCGACGGTGTGGTGCACACCGGCAGCCAGTACGCCGAGCGGGGAAGGCTGCGTCTGGGGCCGCTGCCCGCCGACGCGTCGGCCTTCGGCGCGGAGTTGCTGGCCGGTTGCGGCCATACGCTGCCCACCGCCATCGTCGTCGACGTGGGAGTGGTCGACGGACGCTGGGCCGTGGTCGAGGCCAACGCCGCCTGGGCCAGCGGTATCTACGCCGCCGACCCGCAACGTGCCCTCGACGTCGTCCTCCGGGCCACCGGGCCGGTCGGCGCCGTCGGCACACGCGACCGCCCCTACCTCCGCACCCCGGCGGCGAGTCACCGGTCCATGCCGCGGTCCGCTTCTCCAGAGGGCTGCCACGGGGCGGGGTGACGGACCATGGCTACTGCGGGAGGGGCCGCGGCAGCGCCTTGCGCAGCGCGGGGTGGTCGGCGACCACTGTGCAGGAGCCCGGGGCGATCTCCGTGAAGCCCGCATCGCGCACCACGGGCAGCCCGCTGCGGGTCAGCGCCTCCCAGCGCGTACGCTCCGCGGACCGGACGGCCAGCGGGAACCCCGCCGCGCGCCAGGCCGACCGCTCCTCCTCGGACAGCTCCCACCACGCCAGCTGGGCGCCGTGCCCGGCCTGCGCCATCTCCTTGCCCGCCGACATCTCCAGCTCGGGGTTGAGCCACAGCACCGGCAGCCCCTCAGCGGGCGCCTTCGGCGGCTGCGGGTCGTCCAGCTCCGTGCCCGAGACCTGGAGGCGCGCCAGGTCCTTCGGCCAGCCGTCCAGCGGCACCGGCGGATAGACCCGCACCTCGGCGCGGTCACCGCCGACGGTGATGCCCGGCAGCGCCTCGGCCCGCCGCCACTCCGCGCCGCGCGCCCGCCGCACCACCTTCCGGATCCGGGCGTCCTGCCAGGCCCGCACCGCCCCGGCCCACTCGCCGTCCCCGGCCGACCGCTCGTCCGACAGCAGCACCAGCACCGCCCGCGCGGCCGTCTCCAGCGCGTCCGTACGCGCCGGCGGCTCGGCCCGCTCTATCCGCGCGACCAGGGGCAGCACGAACTGCGGCGCCGCGTCCCGGTCGGTCTCTGCGTGCTGGAACGGGCTGCTGGAGCCGTTGCCGGGCTGCCCGGCGGTCTCGGTGCTGGTCACCCGACCAGTCTGCCAGCCACCACTGACAACCCCGGCGCCGGCCTCGCGGCCGGTGAGGCCGGTACGGGGCGGGCCGTCCGCGGAGGGCGGCGGGCGGCCAACTGCACTCCACGGGCCCCGGGTTCACGCCGTACGCGGCTGAGCGCGGTGCGTACCCGCAGGCGCACCGGGCGGCCGCTCCGGCTACCGTCGGGACGGCACGGCGGCGGAGGAAGCCGGAGGCAGTGGAGGTGCACAGCGGATGAGGCTGGACGGGGTGGGGCGGCGCTACGGGGTGCGCGGGCCCTGGGTGCTGAAGGACGTCCATCTGGACGTGCCCGCGGGTGCGCTGCTGCGCGTCGAGGGGACCAACGGGAGCGGAAAGTCCACCCTGCTGCGGCTGTTCGCCGGCATCGACCGCCCCAGCACCGGGCGGATCACCGGCCGGCCGCGCAGCGCTTACGTACCCGAACGCTTCCCGGCCGCCATGCCCTTCACCGCCGTCGGCTACCTCACCCACCTCGGCCGCATCCACGGCGTACCCGGCTCCGAAGCGGCCCGCCGTGCCACCGAGTGGCTCGAACGCTTCGGCGCCGCCGGGCATGCGCATACGCGACTGGGCGAGCTGTCCAAGGGGACCAGCCAGAAGGTCGCGGTCGCCCAGGCCCTGCTCGCCGAGCCCGAACTCCTCGTGCTGGACGAGGCCTGGACCGGCCTGGACCGCGGCGCGCGCGAGGTGCTCGACCGCGCCGTCGCCGAGCGGGTCGCGGCCGGTGGCACGGTCGTCTTCGTCGACCACGACCCGCACCGGCTGGCCGGCGCGGCCGACGCCCGCTATCGGGTCGCGGAGGGGCGGCTGCTGCCCCAGGAGGAGGGCGGTGGGCCCGCCGCGGGCGCGGTGGCGGCGAGCGGTCCGCGGGTGATCATCGACGTGGAGGGCCCACCGGGGAGCGTGCCGGCGCCTGGTGGGGCGGCGGCGCGGGCCGGTGGAGGGCCCGGGCATCCCGCTGGGGCGGCACGGCTTCCCGGCGGGCCGGAGATCGCGCCGGGCCCGGACGGCGCGATCCGGCTGACGGTCGCGGCCGCCCACTCCGACGCCCTGCTGCGGGCCCTGCTCGCCGCCCGTCCGCCGTGGCACATCCGCTCGGTCGCCCCGGCTCCGGGCCCGGCTCCGACGCGCCCCGCCCCGCCCGCTTCCGGCTCCGCCCCGTCCGCCCCGACTCCGACACCCTGAAGAGGCCCCTCCCTGTGATCGCGCTCCTCCGCTACCAGGCCGCGCTGCTCATCGGCTCGCACCGCTGGCTGCCGCCGGTCATCTGCTACGCCGCCTTCCTCGCCATCGGCGTCCAGAGCGGCGGCCCGATCCTCGACGCGTTCGGCTACGCCGCGGGCGGCCTGCTGCCCGTAGCGGTATGGCTCACCCGGGTCTGTGTCACCAACGAGCCGTCGGCCGCCCGCAACTGCGCCGCGGCCGCCGCCGGGCCCGGCCGGGTGCACCTGGCCGGTGTGCTCACCGCGGCCGGTGCCGCGACGCTGCTGGCGCTGCTGGGTACGGCGGCGGCCGTGCTGCTGTCCGACCCGCGCTCCACCGACCACCGCGTCGCCGTCCCGGTTCTGCCCGCGGCCGCCGCGGGGCTGCTCGCCGCGCTGGCCTGCCTGCTGATGGGCACCGCGATCGGCGCGCTGTGCAACTGGCCGGTCCTGCGCAGCCCCGCCTGGAGCATCCCGGCAGGTCTCACCGCCGCGCTGCTGCTGCTCGTCCTCGGTGCCTCGCCCGCCAACGCCGCCGTCACCGGCCTGGTCACCGGCTCCCTCCACGGCACGATCAGCACCCCCTGGCTCCCGCTCGCCCTCACCTTCCTGATCGCAGCCGCTGCCACGGCCGCCGCCTGCGCCCTCAGCTCCCGCCGCAACTGACCCGCGCGGGGCCCGTGCTCGCGGGGCGCGGGCGTACCCTCGGCACCATGGCAGGCACCGACGTTCCCCCGACCACCAGCGCCGATACGACGACCGGCACGGAGCCGACGACCAGCCCGGATACGGCCGGCCGCGCGGGCACGACCGGCAACGGAGGCGCGACCGGCGCCGCGGGCACGACCGCCGCCGCCGGCCCGACAGCCCCCGTGCCCCGCGCCGACTGCCTGCACTGCGGCCGTCCCACCGAGTACCCCGCCGACCGCCCCGGCATCGTGCTCTGCCCGGTGTGCGAATGGCAGGAGGCCCAGCGCACCGCCTGCTCGGGGTGACCGGCCGCCGCACGGACGCCGCGCGCGACCGGCCACCCCATGGGTCAGCCTGGTCCCGCCGCGTCGGCGCCGGCCCGCCGCATCAGTGCTGCCACGGCCCGGTCACCGCGAACGTCGTCCCCGGTGTGTAGCAGTTGACGTACATCGTGCGGTGGTCGGGTGAGAAGGTCACGCCGGCGAATTCGCCCCACTCCGGCTTCTGCGGGGTGCCGATGTTCTGGCGGCCGCGCGCCATCGCATAGACCTCGCCGTGCCGGGTGAGGCCGAAGACGTGCTGGGCCCCCTCGCCGTCCTCGCAGACCATCAGGCCGCCGCTGGGCGCCAGGCAGATGTTGTCGGGGGACTCGCCGGGAAGCTGCAGATCGGTGTCGGGCCCGAAGACGACGACCTGGGTCAGGCGCCGCCGCTTCGGTTCGTACTTCCAGACCTGGCCGTAGTGGTCCGCCGCCGAACCGTCGTCGCGGTGCGCGAAGCTGGAGACGAAATAGACGCAGGAGCCGCCCCAGTAGCAGCCCTCCAGCTTCTGGGCGTGGGTGATGCCCTGGGGGCCGAAGTCCTGGAAGCGGATGGGGGTCCGACGGGCGAGCGGGTCGGGGACGTCCACCCACTCCACGTGGTCGAAGGTGGTGCCGGGCTCCTGGATGGTGGACAGGTCGGGCACTCCGGGGACGCGCAGGGCCTGCAGACGGCCGCCGGCCCGGAGCGAACCGCGCCCGCCCATCGGCTTGTTCGGCAGAAAGCGGTAGAAGAGCCCGAAAGGCTTCTCGAAGGCGTCCTCGGTCTCGTAGACCGTGCCGGTGCCGGGGTCCACGGCGACGGCCTCGTGCTGGAAGCGCCCCATGGCGGTCAGCGGGACGGCTCCCGTCCGGCGGGGGTCGTACGGATCGACCTCGAAGATGAAGCCGTGGTCCTTGGTGTAGTTCTCCTCACCGGCCCGGAACTCGGTCTCCTCACAGGTCAGCCAGGTGTTCCACGGGGTGTGACCGCCCGCGCAGTTGGTGGAGGTACCGGCGATGGCGACCCGTTCGGAGCGCACGGTGTTGTTCCGGTCGAGCTCCAGGGCCGTGCAGCCGCCCTCGCCACCGGGGTCGTACGTCAGGTCGCGGACCCGGGGGACGGCGGAGCGGGAGCCGGTGCGGTTCTCGTGGTTGCGGACCAGGTGGGTACCGCCGTGGCGGCCGGGGAAGGCGGCCATACCGTCGCAGTTGCTGGGCACCTTGCCCTCCCCGGAGGGCAGCGGGTCGCCCTCCTTGGAGAGGACCTGGTACCGGAAGCCCTTGGGCAGATCGAGCAGACCGGCCGGGTCGGGGACCAGCGGGCCGTAGCCGCGCCGCCCCATGCTCTGGGCGGTCGCGGTCCCGGCGAAGATCTCGGTGACGTTTCCGGAGAAGGCGAGGGAAACCCCCAACGCGCCGGCTCTGGTCAGAATCTGACGTCGTGTCGCAGACATGGGCCACTCCCTGTTGGCGGACAGGTGATGTAACCCGCTTGTGTGTACCACGCACCCGCGCCGCCGGGAACCAGGCGGCGCGGGCCGGTCACTCTTCCCGTTCCGCCGCGGAGTCCGCGGTCCGGGAGCCGGCCCGGCCGTAGTGCGCGATCAGCGGGAGGAACACCTCGTCGACCATCGCGGTGACGTCGGCTTCCGAGGGTGCGCGATGGGTGATCAGCATCCCGCTGGCCACGAGGGTGATCGGAAGGGCGGCGACCCGGGCGGGGATCCGGGACGGGTCGAGCTCTCCGCGCCGGGCCGCGCGGCCGAGCACCTGCGCCATCGCGCCCCCGTCGGCCTCGCGCGAGCGCTCCGCCATGAAATCGCCCAGGTCGGTGCCGCGGGTCCGGCTGTCGGTGAGCACCTCCAGGACGGGGGTGATCGCCGACAGCCGGGTGGTGATCTGGTCGAGCAGCGCGAGGACGTCGGTGCGCAGCGCGCCGGTGTCCGGTGGCGGCGGGGGCAGTGGCGGTGTGCGGTGCCGCAGGGCGGCCAGGGCCAGGTCGCGGCGCTCGGGCCAGCGCCGGTAGAGCACCGTCCGGCTGGTGCGGGCGCGGGCCGCCACGCCCTCGTACGTCAGGTCGTGGTAGCCGACGGCGAGGAGTTCCTCCCAGGCGGCGTCCAGCAGGGCGGCTTCCAGTGCGGCGCCCCTGCGTCGGCGCCCCGGGGGCGACGCCTCACTGTTCACATCTTTAGGCACAGTGTGTATCTTACGTGGCGGATAAGATACGCGACGAACCTTAAGGGGTGCCATGCGTGGCAAGGGCGTGCAGTACGACACCGGAACGTTTCCGAACGGCGACACCACGAACCCCCGATTCACCCCCGACCTCGCGGCGCGCGACATGCGGGTCATCGCCGAGGACCTGCACTGCAACACCGTGCGCATCACCGGCGGCGACCCCGGGCGGCTCAGCGCGGCGGCCGAGGCCGCGGCGGAGGTCGGGCTCGCGGTCTGGTACTCGCCGTTCCCCTGCGAGATGACGGAGGATCAGCTCCTGCCGTACTTCGTCGAGTGCGCGGACCGCGCCGAGGAACTGCGGCGCCAAGGGGCCGATGTCGTACTGGCCACCGGCTGCGAGATCAGCATCTTCAACCGCGGCTACCTGCCCGGCGAGACCTTCAACGACCGTATGGAGCCGCTGCGGGCCGCACCGGAGGTACGTGAGAAGGCGCTCGCCGCGATCCCGGAGCCGGTCAACGCCTTCCTCGCCGAGGTGGCCGGGGCCGTCCGGCCGCGGTTCGGCGGCCCGCTCAGCTACGCGTCGATCCCCATCGAGCACGTCGACTGGACGCCCTTCGACCTCGTCGGCGTCGACGCGTACCGCAGCAGCCGCAACGCCGCCACCTACCGCGAGGACCTGCGGGCGTACTTCGCGCACGGCAAGCCGGTCGTGGTCACCGAGGCCGGCTGCTGCGCCTACCGCGGAGCCGGGGACATGGGTGCGGCCGGCTGGCTCGTCGTCCAGCCGGAC
This sequence comes from Streptomyces sp. NPDC043738, assembly GCF_056436545.1. NCBI lineage: Bacteria > Bacillati > Actinomycetota > Actinomycetes > Kitasatosporales > Streptomycetaceae > Streptomyces > Streptomyces sp. NPDC043738. The sequence continues at coordinate 186,956 of NZ_JBWKCJ010000016.1, read as the reverse complement.
GGCACCGTCACACCGGGGACCGTGCGCGACGAGGGCGAACAGGTCCGCTACATGGACGACTTGCTGCCGCTCTTCGAGGAGGAGGGGGTCGACACGACCTTCTGGTTCAGCTTCGTCTGCTACGCCCTGCCGCACCGCAAGGATCCGCTCCGGGACGAGGACCTGGGGTCGTACGGCATCGTCAAGGTGCTGGACGGGGAGCGCGGCGACGCCGCCGTGCCCTGGGAGCCGAAGGAGGCCTTCCACGCCCTGGCCCGGCACTACCGGAAGTCGTAGACCTCCCGGTGGACCGGCCGGCCAGGGCCCGGAGTTCCCCTACGGCGCCTCGTCGGCGACCAGCGGCTTGGCGTCGCGGGCCAGCGCCGTCAGGCGGGAGATCGCCCGGAAGTACTTCTTGCGGTAGCCGCCGCGCAGCATCTCGTCGCTGAACAGCTCGTCGAAGGCCTTGCCGGAGGCCAGTACGGGCACCTCGCGGTCGTAGAGCCGGTCGGCGAGGACCACCAGGCGCAGCGCGGTGGACTGGTCGGGGACCGCCTGGACGTCGGTGAGGCAGACCGCCTCGATGCCGTCGCACATCGCGCCGTAGCGGCTGGGGTGGACCTTCGACAGGTGCTCCAGCAGGGAGGGGAAGTCGTCGAGCGAGGCGCCGGGCGTGCGGTAGGCGGCGCGGGTGACGGTCTCGGTGTCGTACGGGGCGGGGGCCTCGGGCAGACCGCGGTGGCGGTAGTCCTCGCCGTCGATCCGCAGTGGACGGAAGTGGGCGCTCAGGCCCTGGATCTCGCGCAGGAAGTCGGCGGCGGCGAAGCGGCCCTCGCCGAGCTTGCCGGGCAGGGTGTTGGAGGTGGCGGCCAGCGCCACGCCGGCGTCCACCAGCTTGCCGAGCAGGGTGGAGACCAGGACCGTGTCGCCGGGGTCGTCCAGCTCGAACTCGTCGATGCACAGCAGCTTGTGGTCGCCGAGCGTGCGGACGGTCTGCTGGAAGCCGAGCGCGCCGACGAGGTTGGTCAGCTCGACGAAGGTGCCGAAGGCCTTGCGTTCGGCCGGGGCCGGGGTGGCGTGCCACAGGGAGGCGAGCAGGTGCGTCTTGCCGACGCCGTAGCCGCCGTCCAGATAGACGCCGCGCGGACCCTTGGGGGCCGCCGGCTTCCTGGCGAACCAGCGCCGCTTCGCGGTGCCCGCGCCCGTCCCGGCTTCGATGCCGTCCGCGAAGTCGCTCAGCACCTGGACGGCCTCGGCCTGGCTGGGCTGCCGGGCGTCGGGGATGTAGGTGTCGAAGCGGGCGTCCTGGAAGCGTGGCGGCGGCACCATCTCGGCGACCAGGCGGTCGGCCGGGACGTGCGGGGCGCGGGAGGTGAGCGCGGTGGGCGCCACGTCGTCCCCGTCGGCCGGCGGTCCGGCTATCGGGTCGGGCTGAGGGGAAGAGGGCTGGGAAGGCGACACAGCCGTCCAGCCTATCTCCTCGGCGGTATCCGCCGGGCCGCCGGGCGAGGCATGTCACACTGCCGCCATGCGACGCCTGTTCCCCCTCCCCACCCCGCCCGCGACCTCTCCTGACGGCACCCACGCCGCGGCGCCGCCGCCCGGTCCGGAGGACCGCGAGTGGACCCTGGACGAGCTGGCCGAGGCCTACGCGTATCCGGCGCCGGACGATCCGGCGCGCGCGCGGCGGGGCGGCTGGCTGCGCGCCAACATGGTGTCGTCGATGGACGGCGCGGCGCATCACGAGGGCCGCTCGCAGCCGCTCTCCGGCGACGCCGACATGCGGATCTTCGGGGTGCTGCGGGCGCTCGCGGATGTCGTGGTGGTGGGTGCGGAAACGGTACGGCAGGAGGGCTACCGGCCGGCCCGCGCTCGGGAGGCGTTCGCCGCCCGGCGGGCCGCCGCCGGCCAGGGCCCGGCCCCCGCCATCGCCGTGGTCACCGCCGGTCTCGGGCTGGACTTCGGTCTGCCCCTGTTCACCGAGCCGCTGGTCCCCACCCTCGTGCTGACCGGTGCGGGCGCGCCGGCGGACCGGGTGGCGAAGGCCCGGGAGGCGGGGGCCGAGGTGCTGTTCGCCGGTGAGGGACTGGGTGTCGATCCGGCCCGGGTGGCCGGGGTGCTGGCCGCACAGGGGTACGCCCGGCTGCTCACGGAGGGCGGACCGCGGCTGCTGGGGCAGTTCGCGGCGGCGGGGGCGGTGGACGAGATGTGTCTGACGCTGGCCCCGGTGGTCGCCGTGGGTGCCGCGCCGAGGATCATGGACGGACCGGCCGTCCCGGTTCCCGAGCGGTTCGTCCTGGCGTCCGTATTGGAGGAGGCCGGGTTTCTCTTCACTCGCTACCGTCGGTCCTGACAATCGGCGGAATTATCTGTTCCGCTTAGCTTCCTTTGGGCACACTAAAAGCCAGCAGTCCCGTGTGGCGACGGGGCAGGATGGTTTCTGTCGGGCACCGCGCACCGCAGTGCCCCGAAGAGAAGAAGGGCGTCCGTCGTGTTCACGAGCGTATTGATGATCGAGAAGCCACTGACGCCCGCCGACGTGGAGTTCGTGACGACCCTCCACGGCGACGACCCGATGTCGTTCGTCGTCCTGATGCAGCCGCGCGGCAAGCAGGACGTACTGCTGCGGGCCATCGACGACGTGGCCCTCGGCGAGTTCGACGACGCCGTACGGGAGGGCGAGGAACCGGGCGGCAGCGCGGCGGACGCCCCCGCCGACCTCGCCCTGTCCCACACCCTGCAAGCGCTGCGCGACGCGGGTGCGGAGGCCATCGGACAGGTGGTCGAGGCTCACCCGCTGGACCTGCTGCGCTCCGTCGTCGACGAGACCGGCGCGGACGAGGTGATCGTGCTGACCACACCGCACTTCGTCGAGGAGTTCTTCCACCGAGACTGGGCCTCCCGCGCCCGCCACAAGGTCGGCGTCCCGGTGCTCAAGCTCTTCTCGCACGCCGCGGACGACCAGCCCCAGGGGTCTGCCTGACCTCGTGTGCGCGGTGCCGGTACGCCACCCGGTTGGCGTACCCGCACCCCGCGCGGGTTACGGGGCGGGGCGCACCGCCCCAGCGGCCGTCCCAAACGGTGCAGCGGCGTCCGTCAGGAGCGGGCTCCCACCCGCGGACGCAGCCGTCCGTCCCGCACCTCCGCGATCTCGTCGGCCGCGCCCAGATGCGCGGCGTCGTGGGTGACCAGCACCGTCGCGGTGGCGCGCTGGTGGGTGAGGGTGAGCAGCAGATCCAGGACCGCGGCGCCGCGTTCGTGGTCCAGTGCGCTGGTCGGCTCGTCCACCAGCAGCACGGCGGGCTCGTTCATCAGCGCCCGGGCGATGTTGATCCGCTGGCGCTGCCCGCCCGACAGCTGGTGCGGGCGCCGGTGGGCCTGCCCGTCCAGGCCGACCGCCGCCAGCAGCTCCAGGGCCCGGGAGCGTGCCCTACGGGGCGAGCGGCCGTCGAGATGGGCCATCACCTGCAGCTGCTCGACCGCGGTCAGGGAGGGCAGCAGGTTCGGCTGCTGGAAGACCGTGCCGATCGTGGTGCGGCGCAGCGCCGTCAGCTCGCCGCGGCCCAGGCCCGCGGTGTCCGTACCGTCGATCACCACCCGCCCGCTGTCGGGGCCGATCAGCGTCGCGGCGACCGCGAGCAGGCTGGACTTCCCGGACCCGGACGGCCCGATCACCGCGGTCAGACACCCGGCGGGCACGGACAGCGAGACCTCGTCCAGCGCGGTCAGCCGAGCCCCGCCGTCGGGGTAGGTGAGGGTCACATCGGTCAGTTCGAGGCTCATCGGGCACTTCCCAGGGCGGTCAGCGGGTCTACGGAGGTGATGCGGCGGATGGACAGCGCGGCGCCCACGGCACCCAGCGCGATCATGATCAGGGCGGGGATCAGCACGGTGGACGGATCGAGCACGAACGGCACCGCGCCGCCGATCCCGGCACCCACCCCCGCCGCCACGGCGGTGCCCAGGCCCGTACCGATCACCAGCAGGACGACGGCCTGGCCGAGCGCGTCCCGCAGCAGATAGCGGGTCGAGGCGCCCAGCGCCTTCAGCACGGCCACGTCGCCGCTGCGCTGGATCGTCCACACCGTGAAGAACGCCCCGATGACCAGCGCGGAGATGGCGAATAGAAAGCCCCGCATCAGCTGCAGCGAGCCGTTCTCGGCGGAGTACGAGCCGATCGCCCGCAGCGCGTCGTCGGTCGTGACGGTCCGGGTGCCCAGCTTCTTGTCGGCGGCCGCCAGATCGGCGCTCCCGGTGGTGGACAGGGCCAGCACGGTCGCCTCCGGGGTGGGAGCGGAGCCGCCGCCCCGGCCCCCGGAGCCGCCCGACAGCCGCGCCCAGTCGCCCAGCGTCGTCCAGACCACCGGTGTGTGGCTGTACATCGCCGCGCTCGACACCGCCGCGACGCGCACCGTACGGCCGCCCAGTGTCAGTGATCCCCCGGTCCGCACACCGAGCGACTCGGCGGCCTTCTCGGACAGCACCACCGCACCCTCGCCGACCTGCCCGGTGTCCGGGCCCAGCCGCGAACCCGGGCGGACCCCGAACGCCGACACCGCGGCCGTCCGCCCGTCCGCACCGGCCTTCGTCGTGGTGATCCCCAACGGTTCGGCGGACCGTACGCCCGGCACCCGGGCCCACTGCCCCACGGTCCGCTCCGGCAGCCGCGAACCGGTGAAGGCAACGGCGTCGTCCCCGGCGGGGGCGGAGAACACCAGGTGGTCGGCGGGCAGCGCGGTGATCGCCGAGGTGTTCTCCCGGCCCAGGCCCGCGGTCAGGCCGGACAGCAGTCCCACCAGCACCGTGATCAGCACGACGACGGTGCCCATCAGGGCGAACCGCCCCTTGGCGAATCTCAGGTCTCTCCAGGCGACGAACACCGGCGCAGCTCTCCTCGGATCCGGGCGCCGGACCCACTGCCCGGCGGCTGGCGTCCACGGTCGCCTCCCGGGTGGGGCCGCGGCATCGCGCCGCGGAGTGGTTCACCGGCGTCGAAAGGTGCGCCCCGGGATCAACCCTTCGATTGATGCCGCAGGTGAAGGTGGCCCTTAGCCTGAAGAGGCCGTGACCGAAGAAGCCGTGACCGATCACTCCCTCACCCCCGTCCTGCGGGTCCTGCGCAGCTGCCTGCATCTGATGGTGGCCGCGCTGCTCGGGCTGGCCGCCGTACGCGCCGTCGCCGACCACGCGCCGGACGCCGCGGCCGTCATCCCCACCGCCGTCGCGCTGTTCGCCGTGTACGCGATCGGGCCCAGGCTGCCCCGTCTGCGCGGCTCCACGGGCGCCGCCGCCCTCTGGCTGGGCGCCGTGGGCCTGCTCTGGCTGGTGCTGCTCGCCCTCACCCCGGACGGCGTCTGGCTGGCCTTCCCGCTCTTCTTCGTCCAGTTGCATCTGCTGCCGCTGCGCTGGGCGCTGCCCGCCGTCGTGGCCACCACCGCCGTCGCCGTCGCCGGATTCGGCTGGCACACCCACACCCTGAGCGTCGGCACCGTGCTCGGGCCCGCGCTGGGCGCCGCCGTCGCCGTCGCCGTCGTCCTCGGCTACGAGGCCCTCTATCGGGAGAGCGAACAGCGCCGCCGCCTCATCGAGGAGCTGACCGCGGCCCGCAGCGAACTCGCCGCGGCGGAACACGCCGCCGGAGTACTCGCCGAGCGCGAGCGGCTGGCCCGCGAGATCCACGACACCCTCGCCCAGGGCCTGTCCAGCATCCAGCTGCTGCTGCGGGCCGCCGAACGCGCCCTGCCGGAGCGGCCCGGCACGGCCCTCGGCCATGTCCGGCAGGCCCGTACCGCCGCGGTGGACAACCTCGCCGAGGCGCGCCGCTTCGTGCGCGCGCTGAGCCCACCCGACCTAGAGGCGGGCACGCTGCCCGCCGCCCTGGAACGGCTCTGCGCCACCACCGCCCGTACGTCCGGTCTCGCCGTGCACTGCCAGGTCTCCGGCGCGCCCACCGCCCTGCCCACCCCGCACGAGGTGGCCCTGCTGCGCATCGCCCAGTCCGCGCTCGCCAACACCGTGCAGCACGCCGCCGCCGACCGGGTCGAGCTGACCCTCAGCTACATGGACACCGAGGTCGCCCTGGACGTCGTCGACGACGGCGCCGGATTCGTGCCCGCGGAGGTGCCCGCACCGGGCTCCGCGGCGGCCTCCGGCACCGGCTTCGGCCTCGCCGCGATGCGCGCCAGAGCCCGCGCCCTCCAGGGCACCCTCGCCGTCGAGTCCGCCCCCGGAGAGGGCACCGCCATCGCCGTCACCCTGCCCTGCACCGCAGCACCCGCCACCCCGGAGGCCGCCTCGTGACCCCTACGGACTCTCCCGGGACGCCGGCCTCGCCCCAGGGCGGGGCCTGCGTCATCCGGCTGCTGCTCGCCGACGACCACCCCGTCGTGCGCGCCGGGCTGCGCGCCGTCCTGGAGACCGAGCCCGACTTCGAGGTCGTCGCCGACGTCGCCACCGCCGAGCAGGCCGTCGAGCTCGCCGCGGGGCGCGACCTCGACGTGGTCCTCATGGACCTCCAGTTCGGCGGCCGGATGCTCGGCTCCCAGGCCACCGCCGCGATCGCCGCCCGCCCCGGTGCCCCCCGGGTCCTGGTGCTGACCACGTACGACACCGACGCCGACATCCTCGCCGCCATCGAGGCCGGCGCCACCGGCTACCTCCTCAAGGACGCCCCGCCGGAGGAACTGGCCGCCGCGGTGCGCACCGCCGCCGCCGGCAAGTCCGCGCTCGCGCCCACCATCGCGCTGCGCCTGATGGACCGGATGCGGACCCCCGCCACCGCGCTCTCCCGCCGGGAGACCGAGGTCCTGCAGCTGGTCGCCGACGGCCTGTCGAACGCCGCGATCAGCAAGCGGCTCTTCCTCAGCCAGGCGACCGTCAAGTCCCACCTCGTCCACATCTACGCCAAGCTGGGCGTGGACTCGCGCACGTCCGCGGTCGCCGCCGCCACCGCCCAGGGCCTGATCCGCCGCTGAGCGGCGCCCCGCGGGCCGGTGCCGTCGCCGGCCGGGGTCCGCGGACCGGTGCTGTCGGTGCCGGGTGCGAGAATCATCGGCAGCACGACAGAACGACAGCAGTACCGCTCGCGATGATCGACGATCAGGGAGACGCACCATGGCACCCGCCATCCCAGCCTCGATGGAACGGCCGCACTTCATCGGCATCGGTGGAGCCGGCATGTCGGGCATCGCCAAGATCCTCGCGCAGCGCGGCGCCCAGGTGGCGGGCAGCGACGCCAAGGACTCCGCGACGGCTCGGGCCCTGCGCGACCTCGGCGCCACGGTCCACATCGGCCATGCCGCCGGGCATCTCGCCGCCGACGCCACCAGCGTCGTGGTCTCCTCCGCGATCCGCCCCGACAACCCCGAGCTGGCCGCCGCCCATGAGCGCGGCATCCCCGTCGTGCACCGCTCCGACGCCCTCGCCTCCCTCATGGACGGCCTGCGCCCCATCGCGGTGGCGGGCACCCACGGCAAGACGACGACGACCTCCATGCTCGCGGTCTCCCTCGGCGCCCTCGGCCTCAAGCCGTCCTACGCCATCGGCGGCGACCTCGACGCCCCCGGCTCCAACGCCGAGCACGGCTCCGGCGAGATCTTCGTCGCCGAGGCCGACGAGAGCGACCGCAGCTTCCACAAGTACGCCCCCGAGGTCGCCATCGTCCTCAACGTCGAGCTGGACCACCACGCCAACTACGCCTCGATGGACGAGATCTACGAGTCCTTCGAGACCTTCGTCGGCCGCATCCGCCCGGGCGGCACCCTGGTCATTGCCGCCGACCACCCCGGCGCCCGCGAGCTGACCGCCAAGATCTCCGGCCGCTACGACATCGAGGTCGTCACCTACGGCGAGTCACCGGACGCCGACGTCCGCATCCTCAAGGTCAACCCCCGCGGCCTGACCAGCGACGTCACCGTCACCCTGACCAGCGGCAAGATCCTCACCTTCACCGTCTCCGTCCCCGGCCGGCACTACGCCCACAACGCCGTCGCCGCCCTGGCCGCCGGCGTCGCCCTGGACCTGCCGCCGCACAACCTCGCCTCCGCCCTCGGCAAGTACACCGGCGTCAAGCGCCGCCTCCAGCTCAAGGGCGAGGCCGCCGGCGTCCAGGTCATCGACTCCTACGCCCACCACCCCACGGAGATGACCGCCGACCTGGAGGCCATCCGCGGCGCCACGCAGGGATCGGACAGCCGCATCCTCGTCGTCTTCCAGCCGCATCTCTTCTCCCGCACCCAGGAGCTGGGCGTGGAGATGGGCCAGGCGCTGGCCCTCGCCGACGCCTCCGTCGTCCTGGACATCTATCCGGCCCGCGAGGACCCGATTCCCGGCGTCACCAGCTCCCTGATCATCGACGCCGCGCGTGCCGCCGGCGCCGAGGTCACCGCCGAGAGCGACCAGGCCGCCGTCCCGGACGTGATCGCCGGAATGGCCCGGCCCGGTGACCTTGTTCTCACCATGGGCGCGGGCGATGTGACCGACCTCGGCCCCGCCGTCCTGACCCGCCTGGGCAGCTGAGCTGAGGAGGAGGCACCCAGATGCCGTACGAGATCGACAAGCCCGATGAGCAGTGGCGCGCCGAGCTGACCCCCGCCGAGTACCAGGTGCTCCGGCAGGCCGGCACCGAGCCCGCGTTCGTCGGCGAGTACACCGACACCAAGACCGCCGGTGCCTACTCCTGCCGTGCCTGCGGCGCCGAGCTCTTCCGCTCCGACACCAAGTTCGAGAGCCACTGCGGCTGGCCGTCCTTCTACGACCCCAAGGACTCCGAGGCGGTCGAGCTCATCGAGGACCGCTCCCACGGCATGGTGCGGACGGAGGTCCGCTGCGCGAAGTGCGGTTCGCACCTGGGGCACGTCTTCGCGGGTGAGGGCTACCCGACCCCCACGGACCAGCGGTACTGCATCAACAGCATCTCGCTGCGGCTGACGGCGGACGAGGACTGAGGGCCGACCACGACGGCTGACACCGGACGACACGCGGGGCCGGCGGCGGGCGGGGATCCACCCCTTCCCGCCGCCGGCCCCGCCGTTGTCGGCCGTCGGCCGTCAGCCCCGCCTCATGCCGTCATGGCGATGGCCGTCACCACGAACCCGGCCTCGACCAGCCACCCCCCGCTGAACTCGGTGACCTCCCTGCCGTCGACGACGGGTCCGGGGACGAGGAGACGGGCGGTGAAGGTGGCGTCCGTGGGGTCGAGGGTGAGCAGGGCGTCCTCGAATCCCAGCCAGCGCTGGGCGAGGGGGTACCAGGCCTTGTAGACGCTCTCCTTGGCGCTGAAGATCAGCCGGTCCCAGCTGACTTCCGGTTCCAGGTCCGCCAGATGGCGGAGCTGGGCGCGCTCCTCGGGCAGGGTGACGAGATCGAGGACGCCGGGGTCGTTCACGGGCAGGTTCGGCTCCGCGTCCAGACCGACGGTCACCATGTCCCGCCGCTGGGCCACCGCGGCCGCGCGGTAGCCGGCGCAGTGCGTCATCGCGCCGACGACACCGGCCGGCCACTGCGGCGCCCGGTCGCGGCCGGGCAGCAGCGGCGCGGGGGCGAAGCCCAGCCGGGACAGCGCACTGCGGGCGCAGCTGCGTACGGTGCCGAACTCCAGCTGGCGCTTGGGCACCGCCTTGGCCACCAGCGCCCGTTCCTCGGGGAACATCTCGGACAGGGGCGCGTCCTGGAAGGCCTCGGCGGTCACGATCGGCGCGGGCAGCAACTTGTCGATCATGCGTGGCTCCCCGTGACGCCGGGCGCGACCGCGACCGGGGCGGGAAGGATCTGGACCGGGCGGCCCGGTTCGCCGGAGCGGCGCTGCCACTCACGCGGGTAGCCGAGCGACACCTCCTGGTGGGGGATTCCGTCGCACATCAGCAGCCGGGGGATGTGCAGATGGCCGTAGACGACGGTGGCGGCGCGGAACCGGCGCGGCCAGTCGGCGGTCGCCTCCGTACCGCACCACAGCGCGAATTCCGGGTACCACAGCGGCCGGGTGGGTTCGCGCACCACGGGCCAGTGGTTGATCAGGACGGTCGGCAGCTCCTCCGGGACGGCGGCGAGCCGGGCCTCGGTGGCCGCCACCCGCGCCTGGCACCAGGCCTCCCGCGTCGGATAGGGGTCCGGGTGCAGATGGAACTCGTCGGTGCACACCACCCCGGCCTCCTCGGCCCGGGCGAGCGCCTCCGCCTTCGACGTCAGCCCCGGCTCGCGGAAGGTGTAGTCGTAGAGGAGGAAGAGGGGGGCGATGACCGCGGGTCCGCCGACGCCCTCCCAGACCGGATAGGGGTCCTCGGGCGTCAGGACGCCCAACTCCCGGCAGATGTCCACCAGATGCTCATAGCGCGCCACGCCGCGCAGCTGCACCGGGTCGTCCGGCGGCGTCCACAGCTCGTGGTTGCCCGGCACCCACACCACCTGGGCGAACCGTTCGCTGAGCAGGCCGAGCGCCCAGCGGATGTCGGAGACGTACTCGCCGACGTCGCCGGCGACCAGCAGCCAGTCGTCTTGGGACTGCGGTCTTAACCGCTCGACGATCTCGCGGTTCTCCTTGTAGCGGATGTGCAGGTCGCTGACGGCCACCAGGGTGCCGCGTCCGCCGCCCCGCACGGAGCCGAGAGCGGGGGCGGTGGGGGCTGGGCCGGCGGCGCCGGGTTCTAGGGTGCGGATCTCGTAGGTCACCATCGAAGTAAAGACGGTGTGGAGGGGAGAACGAAAGGCGGGGCGGGCACACAGCGGCGTCGGTCACCGGGCTGGTGGTGTGGGGGGCGGCGGGGGAGCGGGTCGGGCGGCGGCGTGGGCGGACGGTGCGCCGCCGCGCCGGATGCGGGTGGCCAGCCACAGGTCGAAGCGGTCGTCGGGGTCGTCGAGGCGGCGGCCGGTGAGGTCCATGGCCTTGTCGAGGCGGTTGCGTACGGTGTGCCGGTGGACGCCGAGGCGGCGGCTGGTGGCGTCCCAGGCGCCGCCGGTCTCCAGCCAGGCCGCCAGGGTGGCGATGAGCTCCTCGCCGTTGTCCGCGAGGTCGAGCGGACCCAGCACGGAGTCGGCGTAGCCGTGCAGCGTACGGCGGTCACCGAGGTCGAGCAGCAGCCGGCTGGACCGGCTCTGCCGGGCCTCCTCCGGCTCACCGCTGGACCGGCTGACGGCGAGCAGACCGGCGGCCTGACGCAGCGACACCCGTACCGCTTCGGGGGCGGTGGCCGGGCCGATGCCCGCGGGGCAGTGCGGTGCGAAGCGGGCGAGCACATCGCGGATGTCCAGCTCCTCGCCGATCACCGCCTCGATGAGCCGGCCCGGCGCGCCGCCCGGCGCCGCGTCGGTGACCCGGACCAGGCCGCCGGGCATCGCCAGGGCCAGATCGGCGGCCGTCTCCTGGGCGGCGTCGGCAGCCGCGTCCTGCGCCGTGTCTCCCACAGGCCGCCCGGCACCGGCCGCACCGTCCCCGCCGCCCGGCTCCACCACGACCCCCCGCACCCGCTCGGCGGTCAGCCCCACCGAGTGCAGGATGTCCCGGGCCCGGTCGGCGGACGGATCCTCGTCGGCCAGCAGCTCCGAGAGCAGCGCCGACCTGCGGCGGCGCTCGGGCTCGTCGCGCAGATGCCGGCGCTCCAGTTCCAGGGACAGCAGCGAGACCAGGCCGGGGACGACCGAGCGGGCGGCCTCGTCCGGGCTGCCGGTGAGCAGCAGCAGACCGCGCAGCCGCCGCGCACCCAGCGGCTGCACCTCCAGCTGCTGCCCCGCGGCCGTACTGGACGCGCTGCCGCGCAGTCCGCGCGTGGCGACCCGTTCGATCAGCTCGCGGGCCTGCGCGGGCGGTGGCTGCGGCGCGCGCCCGCCCGCCGCCAGCAGGCGCCCCAGCGGGTCGAGCACCGCGGCGCCGACCCCGGTGGCGGCCGTCCACTCCGCCAGCATCGGCCGCAGCCCGTCGCCGGCCGCCGCGGCGGCCGTCAGCCGCCGCTGGGTCGCGAACGCCCGGTGCAGCGCCGCGCGCTGCTCATCGGCCCGCGCGTCGAAGACGGCCTTGGTGACGGCGATGAACGGCACCTCGTCCGGCACCGTCAGCAGCGGCAGGCCCGCCTCCTCGGCCGCCGCCACCAGTGGTCGCGGCGCCTCCTGGTACGGCAGTCCCTGCCCCAGCCCGAGCGCCAGGCACGCGGCCCCGCCCTCGGCCACGTCCCGGACGTAGGCCCGGCAGGCGGCCGGTTCCATCGGCAGCAACAGGCCGATGGTCATCAGCAGTTCCCCGCCCTGCAGCCACTTGCCCGGCGTCAGCAGATCCGAGACGGTCGCCGCCTCGACCGTGCGGTCCAGCAGCCGCGGCGGCACCTCGTAGGTGACCGACAGACGGAGATCGGGCCTGGCCAGGAGGTCGGAGATACGCAGGGGCACAGCTCCAGTGTCCATCACAGCCACCCCCTAGGGGCCCAGGACCACCACGGACTCCGGCGGGAGCCGCAGCACGCCGTCCGTGCCGGGGAGCCGGGCCTCGGGCCAGCCCGCCAGTGCCTGCAGGTCGGTGTCCCGGTCGGCCACCGCGATCTCCGCCGTGGTGTCCCGCCCCAGGTTGACCGCCACCCGCAGCGGGCCGCGCCGCAGCAGCAGCCAGCGGGCGTCCTCGTCGAAGCGGACGTCGGTGTGGCGCGGATCGGGGTCGGTCAGCGCGGGCAGCTCGTGGCGCAGCGTCAGCAGCGTACGGTGCCAGGCCAGCAGGCGGGCATGGGGCGGGCGGGCCGGTTCGGACCAGTCCAGGACGCAGCGGGCGCGGGTGGCCGGGGCCTGGGGGTCGGGCCAGTCGCCGACCTCGCCCGCCCACTCGTGCGCGGCGAACTCGCGCCGCCGGCCGGCCCGTACCGCCTCCGCCAGCTCCGGATCCGTGTGATCGGTGAAGTACTGCCAGGGGGTTCTCGCCCCCCACTCCTCGCCCATGAACAGCATCGGGGTGAACGGCGAGCACAGCACCAGCGCGGCGGCACAGGCGAGCAGCCCGGGGGGCACGCCGGCGCCGAGCCGGTCGCCGAGCGCGCGGTTGCCGACCTGGTCGTGCGTCTGGGCGTAGGCCAGCAGCCGGTACGCGGGCGTGCCGCGCAGGTCCAGCGGCGCGCCGTGCACCCGGCCGCGGAAGCTGGAGTACGTACCGTCGTGGAAGAAGCCGCCGGTCAGGGTCTTGGCGAGGGCGGCGAGCGGGGCGCGCGCGAAGTCGGCGTAGTAGCCCTGGGATTCGCCGGTGAGCGCGGTGTGCAGGGCGTGGTGGAAGTCGTCGTTCCACTGGGCGTGCAGGCCCTGGCCGCCGCTCTCCCGGGGCGCGGTGGTGCGCGGATCGTTGAGGTCGGACTCGGCGATCAGGAACAGCGGGCGCCCCAGGCGGCCGGCCAGCCCGTCCACGGCGGCGGACAGCTTGGCCAGGAAGTGCGGGCTCCGGTCGTCGTGCAGCGCGTGGACGGCGTCCAGCCGCAGCCCGTCGAGTCGGTAGTCGCGCAGCCAGGCCAGCGCACTGCCGACGAGGTAGCCGCGCACCTCGTCGGAGCCGGGCGCGTCGAGGTTGACCGCCGCTCCCCACGGCGTGTGATGGGTCTCGGTGAAGTACGGCCCGAATTCCGGGAGATGGTTGCCCGACGGGCCGAGGTGGTTGTGCACCACGTCGAGGACGACTCCGAGGCCGAGGCCGTGCGCGGCGTCCACGAACCGCTTGAACCCGTCGGGCCCGCCGTACGGCTCGTGCACCGCCCAGGGCGCGACCCCGTCGTACCCCCACCCGTGGGTGCCCGGGAACGGGCAGACGGGCATCAGCGACACATGGCTGATCCCCAGGTCGGCCAGGTGCCGCAGCCGCGCGGCCGCGGCGTCGAAGGTGCCCTCGGGGGTGTACGTCCCGATGTGCAGCTCGTAGAGGACCGCGCCGGGCAGCGGGCGGCCGGACCACGGATGCCGCCAGCCGAACCGGTCGTGCTCGACGACCGCGCCGGGCCCGCCGGGGCCGTCCGGCAGCCGTGCGGCGCGCGGATCGGGCCGTGGCGGCCCGCCGTCGAGCCGGAAGGCGTAGCGGTCGCCGTCGCGGGCCGGCGCCTCGGCGCGCCACCAGCCCGCGCGGGCCTCGTCCCGTTCCATCGCGACCGGCGGTTCACCGGCCCGGTCCCCCGCCCACTGGAGGACGACCTGCCCGGCCCTCGGCGCCCATACCTCGAACAGCACGGCCGTCCTCCTTCGATCGCGGCGGTTCCCACGAGCCAAGCATGTCGTCGCGCCGCCGCACAGCCCGGCGGGGCGGTGCGGGCCGACAATGCGCCATCGCGCTGGGCCGTTCCGGGGAGCCGGCCGACGTGACCGGGTCGACCGCCCCGCGCACCTACATCGCCTGGACAGCGGCTCGCGGTGGTCGGACAATCACGGCATGACTTCGCTCGAGTTCCCCGCGCGCCCGGCGCGCCCGTCGGATGCCGACCGGGAACGCGCTCTCGATCTGCTGCGCGACGGCGCGGCGCAGGGACGGCTGTCCCAGGACACCTTCCTGCGGCGCCTGGAACTCGTCCTCACCGCCCAACAGCACTCCGAACTCGACCTGGCCACCGCCGACTTGGAGAGCCACGGCAAGGTCCAGGGCACCCTGCTGAGGATGGTCGGCCGGGTATCCGCCTTCCACATACGGGTGCGCAGGGCCTGGCGCACGGAGCGGCTGCCCAAGCTCCTGCTGCCGGAGCCGGGACCGTTCCCCCTGCTCATAGGGCGGGCCCCGGGAGTGGGCCTGCGCCTGAACCACGAGACGGTCTCCCGCGCCCACGCCGAACTCCGCAGCACTGGCAAGGGCTGGCTGCTGCGCGACCTCGGCTCCACGAACGGCACCTGCGTCAACGGCCGCCGGGTGGTCGGCGAGGTCCCCGTCGGCCCCGGCGACCACATCACCTTCGGCAGGGTGGACTACGTGCTGACGGAGCGCTAGCTCCCCTCCCCGAGCGACGCCGCGTCCTGTCGTAGCGGGCGGTCGCCCGACGGATACGACATCCACACCCCTTCGCCGTGCGTCAGCCCCGGCAACAGCCCCTCGAACTCCTGGACGTGGCGGGCCGGCAGGGCGCCGCCGAGCAGCCAGGAGCGCCGGCCGCCGGAGGTCTCGCCGAACTCCGCGCCCAGCGCGGCCAGCCGGGCGGTCACGGGCGCGAGCGCGGCGAGCGGGACCTCGGCCTCGAAGGCGTGGTACGGCTCGTACACCCGGGTGCCGGCCCGCTCCAGGGCGCGCAGCAGCACGCCGGGCGTGACCGCGCGGAAGTGCCCGGCCGTGCTGACCGGGCCGATGAAGCCGGAGCGGGTCAGCACCGCCCGGCAGTCCGTCACCGCCAGACCGCGCGGGCCGCGCCGCAGGGTCGCCAGTACGGTCTCCTCGACGGCCTGGTGGAAGCCGTGCGGAAGCGCCCCCAGTTCCGTCTCGTAGGCGAAGACCGGGCCGGAGCCGCGGGCGCCCGGTTCGACGCGCAGTCCGACCGTGGCCCAGGGCCCGGTGTGGCCGCGCCGGGCGATCTCGTGGAGCGCCTCGCCGACGCCGCACGGCCGCTCCACGCACACCACCCGGCTCGGTGCGAACGCGGCCTCGATGCCGTACTCCTGACGCAGGGTGGCCGCGATGATCTCCTTCTGCACCTCGCCGTGCAGCAGCACCGAGGTGGCACCGTCGGGCGCGGGGCGGACCTGCAGCAGCGGGTCCTGGTCGGCGAGTGCCAGCAGCGCGGCGCGCAACGCGGCGGCGCGTGCCGGATCGCCGGCCCGGACGAGGGTTTCGAGGGTGGGGGAGGGGAAGAGACCGGCCTCGGCGCCGGCGCCGGTGGGCGGGCCGAGGCGGTCGCCGGTCCGGACGCCGGGCAGTCCGCGGAGCACCGCGATGTTTCCCGGGGTCAGCGGCCCGTCGTCGCCGGGCGGCCGCCCGATGACGTCGAGTGCGGTGATCCGGCCGGTCAGCGGGCCGCTCGCACCGTCCGGCGCACCCGGGCGGTGCAGTTCGATCCGCTGCCGGGGCCGCAACTCGCCCTCGTAGAGCCGGATATGGGCCGTGCGCTCGCCCCGCGGAGACTGGTGGACGGCGAAGACCGTGCCGCGGGGTTCGGTGCCCGTGACCACCGGGGCCGGTGGGATCAGCCGGACCATGCCGTCGATGAGCGTGCCGACGCCCTGGCCGCCGAGTGCCGAACCGAAGTACACGGGGTGGAGCGAACCGTCGGCGGTGCGCGCGGCGAGGGCGGCGCGCAGCCCGTCAGCGGTGGGCGGCGGGCCCTCGACCAGTTGGGCCAGCACGGACTCGTCCGCCTCGGCCACCGCCTCGGCGATCCGGTCGCGGACCCCCGGGTCCTCCAGCGCGTACGGCACCGAGCGCGCCCGTGGGGTGCCGAGGCCGGACACCGACGTCATGGGGACGGCGACCGGCGTCAGCAGGCGGCGGATGTCCGCGAGCAGCGCCTCGCCCCGGGCGCCGACCCGGTCGATCTTGTTGACGAAGAGCAGGGTGGGCAGCCGCAGCCGCCGCAGTGTCCGCATCAGCACCCGGGTCCGGGCCTGGACGCCCTCCACCGCGGACAGCAGCAGCACGGCGCCGTCGAGCACCCCCAGGGCACGCTCGACCTCGGCGATGAAGTCGGAGTGCCCGGGGGTGTCGATGAGGTTGATCTGGACCTCGCCGACGGTGAAGGAGGCGACGGCCGAGCGGATGGTGATGCCGCGCTGCCGCTCCAGCTCGCCGGTGTCCGTACGGGTGCTGCCGGCGTCGACGCTGCCGAGCCGGTCGATGGCGCCGGTGTCGAACAGCAGCCGCTCGGTGAGGCTGGTCTTACCTGCGTCGACGTGGGCGAGAATGCCGATGTTCAGGGTGTGCGAGACAAGCATGGAAGGTGGATTCCTCAAGAACGGTCGTCCGGACGGGGCGAGGGGTCGTTCCGAGGAATCCGCGCATTCCGTGCTCCTGCTTCAGTGAGGGTCGTGCTGACCGGGCCATGCTGACCAGTGGCGCGCCCCCGCGCAACCGAATTGATCGTCCGGTCCGCGGGGGCGAACCCGTCGCTCAGTGCTGGTGCAGACCGCGGCCCGCCAGCGTCAGGAAGGCCTCGCCGACCGCCTCCGACAGGGTCGGGTGCGCGTGGACGTGCTGGGCGACGTCGGAGGGTTCGGCGTCCCAGGCCACGATCAGCTGGCTCTCCGAGATCATCTCGGAGACGTGCGGCCCGACGAGATGCACGCCGAGCACCACACCGGTGGCCTCGCCGCCCGCACCGTCGGCCGCCGCGATCACCTTCACCATGCCGCCCTGACCGTGCACCATGCCCTTGGCGGTGGCGGCGAGCGGCATCGAGTTGACCTTGATCTCCAGGCCGCGGGCGCGCGCCTCGGCCTCGGTCAGACCGACCGAGGCGGTCTGCGGCGAGGAGTACGTCACCCGCGGGACGGTCGCGTAGTCCACCGGCCGCGTGGGGACGCCCGCCAGGGTCTCGGCCACCAGCAGGCCCTCCTCGAAGGAGGCGTGGGCCAGCCCCAGCGACGGCGGCGGCAGCAGATCCCCGACCACGTGGATGCCCGGTACGGCGGTCTCCAGCCGCGACCAGTCCGCGGGCACGACGAACCCCCGGGCGTCCGTGGACAGTCCGGCGGCCTCCAGGCCGAGCCCGTCGCTCACCGGGGCGCGCCCCACCGCGACCAGCAGCCGCTCGGCCTCGATCACCAGCTCCTCGCCGCCGGCGGTGGTCACGGTGGCCCGGACCCCGTCCGGCAGCAGCTCGGTGCCGGTGAGGGTGGCACCCGTACGGACGGTGATGCCGCGCTTCTTCAGACCGCGCGCCAGGTGGCGGCCGACGTCCTCGTCCTCCAGCGGGAGCAGCCGCTGCGCCGCCTCGACGAGGGTGACCTCGGCGCCCATGGAGCGGTGGAACGAGGCGTACTCGACGCCGATCGCGCCACCGCCCAGGACGAGTACGGACGCCGGGAGTTCGGCCGCGAACAGGGCGTCGTCGCTGGTCACGATCCGCCGTCCGTCCGCCTGCAGGCCCGGCAGCAGGCGCGGCCGGGAGCCGGTGGCCAGCACGATGCCGCGCCGGGCGGTCACCTCCCCGGCGCCCTCGATGTGGACCGTGCGCGGACCGGTCAGCCGCGCCGTGCCCTTGACGACCCGGACCTGCGCCGTCGACAGGTGCCCGGCCACGCCTTGGTGGTTGCGGGCGACGATGTCGTCGCGGGTGGCCACCAGCGCCGGCCAGTCCAGGGCGTCGACGGTGACCTTGACGCCCCACCGCTCGCGGGCCTCGGCGATGCCGTCCACCAGCTCGGCGGCGTGCAGCATGGCCTTGCTGGGGATGCAGCCGCGGTGCAGGCAGGTGCCGCCGATCAGGTCGCGCTCGGCCAGGACCACCCGCAGGCCCAGGGAAGCGGCGCGCAGGGCGGTGCTGTAGCCGCCCGTGCCGCCGCCGATGACGATGACGTCCGTGGTGTTCGAGTCTGTCTCACTCATGCGATCAGGCATGTGTTCAGACTCCGCCCACCTGCGGCGATGAGTCCAAGGCAATGTTTCTATGGTGGTGATGAAGGATCGTCATGGGAGGCCGGGCGTGCGGCGGGGAGGGGCGGGACGATGAGCCTGCGGCAGATGGAGTATCTGGTGGCGGTCATCGAGGAGGAGTCCTTCACTCGTGCCGCCGAGGCGCTGCACGTCACCCAGTCCGCGCTCTCGCACCAGATCAAGGCGCTGGAGCGGGAGGTCGGCGGCCCGCTGCTGGAGCGGATGCCCCGCGGGGTGCGGCTGACGGCGATGGGCCGGGCCTACTTCCCGCACGCCGAACTCGCCGTCCGCAGCGCCCGGCAGGCCCGCCGCGCCGCGCTGGCCGCCGGCGGTGCGCAGAGCGGCGAGCTGCATATCGCGACGGTGCACGCGCAGGCGATCGGGGTGCTGCCGGAGGTCTGCGCACGCTGGGCCCGGGAGCACCCCGGTGTGCGCCTGGTGCTCCACGAGTACGCCACCACCGAGGAGCTGGAGGAGCACATGGCGCGCGGTGTCGCCGACATGGCGCTCGGGCCGGGCCCCAAGGACTGGCAGGGGCCGGTCACCGTCGTGGGGCGGGAGCGGATGGTGCTGGTCGTGCCGCACGGCGATCCGCTCGCCGCCCGCGAATCGGTGCGGCTGGCCGAGCTGGCCGACCGGCCCTGGGTGCGGTGCAGCCTGGAGCCGATGGTCGAGGGCCGGCGCTGGCTGGACCTGGAGTGCGAGCGGGTGGGCTTCACCCCGCGCACCGCCGTGCGCACCCAGCACAGCTCGACCGCCGTGCGGATGGCGTCGGCGGGCGTCGGCGTACTGCTGACCGCGGCCCA
Source organism: Streptomyces sp. NPDC043738 (assembly GCF_056436545.1). Classification (NCBI taxonomy): domain Bacteria; kingdom Bacillati; phylum Actinomycetota; class Actinomycetes; order Kitasatosporales; family Streptomycetaceae; genus Streptomyces; species Streptomyces sp. NPDC043738. Next base: position 167,666 of record NZ_JBWKCJ010000016.1, on the reverse strand, counting down.
TGAGCTGCGCGGCCTGGACTGTGCGTCGGTGACCACCGATCCGCTGTGGCAGCGTGAGATCACGGTCTTCTCGCGCGTCGAACTGACCGGTGCCGCCGCGGAGTTCACCGAGCTGCTGAGGGCCGCCGACGGGGCCGGGGGCGACGGCCGCCGGCCCGGCCCGCCCGGCGGCTGACGGGGCGTCACTCGCGGACGAGCAGCGCCACCGGCGACTCCTCCAGCAGCTCGCTCAGCCCCACCACCGCACCGCCCGGCAGCTCCCGCCCGCTCAGCAGCCCGCGCCAGGTCCCCCCGGAGGGCAGCCGGAGCCCGGTGTCCCACCAGCCGCCGGTCTCCACCAGCCGCAGTGACAGCCGGGTCACCACCGTCAGCACCCGCCCGCCACGGCAGAACGCCACACAGTGCTCGGCCGCCGGCCCCTCGGCCTCCACCGGCTCGTACGTCGCACCGGCGCCGAACCACCGGGGGTGCTCGCGCCGCAGTCGCAGCGCCGTGGCCGTCAGCCGCAGCTTCTCGCCGGACAGATCGCGCGGCGCGGCCCCGCCGTCCAGCTCGGCCAGCAGCTCCGGACGGAACCGGGCGGGCCGCCGGTTGTCCGGGTCGACCAGCGCGGCGTAGCCGAGCTCGGTGCCCTGATAGAGGTCGGGGACGCCGGGCATGGTCAGGTGCAGCAGCGTCGCCCCCAGTACGTTGGCGCGGATGAACGGGGCCAGCTCCTCGCCCAGCGCGGCGAGCGGGGCGGCCGGGGGGCCGCACGGCCCGCCCAGGACGAACTCCGCCACCGCCTCCTCGTAGTCCGCGTTCGGCTCGGTCCACGAGGTGCGCAGCCCGGCCTCCCGTACGGACTTCAGGACCGCGGCCGCCACCCTCCCCCAGCTGTCGCCGGGTGGGGGTGCCCCCAGCGGTAGCCGGGGGAGCGTCCCCGTCGCCGCGGACTCCCCGGCGGGCGCGCCCAGGCCGAACGCGGTCTGCCAGGCGAGCCAGGACACCATCGGGTCCGCCGGGCCCGCGCCGTCCATCGAGCCGCCCGCGGCCCCGCACACCGCCGCCTCACCCATCGCGCCGAGCGCGTCCCGCCACCGGTCCGGGCACTCCGACAGCACCGCGATCCGCGCCCGCACATCGGCGCTGCGCTTGGTGTCGTGCGTGGAGAGCACCGTGGCCGTCGCCGGCCAGTCCCGCTGGATCCGGGCACAGTAGGCGTGGAAGGCCGCGGGGCTGCGCGCCGGCTCCCCGGGGTCGCCGCCGACCTCGCAGGCCGACAGCAGCACCGGATAGCGGTAGAAGGCGGTGTCCTCGACGGACTTGGCGCGCAGCGCGGAAGCGGTCTGGGCGAAGCGGGCGGCGAAGTCGGCGCGGTCCGCTTCGTGCCGCTCGGGGGCGGGCTCCTGCGGACCGTCGCTCCCCGCCCCCTCGTCCGTCCACCGGCCCAGCGCCAGATCGTGGACCAGGTCCACCGCCCGCGCCTCCTCGGGCACCCGGAACGCGCCGCGCGCCCGCACCGCCGCCCGCCCCAGCATCGCCGCGTCCGTCACCGCCCGCGTCGCGTCGGCGGCGTACGGCCGGTAGACCGGCAGCCGCACCAGCAGCTCCCGGATCGCCTGCCGCAGCGCCCAGGGCGCGTGGTCACCGGGCCGCGGGTCGCGCGCGCTGATCCGTGCCGCGGTCCGCACCAGCCGCTCGACCTCCGCGGCCAGATCGTGGGTGACGACCTCGTACGCGGCCCGGCGCACCGTCTCCTCCCAGTCGCCGCCCTCGTCGGCCAGCGGGGTGACGAAGTCCCGGTAGTGGGAGAAGAGCCGCCCGGAGCCCTGCGGGCAGACGAAGAGCCCGTCGATGTGCCGCAGCGCGTCATAGCCCGTCGTGCCGGCGCAGGTCCAGCTCGCGGGCAGCCGCTCGTCGCCGCTGAGGATCTTCTCGACGACGGTCCAGCGGCCACCGGTCGCCTCGTGCAGCCGGGCCAGATACGCGGCGGGGTCCACCAGGCCGTCCGGGTGGTCGATCCGCAGCCCGTCGACGACGCCGTCACGGACCAGCCGCAGCGCCGTTTCGTGCGTGGCCGCGAAGACCTCGGGGTCCTCCACGCGCACCCCGATCAGCTCCGAAATGGTGAAGAAACGGCGGTAGTTGAGCTCGCTGCGGGCCAGCCGCCACCAGGCGAGGCGGTACCACTGCGCCGGCAGCAGGCGCTCCAGCGGCAGGTCCTCGGTACCGGGACGCAGCGGGAAGGTGTGCGCGTGATAGCGCAGCACCCCCTCCTCGGCGTCGACGCGGAAGTGCTGCGCCTCGTCGCCGAGCGGCCCGTGGAGCACCGGCAGCAGCAGGCGCCCGCCGTGCCCGCCGTCCCAGTCGATGTCGAACCACCGCGCATACGGGGAGACCGGCCCGTCGCGCAGCACCTGCCACAGCGGGCCGTTGAGCGCCACCGGCTCCGGCACGGCCATGTGGTTCGGGACGATGTCGACGACCAGCCCGAGCCCGTGCGCACGGGCCGTCGCGGCCAGCGCCCGCAGCCCCCGCTCACCGCCCAGCTCGGCCCGTACCGCCGCGTGGTCGACCACGTCATAGCCGTGCGTGGACCCCGGCACCGACTCCAGAACCGGGGAGAGATGCAGATGGGAGACGCCCAGCGCGGCCAGATGGGGGACGGCCCGCTCGGCGGCGGCGAACGGGAAGTCCGGCTGGAGCTGCAGCCGGTAGGTGGCGGTCGGCGACGGACTCGATGGCTGCGTCATGGGAACACCCGTACCCCGCCGGGGGCCCGATCTGTCATCTCCTTCCGGCAATGGCGTCACCCGAACGCCTCCGCCCGCCCGGGCCGGCCCCGGCGCCCGTGGATGTCGGACACCCACGCCGGCACCCGGAGCGTCGCGCTGTGCGCCCGCTCCCGCCGGGGCACCGCCTGGTACGTCCGGGCCCGCGCCCTGCTCGCCGACCCCGACCGGTCCGTCGGCTCGATGGCCGCCTGGCGTCTGGGGTCGGCCCGACCGGATGCCACGCGGCTACGCCGGCCGCTGCAGCACCAGCAGGCTCCGGTCGGTCAGCGTCAGCCGGTCGCCGGCCTTGACCTTGGCGCCGGCGCCGTCGGCCACCCCCTCCGGCCGGTCGGTGTCCACCACGACCTGCCACTGCCGGCCGAGGTGCTCGGGGATCACGAACTCCTTCTCCTGGTCATGGGCGTTGAACATCAGCAGGAACGAGTCGTCGGTGATCGGCTCACCGCGCGGACCCGGCTCGGAGATCGAGCTGCCGTTGAGGAAGACGGTCAGCGACTTGGCGTGCACCGACTGCCAGTCGCGCGGCCCCATCTCCCCGCCGCCGGCCGTGAACCACGCGATGTCCGACAGCTCGTCGTGGGTGCCCTCCATGGGGTGGCCCTGGAAGAACCGCCGGCGCCGGAAGACCGGGTGGTCGCGCCGCAGCCACACCATCTGCCGGACGAACGCCAGCAGCGCCCGCTGCTCCTCGTCCGCCTCCGGTGCCTCCTGCGGCCCGGCCGCCTCATCCGTCGCATCCGCCCCGTCCGGGTCGTCGGCCGCCCGCGGCTCGGTGCCCGCCCCCGGCACGCCCTGCGGCCAGTGCACCCACGACAGCTCGTTGTCCTGGCAGTAGGCGTTGTTGTTGCCCTGCTGGCTGCGCCCGAACTCGTCGCCGTGGCTGAGCATCGGCACGCCCTGCGACAGCATCAGGGTGGCGAGGAAGTTGCGCATCTGCCGGGACCGAAGCCGCCGCACCGAGGGATCGTCGGACGGCCCCTCGGCGCCGCAGTTCCACGACCGGTTGTAGCGCTCGCCGTCGCGGTTGTCCTCGCCGTTGGCCTCGTTGTGCTTGTCGTTGTACGAGACCAGGTCGCGCAGCGTGAAGCCGTCGTGGCAGGTCACGAAGTTCACCGAGGCCAGCGGCCGCCGCCCGTCCTCCTGATAGAGGTCCGACGACCCCGTCAGCCGGGACCCGAACTCCGCCAGCGTGCGCGGTTCGCCCCGCCACAGATCCCGGACGGTGTCCCGGTACTTGCCGTTCCACTCGGTCCACAGCGGCGGGAAGTTGCCCACCTGATAGCCGCCCTCGCCGACGTCCCACGGCTCGGCGATCAGCTTCACCTGGCTGACGACCGGGTCCTGGTGCACCAGGTCGAAGAACGACGACAGCCGGTCGACCTCGTGGAACTGCCGGGCCAGCGTCGCGGCCAGGTCGAAGCGGAAGCCGTCCACCCGCATCTCCTGCACCCAGTAGCGCAGCGAGTCCATCACCAGCTGGAGCACGTGCGGGCTGCGCATCAGCAGCGAGTTCCCGGTGCCGGTGGTGTCCATGTAGTACTGCCGGTCGTCCGAGAGCCGGTAGTAGGAGGCGTTGTCCAGCCCCCGGAACGACAGGGTCGGGCCGAGATGGCTGCCCTCGGCGGTGTGGTTGTAGACCACATCGAGGATCACCTCGATGCCGGCCTGGTGCAGCGCCCGTACCGCGGTCTTGAACTCCAGCACCTGCTGCCCGCGGTCGCCCCAGGACGCGTAGGCGTTGTGCGGGGCGAAGAAGCCGATGGTGTTGTAGCCCCAGTAGTTCGTCAGGCCCGCGTCCACCAGCCGGTGGTCCTGGACGAACTGGTGCACCGGCATCAGCTCCAGGGCGGTCACCCCCAGCTCCGTCAGATGGTCGATGATCGCCGGGTGCGCCAGCGCCGCGTAGGTGCCGCGCAGCTCCGCGGGCAGCTCCGGGTGGAGCATCGTCAGGCCCTTGACATGGGCCTCGTAGAGCACCGTCTCGTGGTACGCGGTGCGCGGCGGGCGGTCGTCACCCCAGTCGAAGTACGGATTGACCACCACCGACGCCATGGTGTGCGGCGCCGAGTCCAGGTCGTTGCGCACCTCGGGGCGCCCGAAGTGGTAGCCGTAGACCGCCTCGTCCCAGTCGATCCGGCCGCTCATGGCCCGTGCGTACGGGTCGAGCAGTAACTTCGCCGAGTTGCAGCGCTGCCCCCGCTGCGGCTCGTAGGGACCGTGCACCCGGAAGCCGTAGCGCTGCCCCGGCATCACCCCCGGAAGGTAGGCGTGCCGCACGAAGGCGTCGCTCTCGCGCAGCTCGACGGCGGTCTCCGAGCCGTCGTCGTGCAGCAGACACAGCTCGATGCGCTTCGCGGCTTCGGAGAACACCGCGAAATTGGTGCCCGCCCCGTCATAGGTGGCACCCAGTGGATACATCTGTCCCGGCCAGACCTGCATGCGTAGACTCTTCCACTTTCTCGTCGGGCGCTGCGGCGACTCCACGACACGCGTCCGCGGACCGAAGCAAAATCTTCCGCAAGCTGTCGCAACTTGTCGTACACAGCGGTCTTTTCCTGGGATCTCGGCTGAATGGTGGGCAACCTGTCGCGATGTCGGTTCGTCCTATTGGACGTCCTACTGGAGGACTGACGGGGGATCCGAGATGCGTGTCATGGAATGTGACAGCAGGGGGGAACCGTGCACCAACTGATGCACCGCCACCTCGGCAAGGTCGTCGCGAGCGCCGCCATCGCACTGACGGGCACCGCCGTCATGGTGGCGGTCACACTGCCCGCCGGCGCCGACGACGCAAGCAGCGCCCGGCCCGCCGCGGCGGGCGCGGCCGCACAGGGGCGCGACCCGGGGCAGCCGCCGCCCGGTGTCGTCGAGCAGGTCCGCGCCCAGGGGGAGCGCGGCCAGGGACGCGACCCGCTCACCGACGACGAGCTCCGGCGCGCCCGGGAGCTGGCGCTGCCGCGCCCCGTGCGCGGCGTCGCCAAGGACGTCACCGGCAAGCCGGGGCCCGAGCCGCTCACCACCGACCTGGCCGAACTCGGCCCGTCGGAGGTGGGGCTCGCCGACCCGCCGCGCCGGGCGAACGTCTCGTACTACGACTACGCGAGCGACCGCTACATCACCAAGACCGTCAACCTCACCACCTCGAAGGTGGAGTCGACCGACACCCAGCACGGCGTCCAGCCGCCGCCAAGCCACGACGAGGCCGTCCAGGCGGCGCGGCTGCTGATCGCCGCCCCGCTCGGCTCCGGTCTGCGGCAGGACTACCGCGACGCCACCGGACGCGACCTCACCGGCCCCGATCCGCTCGCCGTGACCGGCTTCGTCTACCGGGGGCGCGCGGAGGGCGAGGCGCCCGGCGCCCTCGCCGCCTGCGGGGAGCACCGCTGCGTCCGCCTCTTCACCAAGATCAAAAACGGTCAGTGGATCGACACCCGCCGCTTCGTCATCGACCTCAGCGCCCGCACCGTCGCCCGCCTGGGCTGACCGCGTCGAGCGGGCCCGCCATCGACCTCCACTCCTTCGCAATGGAGCCGCCACCATGCGCCAAAGACGCACCACCGGCACCCCGACCCACCGCCCTTACCGGCGCGCCGCCGCCCTCGCCGCGGCCCCGCTGCTCGCCGCGACCGCCCTGCTGACCGGCCCGGCCGCCCAGGCCGCCCCCGAGACCCCCGCCGCCGCGCCGGCCCCCGCGCCCCAGTGCAGCGCCGCCTACCGCATCACCCAGGCGCTCGACGGCGGCACGGTCTGGCGGATGTGCTGGCACTACGAGGGCAACGCCGGCCTGGTCCTGGACGACATCTCCTACCAGCCCAAGGGCGAACCCGCACCGATCAAGGTGCTCACCACCGCCAAGCTCGCCCAGATCCACGTCCCCTACGACGACGGCACGAACGAGTACGACGACCTCACCGGCCAGGGCTTCGCCCAGGGCCTGCAGAAGCTCGCCCCCGCCGAATGCCCCGGCGGCACCATCAAGACCGTCAAGGTGCCCGGCGCCTGGGACCCCGCGCACCCCGAGGTCAACGGACTGTGCGCCACCACCCGGGCCCGCGGCCACGCCTACCGGCTGGGCGCCTACCCCGGCGAGAACACCAAGACCTACCAGCTCCAGGGCAACGACCTGCTGCTCTACACCGTCAACAAGGTCGGCTGGTACGAGTACATCACCGAGTGGCGGTTCTCCGGCGACGGCACCATGACCATGCAGGTCGGCGCCACCGGCACCGTCTCACCGGGCGACTACGACGCCGGTGACGGCCGCGGCATGCCCATCGGCAAGGGCGCCAAGGACTACGCCACCAGCCACAGCCACAATGTCTTCTGGCGGCTGAACTTCGGCCTGGACGGCTCCTCCGGCAACAAGGTCGAGCAGTTCGACTCCGCCACCACCACCCGCACCGGCGGCCGCACTCCCACCATCCGCACCACCCGCACCCCCGTCACCAAGGAGCTGGCCGGGGACGCCGGCCCGATGCGCTGGTGGCGGGTGGTGAGCGCCACCGGCAAGAACAAGGACGGCCACCCGCGCTCGTACGAGATCGTGCCGGGGCACACCAGCAAGTACACCGGCCGCGGCTACACCAAGCACGACATCTATTTCACCGACTACAAGAAATGTGAGCAGTTCGCCAGCAACAACCTGGCCAACTGCGGTGCGCGCGGCGGCAAGAGTGTCGACGCCTGGGTCAACGGCCAGCCGCTGAAACACCCCATCGCGTGGGTCAACATCGGGTTCCATCATGTCGCCAGGGATGAGGACCAGGAGCCGATGCCCGTCCACTGGCAGGGCTTCCAGCTGGCTCCGCGCGACGTCACGGCTATGAATCCGCTCACTCCGCCCGCGCTGTCCGGTCACAACGGGCACTATGAATAAGGGGAGTTGACAGCCGACTCGACCCATCCTGCTGCACCGTCTCCCGCACCGCAGTAGTCTGCCTTGATCGTTGGCACGGGGGTTCGGGAGGCGGTGGCAGGTGAGCGGCGGGCTGGAGTTGCCCCCTGGTGACGAGAGTCACGAGGCTCAAGAAGGCGGCTCCGTCGACGCACCGCCCGGCGCGGTGTCCCTGGCACGGCCGCTGGAGATCGGGGCGGAGCTGGACTGGGGCGCCGACGCCTGGAGCGAGGTGCGTACCCGGGCCCGCCGGGCCGGTCGTGCCTACATCTGGCTGAATCTCGTGGAGCAGCGGCTGCGGGCCGTGGTCGCGGCGGTCCTGCGGCCCATCTACGAACCGGTGCACGGCGACGAATGGGTCGTCGCCGCGGCCGGCCCCGCCGGGCAGGAGTGGGTGCAGCGCGCGGTCGCCGTCCGCGAGGTCAGCCGCCGCAAGGGATACCTCCTCGACCCCGCCGACGACAACATCGTCAGCTTTCTGACGCTGCCGCAACTCCGCGAACTGATGGTCCAGCACTGGCCCTGCTTCGAGCCGTACTTCGACGACCGCCGCGAGGTCGAGCTGGCCCTCGACGAGCTGGAGGTCGCCCGCAACATCGTCTCCCGCAACCGCGCCCTGTCGCAGACCGTCCTCGCCCAGGCCGAGCGCGCCTCCGCCCGGCTCCTGGACATCCTCGGCTCCGGCACCGGCACCCGGATCTCCGGCCGGCTGCCGATCGACGCGGTGGAGGACCTGGTCGGCGACCGCTACGCCGATGTCGTCGGCGTGCACCCCGACCGGGTCCGCCTCCAGCGGCAGCTGCCCGCCGAGGACCTCTTCGGCGGCGCCCGCCGCCTCGACGCCGTCGGCATAGGCCTGAACCTCCTCGTCCAGAACTACTCCGGCCGACGCCTGGTGCGGCTCGCCGAATCCGGCTGCCGGGTCCGGCTGCTCTTCCTGAACCCCGCGAGCAGCGCGGTCCGCCGCCGGGAGCGCGAAATCGGCCTGAAGAAGGGCGAGATGAGCCGCTCCATCGAGATGAACATCCTCCATATGCGGCGGGTGCGCGCCCGTCTGCGGGACCCCGGCGCCTTCGAGATCCAGGTCTTCGACGAGACCCCGCGCTTCACCGCCTACCTCGTCGACGGCGACGGCCCCGACGGTCTGGCCGTCGTACAGCCCTACCTCCGCAAGAGCCGGGGCATGGAGTCCCCCGTCCTGGTGCTGCGCGGCGGCTCCCGCGAGGTCGTCCGCCAGGACGCCCGCGACGGGCGCGACGGCGACCACGGCCTCTTCGAGACCTACCGGGAGGAGTTCGAGAGCATCTGGGCGGACTCGCGGCCGGTCTCCTGACCACCTCGTACGGTTGACGCATGCAATTCCGCGTACTGGCTCCGCTGGACGTGCGGACCGCCGACGGCGCTCGCGCCCCCGTCCCGGAGAAGAAGGTACGGGCGTTGCTCGCCGCGCTGCTCGCGCACCGCGGCCGCCCGGTGTCCGCGACCCGGCTCATCGACCACCTCTGGGGCCGGCGGCCGCCCGCGAACCCGACCGCCTCCCTCCAGAGCAAGGTCTCCCAGCTGCGCCGCGCCCTGGACACCGCGGAGCCCGGCGCCCGCAAACTGGTGACGGCGGCCCCGCCCGGCTACCGGCTGGACATCCCGGCCGACGCCCTGGACGCCGCCCGCTTCACCGCCTTGACGGCCCGCGCCCACGCGGCCGCCACCGCGCGGGAGCGGGCCGGCCTGCTCGGTGAGGCCCTGGCGCTGTGGCAGGGCCCGGCCTTCGCCGGATTCGCCGACGACGACCTGGTGCGCCCGGTGGCCGAGAGCCTGGAGGAGCAGCGGCTGACCGCCTTGGAGGAGCGGGCCGCGGCACGCCTGGAGCTGGGCGAGCACACCGCCCTGACCGGCGAGCTGACCGCTCTGGCGGCCCGGCACCCGTTGCGGGAACGGCTGCGTGCGCTGCAGCTGACCGCCCTGTACCGGGCCGGACGGCAGAGCGAGGCGCTGGCCGCGTACGGCGCCGTACGCGCGCAACTGGCCGAGGAGCTGGGGGTGGACCCCGGTGCCGAGCTGACCGCGGTCCATCAGGCGATTCTGCGGCAGGAACCCTGGGAGGCGAGCGGCGCGGGTGCCGGGCACTCCGGGGCCGCGGCGGTGGCGGCCGCCGGCCCCGCCCCGCGCCCGCGCACCAACCTCCCCACCCCCCTCACCGAACTCCTCGGTCGCCAGGACGCCGTGGACCGGGTCGGCCGGCTCCTCGCGACCACCCGCCTGGTGACGCTCACCGGCCCCGGTGGCGTGGGCAAGACGCGGCTCGCCCTGGAGACCGCCGGCCGGTCCGCCGACGCCTTCCCGGACGGCGTCTGGCTCGTGGAACTGGCCGCGCTGAGCCGCGCGGACGACGCCGCGGGCGGGCGTGCAGCCAAGTGCACCGCCGCCGAGGTGGCCGAGGCCGTACTGGCCGTGCTCGGTATCCGGGAGGGCGCCGCGGCCGGCCCGGTGGCGGAGCGGCTCGTCGGCGCGGTACGGGGCAAGCGCCTGCTGCTCGTCCTGGACAACTGCGAGCATGTCGTCGAGGCGGCCGCCGAGGTCACCGCGGCGCTCCTCGCCGCCGCGCCGGAGCTCCGGGCGCTGGTGACCGGCCAGGAACCGCTGGGCCTGGCGGGCGAGGTGGTGTGGACCGTACCGCCGCTGGAGCCGGCCGGCGCCCGCGCGCTGTTCGCCGCCCGCGCCGGCGCCGCCGACCCCGGCTTCGCGCTGGACGCCGACACCACCCCCGTCGTCGCGGAGATCTGCCGCCGCCTGGACGGCATCCCGCTCGCCCTGGAGCTGGCCGCCACCCGCGTACGCGCGCTGGGCGTGCGGGAGTTGAGCGCCCGGCTGGACGACCGGTTCCGGCTGCCGGCGGCCGGCCGGCGCGGTGCGCCGGCCCGGCAGCAGACCCTGCGCGCGATGATCGACTGGAGCTGGGAGCTGCTGGGCCTCCCCGAGCGCACCGTGCTGCGCAGACTGGCCGTACACGCGGACGGCTGCACCCTGGAGGCCGCCGAGACGGTCTGCGCGGGCGACGGCATACGGCCCGACGAGGTACTGGATCTCCTGGTCCGTCTTGTGGACCGCTCCCTGGTGGCGGTGGCCCCCACGCCGTACGGAGTGCGCTACCGCCTGCTGGAGACGGTGGGGGCGTACTGCCTCGAACGCCTGCGGGAGGCCGGAGAGCTGACCGCGGTGCGCCGCCGCCACCACGACTACTACACCGAACTGGCCGAGCGCGCCGAGCCGTTGCTGTACGGGGCGGACCAGCGGAAGTGGCTGGAACGGCTCGACCAGGAGGCCGCGAATCTGCGGGCGGCGCTGGACGGCTGGGTCCGCGGCGGCGCGGCGGACCGTGCGCTGCGCCTGGTCGACGCACTGGCCTGGTACTGGTTCCTGCGCGGCCGGCTCGCGGAGGCGGGCCGCTCGCTGGAGGCGGCGCTCGCGGTCCCCGCGCCGCCCGGTGCGGACCCCGAGGGGGACGGCACCACGGCCTTGGCGGGGCGCCGGCTGCGAGCGGCCGCCTGGCAGGTCGGGATGGCGTCCCTGGCGGGCGGCGACGCCGACCCCGTGCGGCGGGCGGCCGACGTACTGCGGCGGTACGAGGAGCACGAGGAGCCGCGGGACCGGGCCTGGGCACAGTGGTTCCTGGGGTACGCCCAGGTGGGCCTCGGCGACAGCGCGGTGGCGGCGCGTCGGCTGTCGGAAGCGCTGGCCGCCTTCCGTGCGCTGGGCGACCGCTGGGGCACCGCCGCTGCGCTGAGCAGCCGCGCCCGGCTGGCGGGCGGCAGGGAGCCGGCCGCGCGCCGCCGCGACGCGGAGGAGAGCGCCGCCCTCTTCGCCGAACTGGGCGACCGCTGGGGCCAGTTGCAGGCGGCCGACGCGCTCGGCGCGATCGCGGAGATCACCGGCGACTACACCCGGGCGGCCGGGCTCCATCGGGACGGGCTGCGGATCGCCGAGGAACTCGGCCTGGGGATCCAGGCCTCGTACCAGCTCTCCGGCCTGGGCCGGATCGCGCTGCTGACCGGCGAGGTGGCCGCTGCCCGGGACTTCCACGAGCGGGGCCTGCGGCTGGCCGCCGAACACTCGCACCGGCGCGGCGAGATGTTCGCCGAGACCGGACTCGCGCTCGGCGCCAGAAGGGAGGGCCGCCTCGAGGACGCCGAGGCGCATCTGCTGCCCTGGCTGGAGTGGTGCCGAGGGCGGGACGGCGACCCCGGTACCGCGTTCGTCCTGGCCGAGCTGGGTTTCGTGGCCGAGCTGCGGGGCGATGCGCCGGTCGCCCGCCGCCGCCACCTGGACGGCTTCGCGGCGGCCCGCGCCACCGCCGATCCCCGTGCCGTCGCGCTGGCGCTGGAAGGCCTGGCCGGTGCCCAGGCGCTGGGCGGCCGCTTCGCCTCCGCGGCCCGGCTGTTGGGCGGCGCCGGCGCGCTGCGCGCCGCGGCCGGGGCGCCGCAGCCCGTCGCGGAGCGCGGTGACGTCGCGCGCGGTACGGCCGCGGCGCTCCGGGGCCTGGGCGGGCAGGCCTTCGCGGCGGCGTACGCGAGCGGCGCGGAGACGGCACCGGACGCGCTGGTGGCGGAGGTGAGCACGCCGGCGGAGGCGAGCGAGGGGACGGCGGCGGTCGGAGCGGGCAGGACGCGGACGGCGGGGGAGGCGGTGGGGGAGAGGAAGGCGCGGACGGCGCTGGAGGGCGGGCGGTGAGGGGGCGCGGCGGCGACGGCGGCGCGGCGGCGGCGTCCTACGGTGTCCCCGTGATGCCCCCGTCGACCCGCAGCTCGATTCCGTTGACGTAATCGGCGCGCGGGCTCGCCAGATAGGCCACCGCGGACGCGATGTCCTCCGGCCGCCCCAGCCGCCCGACCGGATTCGGCGCGTACCGCGCGACGATGTCCGCCTCGTCCGGCTCGTCCTGCTCGCCGAGTTCGCCCGCCGCGTCCGACCCGCTGCCGCCCCCGTCGCCCGCCGCGGTCCGTTCCTGCCACATGCGGTGCATCGACGGGGTGACGATCACTCCCGGGCTCACGCAGTTCGCGGTCACCCCGCTCCCCGCGAGGTGCCTGGCCAGGCTCGTGGTCATGTTCACCACGGCCGCCTTGGCCGCCGAGTACGTCACCATGTTGGGCAGCGGTGTGCGTACGGCCCGGCTGCCGATGGTGATCACCCGGCCCCAGCCGTGCGCGCGCAGCGAGGGCAGCAGCGTCTGGCTGACCCGCACCGTCGGCAGCACATTTCCCTCGAAGGCGGCGCGCCAGTCGGCGGGCCGGGAGCTCTCCCAGTCGTGCTCGGTGAACGGACCGGCGTTGTTGACCAGGATGTGCGCCCCGAAGTCGCGTGCGGTGAGGGCGACCTGTTCGGCGACGCCCGGTTCGGTCAGGTCGCCGAGCACCACCTCCGCCCGTACCCCGCGGCGCGCGATCCGCTCGGCGACGGCCGCCGCGGCCCCGGCGTTCCGCCCGTGGACGAGCACCTCGCAGCCCTCGTCCGCCAGCGTCTCGGCGATGGTCGCGCCGATCCCCGAACTGCTGCCCGTCACCAGCGCGCCGTGTCCTGCCAGCCGTAGGTCCATGGCGGTCAGCCTAGGGGGCCCGCGCGACAGGGGCGCCCGTGCCGCGACGGGTGGCCGGTGGATTGTCAGTGGTGCGTGGGAGAGTGGGCGAGCAACGGGGGAAGTACCACCGAAGGAGGCCGCATGAGCGAGGGCAGCGAGCGCAGGGAACGCGGGTGCGTGCCGCGCGAGTGCGAGGCCGAGCGAAGCGAGGTTTCGGCATGAGCTGGCATCAGGAGCTGCTGGTCGGCTTCGACCTGGAGACGACGGGCACAGACGTCGAGCAGGACCGCATCGTCACCGCCGCCCTGGTCCGGCTGGAGGGGGACGGCCGGGCCGCCGCGAAGCGGACCTGGCTGCTGGATCCGGGCGTGCCGATTCCCGATGAGGCCGCGGCCATACATGGCATTTCGACCGCATATGTCCAAGAACACGGGCAGTCGCCGGCGGCGGCCATAGAGGAGATCACCGAGGAGCTGGCCGAGGCTCTGCGCGCGGAGATCCCCCTGGTGGTGATGAACGCCCGCTACGACCTCTCCCTCCTGGACCGCGAATGCCGGCGCCACGGCCTGCGGACGCTGACCGACCGGCTGGGCCAGGCCCCCGCGCCGGTCATCGACCCACTCGTCCTCGACAAGCACGTGGACCGCTACCGCAAGGGCAAGCGCGCGCTGCAGGCGCTGTGCGGCCACTACGGCGTCCGGCTGGAGGACGCACACGAAGCGGGCGCGGACGCGGCGGCCGCCGCCGGTGTCGCCCGCCGCATCGGGGAGAAGTACCCGGCCGTCGCCCTCCCCTCGCCCCGCGCTCTGCACGCCCTCCAGGAGCAGGCCGCCGCCGAGCAAGCCGCCTCGTTCCAGGCGTACTTGCGGCGCTCCGGCGACCCCCGGGCGATAGTCGAACCGGCCTGGCCGCTGATTCCGTACCAGGCCGGTCCGGTCCGGTAGCGCGGCCGCCCGTCCGCGGCGCGCCCCGGTCCGTCCTCGTATGGGCCGGGCCGCGGCGCGGATGCCGTAACACCGCTCCTGCCCGCGGCACGGACGCGCCACCTCGCTCCCGGCCTCAGAAGGGATACCACCGCACCGTCGCGTCCTTCTCCCGCAGTGAGGCGATCCGGCGGCGGAACTCCTTGAGCGCCGACGGGTTTCCGGGTGCGTGCTGCGAGACCCAGGCGCAGCTCGCCGTCTCCCGCGACCCGCGCAGCACGGCACAGCCCTCCCAGTCCCGTACGTCCCATCCGTAGACGGACACGAAGGTGTCGTAGGCGTCCGGGCCCAGGCCGTAGCGGTCCCGGCTGAGCGCCATCACGACCAGATCGTGTTCGCGCAGATCGGAGGAGAAGGTCTCCAGGTCCACCAGTACCGGACCGTCGGGTCCGACATGGACGTTGCGGGTCAGCGCGTCGCCGTGGATCGGGCCGCGGGGCAGATGCGGCTCCAGCGCCGTGGCGGCGGCCGCGAACGCGTCGCGCCGCCCGCGCAGATACTCCGCGTCCGGCGCGGACACGGCGTCGCCCGCCAGCCGCAGCCAGCGTTCGACACCGCCCAGCAGCTCGCGCCGGGGCAGCGCGAACGGCGGCTCCGGCAGGGCGTGGACCAGCTTCAGCAGCGCGGCGAGATCCTGCGGCCCGGCCGGGCGGACGGCCTCCGGCAGCCGCTCCCAGTACGTCACGGGGTGCCCGTCGACGAGCGTGGCCACCGGTTCCGCGGCCCGCACCGCCGGTACGCCCGCGGCCGCCAGCCATTGCGCCACGCCCAGTTCCCGCTCGGCGCGCTCCAGGAGTTCGGCGCTGCGGCCCACCCGTACCACCGGACCGCCGTCGCCGAGGGCGAAGACGGCGTTCTCGCCGAGCGCGAGCAGCCGGGCGTCGGCCGCCGCGTCCGGCCGCCCGGCCGCGGCCAGTACGTCCCGGGCGCGTGCCTCGGTGAAGGCGGCGGGGCTCGGTTCGGTCATGGTGATGCCTCCTGCGGTGCGCGATCGCGACCAGTGTCGCAGGACACCTCGCCACACCCTTCCCGCGGGGAGTTCCGCCGTGGATCGCGACCGGGACCTTGACTGCCGTGGCGGCCCTCACGACGATGACGGCGGCCGACTGGGGACACGACGGCGGGCGAACGGGGACGGGGGAGCGCGATGGCACAGGCGCCGAAGACGGGCACACGCGGCGGGGAGCCCCCGCTGTGACCCTCGCGACCGCGCCCCGGCGGTCCACCGCGGCGGATACGGGCCGCGCCGGGAGCGCGCGGCGCGACCACGGCGCGTGGTTCCTCGTGCTGCCCGCCCTGCTCCCCATCCTGGTGCTGAGCGTGGGGCCGCTGCTGTACGGCATCGGGCTGGCCTTCACCGACGCCCAGTCGGGCCGGGTCCAGGCCACCCGGTTCGTGGGACTGCTGAATTTCTCCGACCTCTTCCAGGACTCCCTGTTCTGGGATTCGTTCCGGATCGGCCTGTTATGGGCCTTCGGTGTCACCGTCCCGCAGTTCTTCCTGGCCCTCGGCCTCGCCCTGCTGCTCCATCTGAACCTGCGGCTGCGCTGGCTGGCCCGGGCGCTGGCGATCATTCCGTGGGCGATGCCCGAGGTCGTCGTCGGCATCATGTGGCGGCTGGTCTACCACCCGGACGCCGGTGTCCTGAACGAGACGCTGCGCGGCGTCGGCCTGTCCGGAGCCGACGGACGTGACTGGCTGAGCGGGCTGGCCACCGCCCTCCCCGCGGTCGTCGTCGTCGGCGTATGGGCCGGGATGCCGCAGACCACCGTCACCCTCCTGGCCGGTCTGCAGAACGTGCCGCACGAGCTGCACGAGGCCGCGGCCATGGACGGTGCGGGGGCCTGGCGCCGCTTCCGCACGGTGACCTGGCCGGCCATCAGGCCCGTCGCGCTCGCCGTCACCGCCCTCAACTTCATCTGGAACTTCAACTCCTTCGCCCTGGTCTATGTGCTGACCGACGGCGGACCCGGCGGCCGCACCAGGCTGCCGATGCTCTTCGCCTACGAAGAGGCCTTCCGTTACGGGCAGTTCGGGTACGCCGCCACGATGGGCCTGGCGATGGTCGCGGTGATCTCGGTACTCCTGGCCTGCTACCTGGTCGGCCGGCTGAAGGGGGAGGACGACCGGTGAACGGTGCGCGGCGGACGAGCGGGAGACCGCGAAGGAGCGCCACGGCGGCGACGAGCCGGACGGAGCGCGGCGCCCCGCGCCGGACGGCAGGCGCTCTTGCCGTGCGGCGCACCGCCACCCGCACCGGCCAGTACACCGCGCTCCTGGCCTACCTCCTCTTCCTCGCCTTCCCCTTCCTCTGGCTGCTCTCCACCGCGTTCAAGCCACCGCGCGAGCTGGGCAGCATCCACCCCACGTGGATACCGAAGGCGCCGACCCTGGAGAACTTCCGGCAGGCCTTCGAGCAGCAGCCGCTGCTGGCCGCCGCGGGCAACAGCCTGCTGGCCGCCGCGGTCTCCGCGCTGATCGCGGTCGTGCTGGCGACCCCGATGGCGTACGTCCTGGCGCGCTACCGCAACCGGCTCTCGCGGGCCGCCACGGGCTGGGTCGTCATCAGCCAGGCCTTCCCGCTGGTGCTGGTGATCATCCCGCTGTTCCTGGTCCTGAAGGGCCTGCATCTGGTGGACTCCAGAATCGGTCTGATCATGGTCTATGTGGTCTGGTCGCTGCCGTTCGCCCTGTGGATGCTGACCGGCTACGTCCGGGCGGTGCCGCCCGAGTTGGAGGAGGCCGCCGCCGTGGACGGCGCCGGCCGGGTGCGTACGCTCGTCTCGGTGACCGCGCCGCTGCTCGCGCCGGGCATCGTGGCCACCGCGCTGTTCGCCTTCATCACCGCCTGGAACGAGTTCTTCTTCGCCCTGGTCCTGCTCAAGTCGCCCGGGAAGCAGACACTGCCGGTCGTGCTGACCCACTTCCTCGGGGCGGAGGGCGTCGCCGACCTCGGCCCGCTCGCCGCCGCGGCGCTGCTGGCCACCCTCCCCAGCCTGCTCCTCTTCGCCGTGATCCAACGGCGGATCACGGGCGGGATGCTCGCCGGGGCGGTGAAGCACTGATGCGGGCCGGCGACGAGACGACGACGGCCGCCCCCATCACCCGTCGCAGGCTGCTCGCGGCCGCCGCCGCACTGCCCGCCGCGGCGCTGCTGCCGGGCTGTGCGGACGACCGGCGCCGCCGTGGGGCCGGCGGCCGCATCACGCTGCGCTTCCAGTCGCTCGCCTGGCAGCAGGACTCCCTCAAGGCCAACCGGCAACTGGTCGCGGAGTGGAACCGACGGCACCCCAAGGTCCAGGTGCAGTATGTGCAGGGCGCCTGGCCCACCGTCCACGACCAGCTGCTGACCTCCTTCGAGGGCGGCGAGGCCCCGGACATCATCCACGACGCCTCCGACGACCTCGCGGACTTCGCCTACGGCGGTGATCTCGCCGACCTCACCGACCTCCTGCCGCCGCGCCTGAAGCAGGACATCCCGCGCCGGAGCTGGGAGAGCGGCACCTTCAACGGCCGGATCTACGGTGTCCCGTTCCTCCAGGAGCCCCGGGTGCTGATCGCAGACCGCGGCAGGCTGCGGCGCTCCGGGGTACGTATCCCCACTCCCGAACACCCCTGGACCTGGCAGGAGTTCGCCGAGGCGGCCCAGCGGCTGACCCGCGGCACCGGCCACGGGGTCGCCTGGCCGCTCAAGGAGCCCGTTTCGGCCACCCTCAACCTCGCCCTGTCCACGGGCGGCCGGATCTTCCACCGCCACCCCGACGGCAAGGTGGAGGTCCGCTTCGACGCCGTCGACCAGGTGGTGCCGCGCACCATCCACGACCAGCTGAACGTCGACCGCAGCGCCTCCCGCGCGACGCTGGGCATGGGCGGCTCCGACACCCTCCCGGGATTCTTCGCCGGCCGCTACGCGATGGTGCCGCTCGGCTTCTCCTACCGTCAGCAGATCGCTCAGCAGGCCCCCAAGGGCTTCGACTGGACGGTGCTGCCCGCCCCCAAGGGCACCGCGCTCGCCCAGGGCGTCAGCCCGCAGACCCTGTCGGTCGCCGAGGACTGCCCGTACAAGGAAGAGGCGATGGCCTTCATCGACTTCCTCCTCCGGCCGGCGAACATGGTCCGGCTCGCCCTGGGGGACTGGATGTTGCCGACGGGTCAGGAGGCGCTGGCGGACCCGGCGCTGCGGATGCGGCGTCACGACTGGGCGACGGGTACCGCACTGGCCGGGTCACTGCGTTCCGCCCCCGCGCAGTCCGTTCGCGGCTACCCGGAGTGGAAGGACAAGATCGCGACTCCCGGGCTGCAGGAGTACTACAGCGGCGCCATCGGCCTGAACACCCTGCGGGAGCGACTGGTCGAGGACGGCAACGTGGTGCTGGCGCGGTATCAGCGCTGAAGGAGGCGGTGGGGCCGGCCACGCCGACGGGGCGCAGTGGTCCGCCCCGCACCAGGGCGGCTGAGGCCGGCGCGCGGGCGCTGCGCGAGGCGGTGCCGTTTCCGGTGCGCGACCCCGAAGTGGCCGCGTGGGCCGTGCGGTTGACCCGCCAGGTGGCGAGCGAGGGCGGCACCCGTCGGGCGGCGGACCTCATCGCGTCCGCGTTGCCCGAATGGGTCCGGAACGGTCCTCAAATGGGCCCGAACCTGCCCTCTGTTGCGTGAAAGTAAACGGAGTTGAGCCTGAATGCTTCAAGTCGCAAGATCTTTTGCCCGGTTCTGGCGCCCTTTGAGATTTTTGCAGGCTTGTTGCTTATCTCACACGGCCGGGTCCCCCTTGAATTGGACTCGTCAATCAGACAGGGTTTCGAGCCAGCCCGACGCAGATTTTCCTGTGTACACGGGCTGTTGACGCAACGCTTTCCCCCCACACCAAGAACGAGGAGAACCCTCGCAATGGCTCACAAGCGTTCCAGCAAGAAGCGGCTGATCACGTCGATAGCCGCCGCGGTCGCCGCGACGGGTGTCGCCGCGGTCACCGCCGTCACCGCGGGCGCATCCCCGGCCCCGGCCGAAGGCAAGATCTACGGAGCCGAGGCCAAGGGTGCCGTGAGCGGCAGCTACATCGTCATGATGAAGAAGTCGGTCCGCACCGCGCAGAGCGGCGACCTGGCCGCCAAGTACGGCGGCGAGGTCAAGCGGAACTACTCCTCCGTCGGCGGCTTCTCGACCACCGGCCTGAACGAGGAGGAGGCCAAGCGCCTCGCCGCCGACCCGGCCGTCGACAAGGTCGTCCAGAACAAGAAGTTCCACATCGACGCCACCCAGGACAACCCGCCGTCGTGGGGCCTGGACCGCATCGACCAGGCGGACACCAAGGGCGACAAGAAGTACAACTACCCCGACAGCGCCGGTGAGGGCGTCACCGCGTACGTCATCGACACCGGTGTCCGCATCAGCCACAAGGACTTCGGCGGCCGCGCCAGCTCCGGCTTCGACGCGATCGACAACGACGACAACGCCGACGACGGCAACGGCCACGGCACGCACGTCGCGGGCACCATCGCCGGCGAGGCGCACGGTGTCGCCAAGAAGGCGAAGATCGTCGCCGTCCGCGTGCTCGACGACCAGGGCTCCGGCACCACCGAGCAGGTCGTCGCGGGCATCGACTGGGTCACCAAGAACCACAAGGGCCCCTCGGTCGCCAACATGTCCCTCGGTGGCGGCGCGGACGAGGCCCTCGACGCGGCCGTGAAGAAGGCCATCGACTCCGGTGTCACCTTCGCCGTCGCGGCGGGCAACGAGTCCGCCGACGCGGGCCAGGGCTCCCCGGCGCGCGTGAAGGAGGCCATCACGGTGGCCTCCAGCACCGACAAGGACGAGCAGTCCGACTTCTCCAACTTCGGCAGCGTGGTGGACCTCTACGCCCCCGGCTCCGACATCACCTCGGACTGGAACACCGGCGACGACGCCACCAACACCATCTCCGGTACGTCCATGGCGACCCCGCACGTCGTCGGTGCCGCCGCGGTCTACCTGGCCGGTCACCAGGACGCCAAGCCCGCGGACGTGGAGAAGGCCCTGACCGAAGGTGCCACGCCCGACAAGATCTCCAACCCGAGCGAGGGCACGCCCAACAAGCTGCTGAAGGTCGTCGAGTAGTCGCCTCAGCTCCATGCGCCGGCCGTCGCGCTCGCCCCCACGGGGCGCGGCGGCCGGCGTCGTTGTATGCCGCGAGCCCCGCACGCCGTCACCGCTTCACCGTTGACGGGGTGCGGGGCTCGTTCGCCTGACGGGGTGCGGGGCTCGGCCGTCCCGAGTCGTCCCAGTCGCGTAGACACTGTCTACGCACTCTGGTAGACAGTGTCCATGAGTGAACCCGCACAGGACCCGGGCCTGCGTGCCCGGTTGGTCGAGGCCGGTGTCGACCTGGTGAACAGCCAGGGCGCACAAGCCCTGTCGCTACGGGAGATCGCCCGCCGGGCCGGGGTCTCCCACGGGGCCCCGCGCCGGTACTTCCCGACCCACCTGGCCCTGCTCTCCGCGATCGCGCGACAGGGCTTCACCGAGCTGGCCGCCGCGGCCACCGAGACCCTCGGCACCGGGCGGACGGACCCGCGGTCCCAGCTCACGGCGTTGAGCAGGTGCTACCTCGACTTCGCACGGACCCGCCGCGGCATGTACGAGCTGATGTTCCGTCACGACCTGCTGGAGAGCAACCAGCACGGCCTGCGGGAGACCAGCCTGCCGCTGTTCCGCCTCCTCGTGGACCTCGTCGCCCGCGTGCGGCCGTCCACCGGCCAGGCGCCACCGGTGGTCGCGGGCGCGCTGTGGGCGAATCTGCACGGCATCGCCCAGCTGTGGGGATGGGGCAGCCTCCAGCTCGCGACACAGGCCGACGACGTCGAACCGCTGCTGCGTGCAGTACTGGACGCACACCTCGGGCTGGAGGAGCGATGACCTCGATCCGCCATCGGCGCCTCACCCTCGCCGGCAGCATCACCGGAGCCGCGATCGTCGCCCTGGACGGCACCGTGCTGACGGTCGCCCAACCCACCCTGCAGCGGGACCTGCACGCCTCGTTCGCACAGGTCCAGTGGACCAGCACCGGCTACCTCATCGCCGTGGCCGGCCTGCTGGTCTTCGCGGGCCGCCTCGGCGACCGGTACGGTCACCAAAAGGTCTTCGCCACCGGGATCCTCGGCTTCGGCGCCGCTTCGGCGGGTATCGGCCTGGCACCCGGTGTCGGCTGGGTGATCGGTCTGCGCGTCGCCCAGGGGGTCTTCGGCGCGCTGCTGCAACCGGCCACGCTGGGGATGCTGCGCGCCGCGTACCCGCCCGACCGGCTCGGCATGCCCCTCGCGCTGCGCACCAGCGCCATCGGACTGTCGGCCGCCGCCGGCCCGGTGGTCGGCGGCGCACTCGTCGCCCACCTGGGCTGGCGGGCAGTCTTCTTCCTCAACGTGGCACCTGCGGCGCTGGCCGGAGTACTGGCTCTCGTCGTACGCCTGCCCGCGGGGGCCCCGCAGGCGCCGCGGCGTGCCGCCGCCACCCGGCTCGACCTGCCCGGCGCCGGCCTGCTCGCGATCACCCTGGTGTGCCTGGTCCACACCCTCGTCGCCCTGCCGGAGACGGGGTGGACGACGACCGTCGTGCTGGCGCCGGTCGCGGCGGCGGTCGCCGGTGCCGCCTTCGTCCGGCACGAGCGGCGCACGGCGAACCCGCTGGTGCCGCCAAGTGTGCTGGTTTCAAGGACCGTTGCCGCCGCGCTCGGCATCCTCCTGTCCGCTTCGGCCGCCCTGTTCGGCACCCTCTTCGTCGCCACCTACTTCCTGCAGGACGTCCTCGGTCTGGACCCGCTCCAGTGCGGCCTGCGGGTGCTTCCGCTGGCCGTGATGATGGTGCTGAGCGCACCGGCCGCGGCCGTGCTGCAGCGCCGGTACGGCCCTCGCCGCACCTCCGCCGTGGCGATGGCCCTGGTGACCGCCGGCATCCTCCTCCTCGCCCAACTCGACCGGGGCTCAACGGCGTTGATGATCGGCGCGGGCTGCTTCCTGCTCGGGGCCGGCTTCGGCGCCGTGATGGTCACCGCGACCGCCGTCATCGTGCGGCATGCGTCCGCGGGCGACGCCGGGGTGGCCGGCGGGCTCCAGCAGACCGCGATGAACATCGGCCCCACGCTCGGCGTCGCCACCGCGACCATGCTGACCGGCCTCACCGCCGCGACGAGCCGCACGCTGGTGGCTCTGGCGGTCGTCGCCGCACTCGGCGCCCTGGCCGCCCGCGCACTGCCCTCGCGTCACACGGGCAACTCGCCCGCGGCCCCCGAGAGTTATCCACAGGAGGCGACCTCCGGAACCGCTCCCCGCTCGACTTCGCTACCGTCGGTGACATGCACGGAGGACTGCCGTTCATCGGCATCAGCACCATCATCTACGGCCTGATCGGCCTGACCGCCGCCGCAACCGGCGCGATCCGTACCACGGGGGGAGCTCGTCATGCACACCATCACCGTCATCGTCCCTGCTCACAACGAGGAGGAGGGGTTACCGGCCACGCTGGAGTCGCTCGCGTGCCAAACGCTCCGGCCTGACCGGATCCTGGTCGTGGACGACGCCTCCACGGACCGCACGGGCGAGGTCGCCTCATCACACGGCGTGACGGTGCTCCGCCCGCCGCGCAACCTCGGCAGCAAGGCCAAAGCCCAGAACTACGCCCTTCCGCACTGCACCACCGACCTGGTCCTGGCCGTCGACGCGGACACCGTCCTCGCCCCGGACTACATCGAGACCGTCGTCCCCGTCTTCGACGACCCGACCGTCTCCGTCGCCGCGGGCATGGTCCGCACCCGTCACACCCGCACGATCTGGGAGCGCGGACGCTCCACCGAATACCTCTTCGGCTTCCACTGGCACCGCCCCATCCAGGCCCGCGCCAACAGCCCCATGGTCTGCTCCGGCTGCTGCTCCGTCTTCCGCCGCGACGACCTCATGTCCTTCGGCGGCTTCCCCGAGCGCACCATCGTCGAGGACATGGACTACACCTGGTCCCAGCAACTCGCCGGCAGACGCGCGGTCTACGTCCCCGACGCGGTCGCCCTCGCCGCCGACCCGGAAGACCTCACCTACCTCCGCAAACAGGTATGGCGCTGGATGGCCGGCTTCTGCCAGAACGTCCGTCTCCACCTGGGCCGCCTGATCCTGAGAAAGCCCCTCCTGGCGCTCTGGGTGCTCCTCGCCCTCTTCGAGATCGTCACCGCCCCCCTGTGGTGGGCAACGCCCTTCCTGGCCGCCGCCACCACCGGTCAGCCGCTCCCGCTGACCGTCACCTGGTGGGCCGGAGCCGAACTCCTCCTCACCACCCCGCCCCTGATCTACGCCGCCCACCGCCGCAAACTCCCGTTGACCGGCGTCCTGTTGAACCTCCCCTGCGTCTACGCCACCAAGGCCGTCAACCTCGTCTATGCCTGGAAGGCCCTCGTCGTGGAACTTCTCCTGGTGCCGCTCCATCTGGCGCGGGGTCTGACGGTGTACGAGAAGGGGCGGGCCGACACTCCGGCCGGACGGACGGCGATGGCGGGAGCGGGGTGAGTACGAAAGGTCATCAGGCAAGCCGCCGGGGCGGCGCCTGCCTGCTCAGGACACGAGGGTCTGCTCGGCCAATTCCGTCAGCTTCACGGTGCACAAGCCGCCGCGCTCGGCATGCACGTTCGTCACCTTGAGCTGCGTGCCGGGCGAGAGGATGAACTCCTCCTCGTCGGTGAACGCGGAGAATCTGTGGATTCCCACGGCCCGGACGGGGAGGACCTCGAAGAGCGTCCGCTTGCCGCGGTTGCCGAGAAAGGCCCGGGCCACGCTGAGCTTGGACGTGCAGGAGGACACGCCCCACCAGGTCACGGTCCGTCCGAGTGGGTACTGCGCACGCAGGTCCAGCGACACCCCGCGCCACAACGACTCCGTACGGGCGGGCAGCCGTGACATCGCCGAGAACAGCAGCCGCAGATAGGGGAGGTAGGGAATGATCCTGGTCCGGTCCGGAGAGCGGAGGATGGCGTTGATCTCCCGGTAGAACGCGGACTCGCAGGTATAGAGGTAAAGGGCGGCGATCGCGTCGGCGGACAGGCTGTCGGCCAGCTCGTCCGCCCGCCTCTTGCCGAATTCATGGGACAGCTCGACGTGTCGATCGAGCCCGGACAGCAGCTTGGCCACCGGGCCGACGGCGTCGCGGAAGTCCATGAGCGGGGTGTCGAACACACCGGTGATCGCGGGGAGGACGAGCCCCTCGTCTTTGACGCCGGCGAGGCGGTCGAGGTAGAGCTGATGAAGCTCCATGGTGGAGGCGATGAAGGCGCCCATGCGTGCGGCGAGGTCGCCGTTGGTCCCGTCGGCCTCCGCCGCGAGCTCGTTCCACCCTGTGCTGGGCAGCCAGTCGATCTCATCGGCGCCCAGCGACGCGAGGGCCGCGTTCACCGTTCCGAAATGGTCGCCTTCACAGAAGATGTCGCCCTGCGCCGCGGGATTGGGGTGGTCGATATGCCGGACCTCGACCTCGGGGTACTTCTCCTGGAGCCGGAGGACGACCTTCTTGAGATTGCGCGCGTGGGCTCCCCACCATGCGAAGACGACACCGCGGTCCTCCTCGTCGGCGCGCTGTTTGGCCCTGAGGATCTCTTCGACGATCCGCTCGGCGACCGGACGCCAGAACGCGGTGTGCCGGTCGGGCCCCGTCGCCCCGTCACTGCTGGCGGTGAGTGCCGCGTTCAACAGCAGGACACCCTGCGTGAGCATCGCCTGGAACCACTCCGGTGGTTGGACGGCGTCCTGCTCCTTCAACAGCGCGCGAACATCGGCGATCGGGGTCTTTTTGGGTATGCCGTACTTCCACATCGCCGCGGCCTTGATGATGCAGCGGATACTGACGACCCTGCCGAACTGGCTGTCTTTCCAGTCGTGGAAGGTGTTGTCGAACATGGCGATACCCGTGGCGCTTTCCGGCCGCGGGTACGGATTCTGGCCGAAGACGACGACCTTCCATTTGTGCGGCGGATTGGGCTTGAGCGCCTGGAAGGTCAATTCACGGACGGGGACGACTTCCGGTCCGCGGTCCGAGCCCATGAACGCGGCCGCGTCCGGCTGTGCCTCGATGACCGGCTTCAGCAGGGGAAGCCACGGCTCACCGCCGTCCTTGAACAGTTCGGCGAGGGCCAGCGGGTCATTCGGGTCGGGCGTGGCAGGCGTGTGGGCATCGCTCATTGTGGAGGAACTCCGCATTGTCGAAACGTGTTTCAGGGCATGATGGGGCGCGGTGGAATGGAGGCGTGGTGCGATGAGGTAGTCGATTTCGGCGCAGCGCGCTGGATGTGATGCTGGAAAACCTCAAAAGCCATGCATGTGGGCAGGCGTCGACTCTCGTCGAAGGTGTGGGAATCCAAGGCCTGACCGGCAGAAGTCTGGCGGCAGGCTAACACCGGGTCCGTGCGCTGGCAATCGTGACGAGAGGTCACGAACCTTCGCCGGCAGCGGCGTTGTCAGTGGCGCAGGGTAGCGTCGTGAGCGGTGGAAGGACCGTCTCTCAGGGGGAGTGCATGATGACCGTCAACCGCGTTCAGTCGCCGCTCAGGGTCGTGCTGACCGACATCAACACGCAGGTGGTGGAGGCCTGGCGGGCGGCGTTCGCCGACACCCCCGGGATCGAGATCCGCGAGGGCTCGATCCTCGATGAGGAGGTCGATGCGTGGGTCAGTCCGACCAACTCCCGGGGCCGGATGGACGGCGGGGTCGACGCGGTCATCAAGCGGCACATCGGGGCGGGCATCCAACTGCGGGTGCAGCGGGCGATCCGCGACCAGTTCGGCGGAAGGCTCCCGGTGGGCAGCGCGGTGTGTGTGCGGTCCGGGGCGGTCAACCCGAAGTTCCTGATCTCGACGCCGACGATGGAAGCCTCTCACCAAGACGTGAGCGAGACCCTGAATGTGGCCCTCGCATGCGCCGCCGCGTTCCAGGCGATCCACCGGCAGAACAGGCAGGCGCCGGGAAGCATCGAGTCGGTGGTGCTGGTCGGCATGGGCGCCCATACGGGCCGGGTGCCGGCGCAGGTGTGCGCCAACCTGATGTGGACGGGCCACACGTTGTTCCACGACTTCCACTTCGAGGACTACGACGAGCTGCGCAGCACGATCATCGCGCAGCTCGACGACATCGAGAACGCACCCGACGAGAGGCGGGTACGCATCGCCGCGCCCCAGCGCCCCGCCTCTCGTCGCTGACGGGCTCGTGTGCTTCCTCAGCCGATATCGGGCGTCGACCGTACTTCGATCCCGTCGCCCGTCCGCTCCATCTCCAGCACGACGAGTTCGTTCCGGCCTCGCCGCCACAGATGGCTTGGTGCGTAGAGGGTGACCTGCGGTCCCAGGGACCAGTACCGGCCGAGTGCGAATCCGTTGAGCCAGACCATGCCCTTGTCCCAGCCGGGAAAGGCGAGGAAGCCGTCGGCGGGGGTCTCGACATGGACCCGGGCCCGGTGGAACGCGGGGCCGGTCGGGGTGCTTCCGCTGCCGAACTTCAGCGGTGAGAGATCGTCCAGGGGCAGTCGGCGGATCTCCCAGTCGCGCAGTTCTTCGTCGTCGAGGAGGACCTGTCCGCTGATGCCCTTGGGGTCGTTCAGGCCCTGGCCGAAGTTGACCCGCCCGGTGGGGTCGACCAGCAGATCGAGGGTGCTGGCGGCACCGGAAGCGGTGAAGTCGACGGTGTGGGCCGGCTGGTTGCGGTCGAAGGTGCCGATGCGCCGGCCGTCGCCGTACACCAGCGCACGGTCGCCGAGTCCCGTGATCCGCAGGCGCCTGGTGCCCTGCGGCCCGCGCACCCGGGTGCGGTAGTGGATCAGTCCGTGCGCTTGCCCGAGGGCCTCCATGTGGACGGGGGCGGCACGGCGTACGGGGGCGCCGCTCAGTACGTCGAGGGCCTGCATCAGCGGTACGGACTCGCGGACGGTGACCTTCTGGGCCGGCATCCGGCGCGGTGTGGCCGGCAGGGGCGTGTGCGGCAGCGTGGTGTATTCGGCGAGCACCTCGCGCACCTTGTGGAACTTCTCGGTGAGTTCGCCGGATTCGCTGATCGGGGAGTCGTAGTCGTAGCTGGTGACGGTGGGCTGGTAGGCGCTGCCGTGCAGATTGGCCCCGGCGGACCAGCCGAAGTTCGTTCCGCCCACCGCCATATAGAAGTTGATCGACCCTCCTGCTTCGAGGATCTTTCGTACGTCGCCGGCGGTCCGCGCCGGGTCGGTGGTGTGGTGCCGCTCTCCCCAGTGGTCGAACCAGCCGTCCCAGAACTCCGTGCAGAACAGGGGCTTGCCCGGCTGGAACCTGCGCAGCTCCGCGAAGGGCCCGGTGGGGTCCCCGGCGAAGTTGACGGTGGACAGCAGGTCGGGAAGGCTGCCGGCCTCGAGCGCCTCCTGGGTGGCTCCGTTGGAGCAGAACAGCAGGCTGTCGATGCCCTGCGCCCGCATGGTGTCCCGCAGATGCTCCAGGTGTGCGTGGTCGTCGTCGTAGCTGCCGTACTCGTTCTCGACCTGCAGGGCGATGACGGGCCCGCCGCGGGTGGCCTGCAGATCGACGAAGCGGGGGAGCAGTTCGGCGAACCAGGTGTCGACGGCTCGTTCGTAGGCGGGGTCGGAGCGGCGCAGCGGCGCGTCCTTGTCCTTCAGTAGCCAGGCGGGCAGACCGCCGAAGTCCCACTCCGCGCAGATGTACGGCCCCGGTCGCACGATCACCTTCAGCCCGGCCTCGTCCGCGGTCCGGACGAAGGCGGCGACGTCGCGCCATCCGGTGAAGTCGGGCTTCCTCTCGTACGGTTGGTGGAAGTTCCAGGCGACGTAGGTCTCCACCGTGTTCAGGCCCATGGCGCGCATCCGCAGCAACCGGTCCCGCCAGTCCTTGGGATGCGTTCTGAAGTAGTGGAAGGCGCCCGAGAGGATCCGGAACGGCTCCCCGTCCAACAGGAATTCGGTGCCGCGGACGGTCAGTCCCCGCGGGCTCTCGGCCTGGGCGAGGGTGGTACGGCCGCTGCCCAGGGCGACACCCACCGACGCGGCGCCCACCATGGCCGCGCTCACGAATCCACGTCGGCTGAACTGCGTCATCTCTGCTCTCCTCGACTCGATCGGTCGTCGTCCAAGGTGCGAACATGTTCAGCGGTGCGCGTTTCTGTGCATTGAGAGTGTTGTGTAGAACAGAAAGGAACACAAGGGTTCGTGGTGGAGCGCGGTGGCCGGCTCCTCATACGCAAGAGCGCGTGCGGCAACCGGTATCTGCTGCCGCACGTGCTGTCGGGTCCGCGGGCCGAGGTCAGGTCGGGACCGGTGCCGGTTCCCCTTCGTGCCGTGGTGCGGTGTCGCGGCGGGGGAGGAGGAACGGCGTGACCAGGAGGAGGAGACCGGCGAGGGCGATCGCGGTGCGGGGGCCGGTGAGGCCGGCCAGCAGGCCCCACAGCCCGGTCAGGGCCGCGGTGGCGGCCTTGCCGGTGACCGACCACGCGGACAGGGTGCGGGCGACCTGGTCCGTCGCGGTGCGCTCCAGCCGATAGGTGGCGTACACCGTGTTGAACACGCTCGAGCAGGTGATCAGCCCGAGTTCGACGGCCATGACGAGCGCCATCCCGGCGGCCCCGGGGCCGACGAAGGCCAAGCCGAGCGACCAGCAGGCGCGCAGCGTCCCAGAGGTCAGCATCACCGTGCGCTGCCCGAACCGCGCGACGAGCCGGCGGGCCAGCCGGGCGCCGATCAGGCCGCCGACGCAGGGCACCGCGAAGGCGAGGCCGTACTGCCAGGGGGCGAAGCCGAGGCGGCCGAGCATGAGGACGGCGAGCAGCGGCATGGTCGCCATGATCAGCGCGTTGACCAGGGCCGTGTTGAACAGCAGCGGACGCAGTGTCGGGTGGGCGAGCACGTATCGCCATCCTTCGAGCAGGCCGCCGGCCCGGCGGCGCGGCGCGGCGGTGCGCGCGGGGCGTGGCTCGCTGCCGCCGATCGCGCGGATCCCGGCCGCCGAGAGCAGATAGCTCACGGCATCGGCCACCACGGTCGCCATGGGGCCGAGCAGTCCGATCGCGGTCGTGCCGAGCGGCGGACCGAGCAGGGTCGTGGTCCACGTCGTGCCCTCGAACCGCCCGTTCGCGACGAGGAGATCCTCCTGCGGTACGAGCGACTTCAGGTACGCCCCACTGGCCGCCCTGAAGGCGATGTCGGCCGCGGCCACGACGACCGACACGACCACGAGCTGGGCGAAGCCGAGGCGGCCGAGCGCGTGCGCGGCCGGGATGCTCAGCAGCGCCGCGAACCGGGCCAGGTCCATTCCCACCATCACCGGCCGCTTGCGGCGGAACTCCACCCACGGCCCGAGCGGCACCGCCACCACCGCCCCCACCGCCAGCCCCGCGGCGGCCAGCGCCGACACCTGTGCCGGCCCGGCGTGCAGCACCAGGATCGCGATCATGGGGAACGCGTCGAACGCGAGCCGGGTGCCGAACGCACTGACCGCGTACGCCGCCCACAGCCACCCGAAACTCCGCCCCAGCGACCTCTTTGCCCCCATGCCCAGCCCCCTGGCCGTCGCCCTCACCCAACCCGGACAACCTCGCGTTGCCGAGACGTATCCAAGCCAGGGGCAGGCCCGCCGATCAAACAACCGCTGTACGTGGTGGAGTACAACCATGCGTTGTACGCAGAGGTGGAGCCGGCCCTATGGTGGTCGGCGTGAATCTCGATGCCGTGCGCACCTTCGTCGCCGTCGCGGACGCGGGGCAGTTCCAGGAGGCCGCCGCCCACCTGTCGATCACCCAGCAGGCCGTCTCCAAGCGGGTCGCCGCGCTGGAGGGGGACCTCGGGGTGCGGCTGTTCACGCGTACGGCGCGCGGAGCCCGGCTCACCATCGACGGACAGGCGTTCCTGCCGCACGCCCGCGACCTCCTGCGGGCCGAGGAGCGGGCCGCCGCCTCGGTGCGCCCCGGCAGTCGCGCGCTGCGCGTCGACGTGATCGGGCGGCAGCTGGCCCCCGCGGCGCTGCTGCGCGACTTCCACCGCACGCATCCCGGCACCGCACTCGACGTCGTGACCCTCTTCGACGCCGACGCGGCCCTCGCCGCCGTCCGGTCCGGCACGATCGACGCGTCCTTCCGCGCCATCACCCAGCCCACGCGGCAGCTCCCCGACGGCATCGAGGCCGCCCGGGTCCTTCATGAGCCCCTGCAACTCCTCACCGGGCCGGCCCACCAGTTCGCCGCCGCCCGTTCGGTCGCCCCCGCCCAGCTCGCCGGCCACCGGATCTGGATGCCCGGCCTCGTCACCGGGACCGAGTGGGCCGTCTACTACGACGACCTCGCCGCCGCGTTCGGCCTCACCATCGAGGTGACCGGCCCCGACTTCGGCACCGAGCCGCTGCTCGACACGATCGCCGGCTCGGCGGTGCTGGCGACCTTCGTCGGCGAGCAGACCCGCCTGGTCTGGCCCGCCGACTGCGACCTGCGGCGCATCGCCCTGCACGACCCGACACCGGTCTACCCCCACTCGCTGATCTGGCGCGGCGACAACCCGCACCCCGCGCTCCGCACGCTCCGCGACTACCTCGGCGCCAGGCGTCCCGGCCCGCACGACGCCGGGACGTGGCGACCGGAATGGGCGCAGTGACCCCCACCGGTACCGGTCCGACCCCCGTACCGGGGCCGGGGCCGGAGGCCGAAGTCCCGGCGCCCCGGGCGCGGCGCGCTCAGGCGATCAGTGCCGGCAGCTCACCGCGGACGCCGGCCAGGACCGACTGGTCGTAGCGGCGCAGCACCAGCCGGGCCAGTTCGGGAGCGGCGCCGAGGACGGGGGCGAGGACGTCGGCGCGGGCCTCCCGGGCACCGGCGGCGATCCGGTCCGGGAGGAAGCCGGGGGCGATGACGTACGGGGCGACGGCCACCCGGTGCACGCCCTCGGCGCGCAGTGCCCGTACGGCGTCGGCCGTGCGGGGAAGAGATGCGGAGGCGAACGCAGGTCGCACGGCACACCAACCAGCGGTGCGCCGCCACTCCCGCGCGATTTCAGCGATCACTGCGATCGCCTCCGGGTCCGAAGAGCCCGCCGAGGCCAGTACGACCCCGGTCGAGCGGCGGTCGCCGGGCCGCAGCCCGGCTTCGGCCAGCCGGCGCTCCAGCGCACCGGTCAGGAGGGGGGACGGGCCGAGCACCTCGGCCTGGCGGACGGTCAGCAGGGGCAGCCGCGCGGCGGCCTCACGCAGCACCGACGGGATGTCGGCCTTGGCGTGGAACGCGCGGGTGAGCAGGAGCGGCAGCGCCACCACATCCCGTACCCCGTCGGCGGCCAGGCGCTCCAGCACCCGCGGCACCCGGGGCGCGTTGAAGTCGAGATGGCCGACCTCGACGCGCAGCCCCGGCCGCAGCGTCCGTACCCGCGCGCAGAGCGCGGAGACGGTCGCCGCGTGCCGCGGGTCGCGGCTGCCGTGGGCGACGACGACGAGCGTGGGGGAGGCGGGGCGGATGTCCATGGCTCTTAGCTCTTCACCAGCAGGCCGCGGCTGCGCAGCACCCGCCGCTCGATCGGCGCGAAGATCAGCAGCTCGATGCCGATGCCGACGATCAGGATCAGCAGGATCGCGCCCAGCACCCAGGACATGTCCTGCAGTTCGCGTCCCTGCTCCAGCAACTGCCCCAGACCGGTGCCCAGATCGGGCGCGTTGACGATCAGTTCGGCGGCCATCAGCGAGCGCCAGGAGAACGCCCAGCCCTGCTTGAGTCCGGCGATGTAGCCGGGCAGCGCGGCCGGCAGCAGCACATGACGCACCCCGGCCAGGCCCGTCGCACCGATGGTGCGGCCCGCCCGCAGATACAGCGGGGAGATCTGATCGACGCCCGCCACCAGGCCGTTGGCGATGGACGGGACGGCGCCCAGCAGCACCACCGCGTAGATGGTGGCGTCGCTCAGCCCGAACCAGATGATCGCCGCCGGGACCCAGGCCACCGAGGGCAGCGACTGCAGACCGCTCAGGATCGGGCCGATCGCGGCCCGTACGGCCTTGACCTTGGCGACGATCAGGCCGAGGACCGTACCCAGGGCGACCGAGGCCAGGAAGCCCAGGGCGCCGCGGGAGACGCTGGTCCACACGAAGTTCAGCAGGGTGCCCTCGAGCCACTTCTGCTGCAGCGAGCGGGCGACGTCCACGGGACTTGGCAGCAGGTAGTGCGCCTTGAGCTCGAAGTGGTAGGCCAGCTGCCACAGCCCCAGCACGATCGCGATGGCGACGAGCGGAGGCAGCGCCTTCGAGGCGGTGGTGCGCAGCCACGGCTGCCGGGCGACGACCGTGGACTCCAGCGCGTCGAGGCCGGCCTCCAGACCGGCGATGTCGCCGGAGGCGTCGCGCTTCTGGACGACGGTGGTGTCGGTGGCCGGGGCGTCGCCGGTCGATGCGGCGGCGGACTCGGCCGAGGTCTCAGTGCTGGCCATGGCGGCGGATCTCCCCACGGAGCTGTTCGGTGATCTCGATGGAAAGGTCGGCGACCGCGGCGTCCTCGATGCGGCGCGGCTGCGGGATGTGCACCCGCCACTCGCGCGCGATCCGGCCCGGCCGCGAGGACAGCAGCACCACCCGCTCGGCCAGCCGTACGGCCTCGCGGACGTTGTGGGTGACGAACAGCACCGAGAGGTTGCCGGCGGAGCCGCTGGCGTTCTGCTCCTGCCAGATGCGGGTCAGCTCGTCGTGCAGGACATCGCGGGTGATCGCGTCCAGCGCGGCGAACGGCTCGTCCATCAGCAGCAGCTGGCTGTCCTGGGCGAGCGCACGGGCCATCGCGACGCGCTGGCGCATACCGCCCGACAGTTCGTGCACCCGCTTGCCGTACGCGCCCTTGAGACGGACGAGTTCGAGCAGCCGCTCGGCCTCGTCACGGCGCTCGGCGCGCGGCACCCCGCGCAGCCGCAGCGCCAGCTCGATGTTGCGGCCCGCGGTCAGCCACGGGAACAGCGCGTGCTCCTGGAACATCAGGGCCGGCCGGCCGCCGGGCGTCTCGATGGCGCCGGCGGACGGCGCGTCGAGGCCGGCGACGAGGTTGAGCAGGGTGGACTTGCCGCAGCCCGAGGCCCCCAGGAGGCAGACGAACTCGCCGGGTGCCACATCGATGCTGATGTCGTCCAGCACATGCTGCTGTGCGCCGGTGCGGCCGAACGACTTCGAGACATGGTCGATGCGAGCCGCGTACGGCACGGTGGTGCCCGTGTCCGCCGTGGCGGGCTGCTGCTTGGTGAGCGTGGTGGTCGTCATCGGTGTCACCTCCTGGGGGAGTGCGGTGCGGTGAGGGCTACTTGCTGCCGAGGCCGGCGTCGTCGACCGGCTGCTTGCCCTCGGACTTGAGCACCTTGTTCAGCAGCGTGAGGTCGTAGATGCCCTTGAGGTCGGGCTTCTGCAGCAGACCCGCCTTGACGGCGTGGTCGGCCTCCTGCTCAAGGGTGGCGGCCAGCGGGTCGTCGGTGATGTCGACGTTCTTGAACGCCGGGTCGAGGACGCCGTTCGGCAGCGGCTTGCCGGCGACCTCCGCCAGCTTGTCGTTGAGCGCCTTCTTCGCCTCCGCCGGGTGCGACCGGATCCAGGCGTTGGTCTTCACCGAGGCGCGCAGCACGGCCTCGACGGCCTTCGGGTGCTCCTTGAGGAACTTCTGCGAGACGATCACGTTCGTGATGACGAACTTGCCGTCCTTCCACAGCTTCTTCTCGTCCAGGATCGTCTTGCCGCCCGCGGCGACCAGCTTGGACGCGGTGGGCTCGGGCACCCAGGCACCGTCGATGGAGCCCTGCTCGAAGGCGGTCGGCGTCACCTTGTTGTCGGTGCGCTGGACGGTGACGTCACCCTTGCCGGTGGTGGCATCGACCTTGTAGCCCTTGCCGGCCAGGAAGTTCAGCAGCGCCACGTCCTGGGTGTTGCCGAGCTGGGGGGTGGCGATCTTCTTGCCCTTGAGGTCGTCCAGACCCTTGACCTTCTTGGGGTCGACGACGAGCGAGACACCACCGGAGGCCGAGCCCGAGATGATCTTCAGGCTCTTGCCCTGCGACTTGGTGAAGCCGTTGATCGCGGGGGAGGGGCCGATCCAGCCGATGTCGATGGCGCCCGAGTTGAGCGCCTCGATCTCCGCGGGGCCCGCGTTGAAGGTGGCGGGCTTGACCGCCGTGCCGCCCAGTTCCTTCTGGAACAGGCCCTTCTGGAGGCCGATCAGGGGGGTGGCGTGCGTGGTGTTGCCGAAGTACCCGATCTTGACCTGATCGAGCCCGTCGGTCTTGGCGCCCTTGGGGGCGACGCCGGCGGACGTTTCCTTCTTGGCCTCGGAGCCGTAGCCGCAGGCGCCCAGCGCGCCGATCAGGAGCGGGACGGTGGCGGCGGCCGCCAGCAGGCGGTGTCGAACGGCAGACACGGGAGGAGTTCCTCTCGGAGGGCCGGGGCAGTCCGCGCCCGTACTAAGGCGCGCCCGGCGGAGCTATGGATCTTCGGAAGGGAGGCGTGGGGGGTACGGAGTCGTGCATCGTCAGCACACACATCGGCCGACTCCGCCCTGACCGCTCCCTAGGGCGCCGCTGCCGATGCGGCCGCCCTCCTTCGCGAAGGTCGAGAAGATGTCCTGGGTCGTCTCGGGCATGGTCAGAAGTCCCATCCCTCGTCGTCCGCCGCCGTCGCCGGTGCGGCGTCCGCGGCCGCCTCGGCGAAGGCGGTGCCCGCCATCCCCGCGGTCAGCGTCGTGCCGTCCGCCGGGTCGATCAGCAGGAACGAGCCGGTGCGGCGGGAGTCGGCGTAGGCGTCCAGGGCCAGCGGCTCGGCCGTACGGACCACCACCCGCCCGATGTCGTTGGCGGCCAGCTCACCGGGCGCCGGGTGCTGGGAGAGATCGTCCAGCGTCAGCCGGGACGGGATGTTCTTGACGATCGCCTTGACGGTACGGGTGGTGTGCTTGAGCAGCACCCGCTGGCCGACGGTCAGCGGACGGTCCGCCACATGGCAGACCGTCGCCTCGATGTCCTGGGAGACGGCCGGGGCCGCGGCGGTCGGCGCGATCAGGTCGCCGCGCGAGATGTCGATGTCGTCGCTCAGGCGCACGGTCACCGACTGCGGTGCCCAGGCGACGTCCACGGCCTGGCCGAGCGCGTCGATCGCCTCGATGGTGGTCGTACGGCCCGAGGGCAGCACGGTGACGGCGTCGCCGACGCGCAGCACGCCGGAGGCGATCTGGCCCGCGTAGCCGCGGTAGTCGGGGTGCTCGGCGGTCTGCGGGCGGATCACGTACTGGACCGGGAAGCGGCCGGGGTCGTCCGACGGGTCGGCGACGACCGGCACGGTCTCCAGGTGCTCCAGCACGGTCGGGCCGCCGTACCAGTCCATGTTGGCCGACGGCGACACGACGTTGTCGCCGGCCAGCGCCGAGATCGGGATCGCGGTGATCTCCGGGACGCCCAGCGAGGCCGCGTAGGTCGTGAACTCCTCGGCGATGGCGGCGAAGACCGGCTCGGCGTAGTCGACCAGGTCCATCTTGTTGACCGCGAGGACGACATGGGGGACGCGCAGCAGGGCGGCGACCGCGGCGTGCCGGCGGGTCTGCTCGACCACGCCGTTGCGGGCGTCGACCAGCACCACGGCGAGCTCGGCGGTGGAGGCGCCGGTGACCATGTTGCGGGTGTACTGCACATGCCCGGGGGTGTCGGCGAGGATGAAGCGGCGCCGCGGGGTGGCGAAGTAGCGGTAGGCGACGTCGATGGTGATGCCCTGCTCGCGCTCGGCGCGCAGCCCGTCGGTCAGCAGCGCCAGGTCGGGCGCCTCCTGCCCGCGGCCCAGAGAGGCCCGCTCGACGGCCTCCAGCTGGTCGGCGAGCACCGACTTGGAGTCGTGCAGCAGCCGTCCGACCAGGGTGGACTTGCCGTCGTCGACGGAGCCGGCGGTGGCGAAGCGCAGCAGTGAGGTGGCACCCGCGTCCACGGTGTTGATCGTGCTCATGGTTAGAAGTACCCCTCGCGCTTACGGTCCTCCATGGCGGCCTCGGACATCTTGTCGTCCGCCCTCGTCGCGCCCCGCTCGGTGAGCCGGGACGCGGCGATCTCCGCGATCACGGCCTCGATGGTGTCGGCGTCGGAGTCGACGGCACCGGTGCAGGACATGTCGCCGACGGTGCGGTAGCGCACCTGCCGGACCTCCAGGCTCTCGCCGTCCTTGGGGCCGCCCCACTCGCCGGGCGCCAGCCACATGCCGCTGCGGGCGAACACCTCGCGCTGGTGGGCGTAGTAGATGGCGGGCAGTTCGATCTTCTCGCGGGCGATGTACTGCCACACGTCCAGCTCGGTCCAGTTGGACAGCGGGAAGACCCGGACGTGCTCGCCGGGCGAGTGGCGGCCGTTGTAGAGCTGCCACAGCTCGGGGCGCTGCCGGCGCGGGTCCCAGCCGCCGAACTCGTCGCGCAGCGAGAAGACCCGCTCCTTGGCGCGTGCCTTCTCCTCGTCCCGGCGGCCGCCGCCGAAGACCGCGTCGAAGCGGTTGCTGTCGATGGCGTCCAGCAGCGGGACGGTCTGCAGCGGGTTGCGGGTGCCGTCGGGGCGCTCGCGCAGCTCGCCGCGGTCGATGAAGTCCTGTACGGAGGCGACGTGCAGCCGCAGGCCGTGCCGCTCCACGGTGCGGTCGCGGTAGTCGAGGACCTCGGGGAAGTTGTGCCCGGTGTCGACGTGCAGCAGCGAGAAGGGGATCGCGGCGGGCGCGAACGCCTTGAGCGCCAGGTGCAGCATGACGATGGAGTCCTTGCCGCCGGAGAAGAGGATCACCGGCCGCTCGAACTCGCCCGCCACCTCGCGGAAGATGTGCACCGCCTCGGACTCCAGGGCGTCCAGGTGCGACAGCGCGTACGGGTTGTCGCCTCCGGGCTCGCCGCCGGTCTCGGTACGAACGGTCGCGGTGGTCACGCCAGTCCCCTTTCGGTCAGCAGCGCATGCAGCGCCGCCGCGGACTCCTGCACGGTCTGGGTGTGCGACTCGATGCGCAGATCGGGCGATTCGGGCTGCTCGTAGGGGTCGTCCACGCCGGTCAGACCGGAGATCTCGCCGGCCGCCTGCTTGGCGTACAGCCCCTTCACATCCCGCTCGGAGCACACCTCCACGGGCGTGGCCACATGCACCTCCAGATACGCGGTGCCCTCGTTCTGGTGGCGCCCCCGCACCGCCTCGCGGCTGTCCGCGTACGGCGCGATCACCGGCACCAGCGCTTTGACGCCGTTGCTCGCCAGCAGCTCGGCCACGAAGCCGATGCGCTGGACGTTGGTGTGCCGGTCCTCGCGGGTGAAACCGAGGCCCGCGGAGAGGAACTCGCGGATCTCGTCGCCGTCGAGCACCTCGACGCGGTGGCCCTCGCCGCGCAGCCGGTCGGCCAGCTCGCGCGCGATGGTCGTCTTGCCCGCGCTCGGCAGTCCGGTCAGCCAGATCGTGGCGCCCGTCATGGATATCTCCTGATGCGTCGTCATCAGTGCAGCCCGCACTCGGTCTTGTTGCTCCCGGCCCAGCGGCCGGCCCTGGCGTCCTCGCCCGCCAGCACCCGACGGGTGCAGGGCGCGCAGCCGACGGAGGCGTAGCCGTCCATCAGCAGCGGGTTGGTGAGCACGCCGTGCTCGGCCACGTAGGCGTCCACGTCGGCCTGCGTCCAGCGGGCGATCGGCGAGACCTTCACCTTCTGCCGCTTGGGGTCCCAGCCGACGACCGGGGTGTTCGCCCGGGTCGGCGACTCGTCCCGGCGCAGGCCCGTCGCCCAGGCGTCGTACCCGGTCAGGCCCTCTTCGAGGGGCTTGACCTTGCGCAGCGCGCAGCACAGGTCAGGGTCGCGGTCGTGCAGCTTCGGGCCGTACTCGGCGTCCTGCTCGGCCACCGTCTGCCGCGGCGTCAGGGTGATGACGTTGACGTCCATCACCTCGGCGACCGCGTCCCGGGTCCCGATGGTCTCGGGGAAGTGGTAGCCGGTGTCCAGGAAGACCACGTCCACGCCCGGGAAGGCCCGCGAGGCCAGGTGCGCGACGACCGCGTCCTCCATCGAGGAGGTCACGCAGAAGCGCGGACCGAAGGTCTCGGCGGCCCACTTGAGGATCTCCAGGGCGGGCGCGTCCTCCAGGTCGCGGCCCGCCTGTTCGGCGAGCTGCTGAAGGTCGGTAGCGGTGGTCACGACGTACCTCCGTCGGAAGCGGAAGGGGACTGGCCGGTGGCTCCCTGGGCCAGCAGGCCCAGGAACTTCAGCCGGAACGCGCGGCTGCAGGACCGGCATTCCCACGTACCGTGGCCCTCTTCGGAGGGACGCAGGTCCTCGTCCCCGCAGTACGGGCAGAAGAACGGCGCGGCGCGCTCACTCACCGTGCCTCCCGCTCAGCCGGGGCGCGCTCGGACGCGCGCTCACTTCAACGCACCCTCTTCGGCGCGCGCCGCCCAGGTGGCGAACCGCTCGCCCTCCTCGCGCTGTGCCTCGAAGTTGCGCAGCACCCGCTCGACGTAGTCGGGGAGCTCGTCGGCGGTGACCTTCAGGCCGCGCACCTTGCGGCCGAAGCCGGGCTCCAGGCCCAACGCGCCGCCCAGGTGCACCTGGTAGCCCTCGACCTGGTTGCCGTCGTCGTCCAGGACCAGCTGCCCCTTGAGGCCGATGTCCGCGACCTGGATGCGGGCGCAGGCGTTCGGGCAGCCGTTGAGGTTGATGGTGACGGGCTCCTGGAAGTCCGGCATCCGGCGCTCCAGTTCGTCGATGAGCTGGGAGCCCCGGCCCTTGGTCTCGACGATGGCGAGCTTGCAGAACTCGATACCGGTGCAGGCCATTGTGCCGCGCCGGAACGGCGAGGGGTTGACCTGGAAGTCCAGCGCCTCCAACTCGGCGACCAGCGCGTCGACCTGGTCCTGCTCGACGTCGAGGATGATCATCTTCTGCTCGACGGTGGTGCGCAGCCGGTCGGAGCCGTGCCCGGCGGCGAGTTCGGCGATCTTGGTGAGGGTGGTGCCGTCGACCCGGCCGACGCGCGGGGCGAAGCCCACGTAGAAGCGGCCGTCCTGCTGCTGGTGCACACCGATGTGGTCGCGCCACTTGGAGAGCGGCTGCTCGGGTGCCGGGCCGTCGACCAGCTTGCGCTGGAGGTACTCGTCCTCCAGCACCTGGCGGAACTTCTCCGGACCCCAGTCGGCCATCAGGAACTTCAGCCGGGCGCGGGTGCGCAGCCGGCGGTAGCCGTAGTCCCGGAAGATCCCGACGACACCGGCCCAGACGTCCGCGACCTCGTCCAGCGGCACCCAGGTGCCCAGGCGCTGGGCGAGCTTGGGGTTGGTGGACAGGCCGCCGCCGACCCAGAGGTCGAAGCCGGGGCCGTGCTCGGGGTGGACGACGCCGACGAAGGCGACGTCGTTGATCTCGTGGACCACGTCCTGGACCGGCGAGCCGGAGATCGCGGTCTTGAACTTGCGCGGCAGGTTGGAGAACTCCTTGCTGCCGATGTAGCGCTCGTGGATCTCGTCGACGGCCGGGGTGCCGTCGATGATCTCGTCCGCCGCGATGCCGGCGACCGGGGAACCGATGATCACTCGCGGGCAGTCACCGCACGCCTCGGTCGTGGAGAGCCCGACGGCCTCCAGCTTCTCCCAGATGGCAGGGACGTCCTCGATGCGGATCCAGTGCAGCTGGATGTTCTGCCGGTCGGTGATGTCCGCGGTGCCGCGGGCGTACTGCTCGGAGACCTCGCCGATGGCGCGCAGCTGCGCCACGGTCAGCCGTCCGCCGTCGACGCGGACCCGCAGCATGAAGTACTTGTCGTCCAGCTCCTCGGGCTCCAGGATCGCGGTCTTGCCGCCGTCGATCCCGGGCTTGCGCTGGGTGTACAGGCCCCACCAGCGCATCCGGCCGCGCAGGTCGTTGGGGTCGATCGAGTCGAATCCGGCCTTGGAGTAGATCGTCTCAATGCGTGTCCGCACATTGAGACCGTCGTCGTCCTTCTTGAACTGCTCGTTGCCGTTCAGGGGCGTGAAGTGGCCCACGGCCCACTGGCCCTCGCCGCGGTGGCGTCCGGCCTTGCGGCGGGTCGTGGCTGCGGTGCGGGCACCCCCGGCCGAAGGCTGGGGGGCATCTGGGGTGGCGGCCATGGGCGTACGTCCTTCTGGGCAGGCTCAAGGGATCGGGACCGGCGCCGGGCGCCCACGGTGACCTGCGCGGACACACCGAAGTGCGGCGCGTGGTGACGCGTCGGAGGTGGGTCTGCGGATCGTGGGGTCTCAGCGCGTCCGCGACGATGGGGACGGCGGGGTGTTCGGTGGTGCTGGGTGCTGTCCGGGGCCGATCGCCCCAGGTGGGTACAGCCTCAGCCCGTCCGACAAATGGCGCTGGACATGCGGCCGAGGTCGACGTGCCGCCGACTCACCAAGGCAATTCCAGCTCGAGACATGACGGAAGCGTGGCACGCCGCTCTCCGGCCAGTCCACCGTTATCCAGGATATGGACATCGACGTCTCGCATGGCGGGACAGTGTGGTGTCGATCACTCCCCGGCGGGGGCGTGGGGCGCGATGAGCGGTCCCGCGCCCGGCCAGGGTCCCGGGGCCGGCGCGTCGGGTTCCTCGGTCACGGTGGTGTCGTACAGCCGGAACCCCCGCCGCTGGTAGTTCGCCATCGCGTGCGCGCCGTCCAGGGAGCAGGTGTGCAGCCACACCCGCTTCGTCGGGGCCTGTCCGGGCCACCGTTCGGCCAGGTCCCAGGCCCGCTCGATCCCGTACGCCAGCAGGTGTCCGCCGATCCGGCGCCCGCGGAAGGCCGGCACGAGCCCGAAGTAGACGATCTCCACGGATCCGTCCCGGGCCGCCTCCAGCTCGATGAACCCGGCGGGCGTCCCGCGCTCGTACGCCACCCAGGTCTCCACGCCCGGCCGCCCCAGGTACTCCGCCCACCGCGCGTACGGCCACCCCAGCCGGTCGGTCCAGGCGACGTCCCCGCCGACCGCCGTATAGAGGAACCGGCTGAATTCGGGCGACGGCCGCTCGGACCGGACGATGCGGACGCCTTGCTCGGCCGGCGGCTCCTGTGCGGGGCACAGGTCGGCGCGTGCGGTCTGTTCGAGGTACCAGGTGGTGACCGAGAGGCTCATGCGGCCAGCACATCACACCGGCCCGCGGCGGCCGGATCCGGTCCGGGCGCCGGGACGGGGCACCGTCGCGTCGCGCGGCGGCGCACCATCCGGATGGTGAGACATCGGCTCACCGTGTGGACGGCGCGGTGGTGCGCTCCGCCGCCCGCCCGGCGCCGCTACCCGGTCTTCACCATCCTGGCGAAGACCACCACGTTGCCCGTGTAGCCCGAGCCCGCGGAGTACGCCCCACCGCAGGTCAGCACGCGCAGCTCGGGCCGCCCGGTGTCGCCGTAGACCTTCCGGGCGGGGAAGCGGCGCTTGTCGAAGACCCGGACGCCGTAGACCTCGAAGTCCGCGATCCGCCCGTCCTCGCGGGTCACCCGGATCGTCCTGCCCTTCTCCAGGGCGCCCAGCGAGTAGAAGACCGCCGGTCCGCTCGCACTGTCGACATGGCCGACGAGGACGGCGGTGCCGCGTTCCCCGGGAGACGCCGCTGCCTTGTACCAGCCCGCCAGATGGACGTCCGACGCCGGCGGCGCCTCGATCCAGCCGTCCTCGTCCAGGCCCAGCGGCAGCACCGGGGCGAACACCCCGATCGACGGGATCGCCACCAGCGAGGGCGCGGAACGGGGCAGTGCGGGCGGGGCGGGGCCGCCGGGCGGCGGACCACCGGCGAACAGGGAGAGCGCGGCGTCCGGCTGCGGCGGTCCGTCCGCCTCGCCGGACAGGCCGTGGCGCAGCATGCCGAACCCGACGAGACCGGCCAGCACCAGCGCGCCCCACCGGGGCCGCCGCCCGGCCGCCGGCCGCCCCTGGGCCGCTTCCGGTGTCCTCG
The DNA here is from genome assembly GCF_056436545.1 of Streptomyces sp. NPDC043738. NCBI lineage: Bacteria > Bacillati > Actinomycetota > Actinomycetes > Kitasatosporales > Streptomycetaceae > Streptomyces > Streptomyces sp. NPDC043738. Next base: position 125,541 of record NZ_JBWKCJ010000016.1, on the reverse strand, counting down.
GCGAGCCTGCCGGGCCCATCGCTCACCTCCCGCGGCCGCACGCCGGGAAGTGCGCGGCCCCGGTCGGCACGCTAGGGCGCCGCCGGAGCGGCGGCGAGCGCAGCCCGCCGAACGGGTGGCGGCGGCCCGCCGCGCTCGAGGCCCGCCGTGGCCCCGGCCGCCGGACGCAGGTCCCCTCACCCCCGCCGCGCCGCCACCACCGCCGGCGCCGTCGACTGCGGCAGCAGCTCGACGGGCCGCGGCGGCAGCAGCAGCTCCACCTCCACACCGTCGGCGAAGCGGTACGGCCGGTGCGCCAGCACGCCCCCGAGATGGCGGCGCAGGCGGGACAGCTCGGCGCGCACCGTGACCGTACGGCTCCCGTCGCCGAACAGGTCCTCGGCCAGCTCGGCGGCGCTGCGCCCCGGCGGATGCGCGGCGAGGGCGAACAGCAGCTCGGCATGGCGCGGGGTCAGCGCGTGCGACCAGCTGCCGGCCGGCCCGCTGACCGTGACCGTGGCGCCGTCGCGTCCGCTGACGTCCAGTACCACCCGGCTCGGCCCGGCCTCCGGCTCCGGTCGCCCGACCCGGATCAGCCAGCCGCCGGGCAGCGGCTCCAGGGCGCACATGCCGTAGCGCGGCAGCCACAGCGGCCCGGCCTCGGGCGCCTTGGGCAGCGCCACGCGATCCGGCGGCGTCAGGCCCGTCACGCCGACGACCCAGCCGTTGGGGTCGACGGCCAGTGCCCGCCCGCCGAGCCGCGCCAGCACCGGCGCCGCACTCGACCGCAGCCGCTCCAGGGACGTGTGGTGGCGGGTGCGCAGCTCGCCCTCCGCGAGCCGGGCGACCGTGGACACCAGGGACAGCGTCGTGGGGTGGAAGCTGTGCGCCGGTCCGCTGATGTCCACGGTGCCCAGCAGGCGCCCGTCGCGCGGGTCGTGCAGCGGTGCTGCGGCACAGGTCCACTGGTGGTGGCTGCGCACGAAGTGCTCGGCGGAGTGCACCAGTACCGGGCGGCGGGCCACCAGCGCGGTGCCGATGGCGTTGGTGCCGACGACGCCCTCCGTCCAGTCGGCGCCCTTGTCGAAGCCCAGCCGGTCGGCCATCCGCCGGACCGGAGAGCTGCCCTCCCGCCACAGCACCCGGCCCTCGGCGTCGGTGACGACCATGATCTGCTGAGCCGCGTCGGCCGTCGCCAGCAGTCCCTCGTTGAGCACCGGCAGCACCGTCGCCAGCTGCGACTTCTGCCGACGGTGCTCCAACTCTGCGACGGACAGCAGGAGTTGAGGCGGATCGCGGTCGGGGTCCACGCCGGAGCCCAGCACCCGGCGCCAGGACTCGCCGATGACCGCGCGGGGCGACTTTGGCGGTGCGCCCGATGACGCCTCGCCCGCGAGCGCGGCCTCGTGCACGGTGGCGAGGCGGCGGGCGGTCGAGCGGATGTCCCGGGCCGACCAGATGGCGCTGTGGATCGGTCTGTCGCTCACGCTGTTCTCCGTTGTGCGGTCCACCGGTCGGTGCCCATCGTGCCGTCACCAGGCCCTCCGGGAGGCGCCATTGTCCAGATCCGCCGGTGCGCACTGCAACGCACTGCAACCGTTGTGGCCTATGACGCGTAAACAGGACGCTGATCACAGCGGCCGATGGCTTCCCGCCACCGCGAGGTTCGCCGGTCACCCGTCGGAGGACCCGCCGGTGACGTCGGGATCCATCGGCCGCGGCGCGACGTCGGCACGGTGCGAGGGGGGCTCACCATGGTGGCCGCTGCTCCGCGCGTCGTGGTGATCGGAGCGAGCGAGGGGGTGCGGATCGCGCGCGCCGCCCGGCTGGCCGGTCACTACCGGGTCCCCCGGCTGCCCGCGGTCGACGTCCTGATCAGGCGTCAGCCGCCGCCCGCCGAGGGCTATGTCATCGACGGCGCCCCGCAACTGCTCGACCGGGTGGCCGGTGTCGGCGGTCTGCTGCCCGCGCTGGCCTTCGCCGACCTCGTCGTGGTGCTGCACGAAGCCGAGTGCGACGGCACGGGGGAGGCCTGCCGGGTCCTGCGGTACTACGAGGCGCGCGGGGTGCTGGCGTCCTTCCCGCCGGGCACACCCGACGGCGAGATCATCATGGCCGTCGACGCGGCGCTGCGCGGGCGCACCGCCGTGGACCCGCCCGACGACCCGACGGACCCGCCCTAGCGGGCCTTTGAGACCGGGAGCGGTGCCGAGTCGGCGCGGCACCGCTCCCCGACGGGCGCGGCGGCGGTAACCCCCTGTCCCCGTCCCCCCGCGAGGCAACGGCCCGGAGGTGACGGGGAACCGCCGCCGCGCCGACGCCTTACGGGGCCGGCGCCGCTCAGGGCGCGTCGTCCAGGACCGGCCGCGCCCGCGCCACGACCGCCGCCAGATCCAGCGTGTGCGGCAGCGTCCCGAACGCCGCGCCCGCGTCGCCGCCCAGACGGGAGGCGCAGAACGCGTCCGCGACCTCGGGCGGTGCGTACCGCACCAGTAGCGAGCCCTGCAGCACCAGCGCCATCCGCTCCACCAGACGCCGGGCCCGGGCCTCGATGCCCTCCAGGTCGGCGAGTTCGGTGAGCAGCCCCCTGATCGCCCGGTCCAGCCGGTGGTCCGCGCCCCGCGCGGTGCCGATCTCGGTCAGGAAGGCGTGCAGCGGCTCGGGGTCGTGCCGCAGGGCCCGCAGCACGTCCAGCGCCTGGACGTTGCCGGAGCCCTCCCAGATCGAGTTCAGCGGGGCCTCGCGCAACAGCCGGGGCAGCCCCGACTCCTCGACGTAGCCGTTGCCGCCCAGGCACTCCAGCGCCTCCGCGACCACCGGCGTGCACCGCTTGGTCACCCAGTACTTCGCCGCCGGGACCGCGAGCCGCAGCAGGTGCCGGTCCTGCTCGCCGCCGCCGTCGTACGCGGCCGCCAGCCGCAGCGCGAGCGTGGTCGCCGCCTCCGACTCCAGCGCCAGGTCGGCCAGCACGTTGCGCATCAGCGGCTTGTCGATCAGCCGGCCGCCGAACGCCTCCCGGTACGCCGTGTGGTGCAGCGCCTGCGCCACCGCCTGCCGCATCACCGCGGCCGCGGCGGTCACACAGTCCAGCCGGGTCGCCGCGACCATCTCGATGATCGTCGCCACCCCGCGCCCCTCCTCCCCGACCCGGCGCGCCCAGCTCCGCCCGTCGAACTCGACCTCCGCCGAGGCGTTCGAGCGGTTGCCGAGCTTGTCCTTGAGCCGCTGGATGCGAAACGCGTTGCGGCCGCCGTCCGGCAGCACCCGCGGCAGCAGGAAACAGGTGAGCCCGCCGGGCGCCTGCGCCAGCACCAGGAAGGCGTCCGACATCGGCGCCGAGCAGAACCACTTGTGCCCGGTCAGCACGTACTCGCCGGGCGCGGCCAGCGGCTCGGCGCGCGTGGTGTTGGCGCGTACGTCGCTGCCGCCCTGCTTCTCGGTCATGGCCATGCCCGCCAGCGCACCGCCCTTGTCGGCGACCGGCCGCAGCTCGTGCGCGTAGATGTGCGAGGTGAGCAGCGGCTCCCACACGGCCGCCAGCTCCGGCTCGGCGCGCAGCGCGGGCACCGCCGCATGGGTCATCGACAGCGGGCAGCCGTGTCCGGCCTCGGCCTGGGTCCACACCAGGAAGCCGGCGGTGCGGCGAAGGTGGCCGTCGGGCCGGGACCAGGCGTCGGTCAGGCCCGCCGAGACGGCGTGGCCGAGCAGCCGGTGCCAGGCCGGGTGGAACTCCACCTCGTCGATGCGGTGGCCGAACCGGTCGTGGGTGCGCAGGACCGGCGGATGGGCGTTGGCCTGCTCGCCCCAGCGCTGGGCGTGCGCCGAGCCGGCCGCCCTGCCCAGCAGGCTCAGTTCCGCCCGTACCTCCGTGAGCCGGGCGTCGTCGAGGTACCGGGCGACGCCCTCGGTGAGGGCCGGGTCGCTGCCGAAGACGTCGTAGCCGACCAGCGGCGGGGGCTGGTTGGTGACCGTGTGAGTGGTGGCTGCCATGCCGGATACGGTAAGGAGGTGCAGCCGGCAAACGAACCAACCGAGCGGCCCGCGGGGCGTCTGACCAGGGCCCGCGTGCTGTACCGCAATGTCTCCAAGCGCCGGCTGGCCTGGCTGCTGCTCAAGGACATCGTCCACTCGTGTATGACCTACCGCGTCACCGGGCTGGCGGCCGAGGCGGCGTTTTGGTGTCTGCTGTCGCTGCCGCCGCTGATCCTCGGACTCCTCGGCGTGCTCGGCTACACCCAGGCCTGGATCGGGCACGACACGATCGACGGCGTCCGCGAACGCATCCTCGGCGCCGCCGGCACCGTGCTGTCCGGCAAGGGCGTGGACCAGATCGCCCGCCCCCTGCTGGACGACGTCTTCACCGGCCGCCGCCCCGACGTCATCTCCCTCGGCTTCGCCATCGCCCTGTGGTCCGGTTCCCGGGCGCTGAACGTCTTCGTCGACACCATCACCATCATGTACGGGCTCGACGGCCGGCGCGGCATCGTCAGGACCCGGCTGCTGGCGTTCGCGCTCTACCTGGGCGGGCTGGTCGTCGGCGCCGTCGCGCTGCCGCTGATGGTGGCCGGGCCCGACACCGTGGTGAGCTGGCTGCCGGCCAGCGAGCAGATCATCCGGGTGCTGTACTGGCCGTTCGTCCTGCTGGTGTCCGTCGCCTTCCTCACCACGCTCTACCACCTGTCCGTACCGGTCCGGTCGCCCTGGCAGGAGGACATTCCGGGGGCGGTGGTCGCACTCGGCATCTGGGTGCTCGGCAGCTTCCTGCTGCGGCTCTACCTCACCTCGACCGTGGAGGGCCCCACGATCTACGGGTCGCTGGCCGCGCCGGTCGCGGTACTGCTGTGGATCGGCGTGTCCGCCTTCGCGGTGCTGGTCGGTGCCGCGATGAACGCCTCGCTCGACCGGGTGTGGCCGTCGGTCGCCACGGCCGCGGCGCGCGAGGAGATCGCACGCCGGGCGGCGGAGCGGGACGGCGACGGGGACGAGAGCGCGGACGAGCGCGGGGGCGGGGACGGGGACGAGGGCGGGGACGGCAAGGGCGAGGGGCGCGCCGGCTGAGCGTGGTCGTCCTGGTATCGCCTGTCGCTCCGGCGGCCGGGCCTGCTTCAGTGACCAGGTACGCGTCCGCCCAGGCCCGTCCTCAACCGCAGGGAGACGGCACATGGCCCCGACCCCGCAGTCCACCCCCCTCGGTGGTCCCCGCACCCCGGAGCACCCCGCCCGCGCCCACGTCCCGTACCGCAGCGGCGAACTCCGCCGCCCCCACCTGCCGCTGGTCGAGATCGACCACCGCACCGACCCGGAGGCCGTGGAGCTGCGCGGACCCGTGTTCGGCGGCACGGACGTCGGCGCACTCGACGCCGACCTCACCCGGCAGCACGCCGGCGAACCCCTCGGCGAGCGCATCACCGTCACCGGCCGCGTCCTGGACCGCGCCGGCCGCCCCGTACGCGGTCAGCTCGTCGAGGTCTGGCAGGCCAACGCCTCCGGCCGGTACGCCCATCGGGGCGACCGGCACCCCGCCCCGCTGGACCCGAACTTCACCGGCACCGGCCGCGCGCTGACCGACGACGAGGGCCGCTACGCCTTCACCACCGTCAAGCCCGGCGCCTATCCGCTGAGCGGCCACGACAACACCTGGCGCCCGGCCCATATCCACTTCTCCCTCTTCGGAGCGGCGTTCACCCAGCGGCTGATCACCCAGATGTACTTCCCCGGCGATCCGCTGCTGCCGTACGACCCGGTCCTCGGCTCGGTCACCGACCCCGCCGCCCGCGCCCGCCTGGTGGCCGCCTACGACCACGAACTGTCCGACCCCGAACGGTCCCTGGGCTACCGCTGGGACATCGTCCTGGACGGCCCGGCCGCCACCTGGACCGAGGAGGGCCGCTGATGCCCCGCGCCACCACCCGGCCGGACCGGACCGGCACCGCGCCCGACCCTGCGCCCGGCGCAGCGCCGGCCGCGCCGCTCGCCCCGACGCCCTCGCAGACCATCGGCCCGTTCTACGGCCATGCGCTCCCGTTCCCCGGCGGCGGGCAGATCGCGCCGGCCGGCCACCCCGACACGATCACCGTGCACGGCTGCGTACGGGACGGAGCCGGCGCCCCGGTGCCCGACGCGCTGCTGGAGTTCTGGCAGGCGGCACCGGACGGCAGCCTGACCGGCGCGCCCGGCTCGCTGCGCCACGACCCGGCCACCGGCGCGGTCATCGGCCGCGACGGCGTGGACTTCACCGGCTTCGGCCGCGTCCCCACCGACGCCGACGGGCACTACGCCGTACGCACCCTGCCCGCCACCGCCCCCGCCGGCCGCCCGGACGCCGCGCCGTACCTCGCCGTGTGCGTCTTCGCCCGCGGCTTGATCGACCACCTCTTCACCCGCGTCTACTTCCCCGAGCACCCCACCGCCCACGCCGCCGACCCGCTGCTGACGCGGCTGCCCGCCGCCCGCGCGCGCACCCTGCTCGCCCGCCCGGACGGACCGGGCCGGTACCGCTTCGACGTACGGCTGCAGCGGCCGGCGGACGGCTCGCACGAGGAGACGGTCTTCCTCGCCCACCGCTGACCGCCCCGGACCAGGGCCCGTTCGACACCCGGCCGCAGCTCTCCCGGTCCGGCCGGATCGCCGCCTCCGGGCGCGCCGTGGCGGAGCCGGCGGAGAACTACACCGGGCTGTGCCTGGAGTGACGCCGGTTCAGCGGCGCTCCCGGTAGCGCACCAGCAGCATCGCCGCGTCATCGTGCAGCGGCCCCTCGGCGTGCTCGACCACGTCCTCGCGGACGGAGCGCAGCGCGGCCTCCGGGTCGGGGTCCTTCAGCAGCGCGGAGCGCTCGTCGAGGGGGTAGAAGCGGCCCGCCGCGTCGCGGGCCTCGGTGACCCCGTCGGTGTAGAACAGCAGCTGGTCGCCGGGGGTGAACGGCACCTCGTAGGGGAGCGGGGCACCGGGGCCGGTGAGGGTGAGGCCGAGCGGCAGGGCCCGGTCGGGCGGCGCGGCGAAGGCGACCGTGCCGGCGGGGCGGACGACCAGCGGGGCCGGATGGCCGTAGTTGAGCAGCGTCGCACGCGGACCGTCACCGATCTCCGCGAGCACCGCCGTGACGAACCGTTCGCCGGACAGATGGCGGTTCAGGGCCCGCTCGACGCGCTCGCCGACGGCCGGCAGATCCGGCTCGTCGTGCGCGGCCTCCCGGAACGCGCCCAGCACCACCGCGGCGCTCTCCACGGCCTCCAGGCCCTTGCCCTGGACGTCGCCGACGATGATCCGTACACCGGCGGGCGAGGTCACCACCTCGTACAGATCGCCGCCTATCCGGGCCTCGGCCACCGCCGAGGTGTAGGAGACCGCGATCCGCAGCGGGCCCGCGCTGCGCGGCACGGGGCGCAGCAGCACCCGCTGGGCGACCTCGGCGATCGAACGGACGCTGGCCAGCTCCGCCTCGCGGCGCTGCCGCATCACCGCCGCGACCACACCGGCCGCGGTCACCCCGGCCACCGACAGCAGTGCGGTCAGCCCGCGCCGGCTCTCGAACAGTCCGCTGTGGACGCCCAGGCCGAGGCAGAGGACGAACGCCGTGAGTCCGACCAGGGCGGTGCGCCGCCAGCCGCCCACCAGTCCGGCGAACGCGGGCCCCAGGGACACCAGGGGCAGAAAGCCCACTTCCGGGCCCGCCGTGAGGTCGACGACGCTGACCACGGCCATCACCGTGTAGGGGAGTACGGACAGCACACGGGAGCCGGTGCGCAGCTCCCCGTTCTCCACGGCCAAGGTGTTCTCCGACGGTGTCGTGTCCGGTGATCGGGCTACGGGGGCCGTCGGCCGTCGGAGTGTCCGAAAACGGCCCCCCAACCCCCGACCTGAGCATATGCAACCTATGCCGTACCGAAATACCTCGAATGCGCCTGTTACCGAATCGCAGTGGCCCGGGGCGAGCAGCGGGATCTTACGGACCGGTGACACGGCGGTCGTGGCGCGCGCCGGACGGCCCGGTCCCGCTTAGCGTGACGGGCATGCGAGTACTGGTCACCGGAGGCGCCGGATTCATCGGATCGCAGGTCGTCACCGCTCTCATCGCGCGCGGCCACGAGCCCGTGGTGTACGACGCGCTGCTTCCCTCGGCGCACCCCGAGCCCCCGCCGCCGCGCCCGCAGGAGCGCCGCATCGTCGCGGACGTACGCGACCGGGCGGCCGTCGACGCGGCCCTGCGGGGCATCGACGCGGTCTGCCATCAGGCGGCGATGGTGGGCCTGGGCAAGGACTTCGCCGACGCGCCCGGCTACGTCGGCTGCAACGACCTGGGGACGGCCGTGCTGCTGGCCGCGATGGCCGCGGCGGGCGTGCGCCGGTTGGTGCTCGCCGGGTCGATGGTGGTCTACGGGGAGGGGCGCTACACCTGCCCCGCGCACGGTGCGGTGCGGCCCGGTCCGCGCGGCGCCGCCGAGCTGGCCGCCGGACGGTTCGAGCCGCGCTGCCCGCGGTGCGGTGCGCAGCTGCGACCGGGGCTGGTCGGCGAGGACGCGCCCACCGATCCGCGCAACGTCTACGCCGCCACCAAGCTCGCCCAGGAGCATCTGGCCGCCTCCTGGGCGCGGGCGACCGGCGGCCGGGCCGTCTCGCTGCGCTATCACAACGTCTACGGGCCAGGAATGCCACGCGACACCCCGTACGCCGGCGTCGCCTCATTCTTCCGCTCGGCACTGGCCCGCGGCGAGGCGCCGACCGTCTACGAGGACGGGGGCCAGCGACGGGACTTCGTCCACGTACGGGACATCGCGGCGGCCAACGTGGTGGCGCTGGAGGCTCTGCCGGAGCGGGCGCCCGACACCCTGACCGCGTACAACACGGGCAGCTCGCAGCCGCACACCGTCGGGGAGATGGCGCACGCCCTGGCCGAGGCGCACGGCGGGCCGGCGCCGGTGGTGACGGGGGAGTACCGGCTGGGCGACGTACGGCACATCACGGCGTCGTCGCGGCGGATCGCCGAGGACCTCGGCTGGCGGGCGGCGATCGGATTCGCCGAAGGGATGGCGGAGTTCGCCCGGGAGGAGATGCGCCCGACGGCCGGGGCGACGGCCGGTCCGGCGGCCGGGGCGACCGGTGCCGCGGCGGGCGCCGCCCTCCCTGCCCCGGTGGACGTCGTCCTGCCCTGCCTCGACGAGGCCGCCGCGCTGCCCTGGGTACTGGCGCGCATCCCGGCCGGCTGGCGGGCGATCGTCGTGGACAACGGCTCCACCGACGGCTCGGCCGAGATCGCCCGCGACCTGGGCGCCACCGTCGTCCACGAACCGCGCCGCGGCTTCGGCGCCGCCTGCCACGCCGGACTGCTGGCCGCCGAGGCGGACATCGTCTGCTTCTGCGACTGCGACGCCTCCCTCGACCCGGCCCTGCTCGCCCCGTTCGTGGCCGCCGTCCGCGACGGCGACAGCGACCTGGTGCTGGGCCGCCGGCGCCCCGAAGGGCGCGGAGCCTGGCCGCCGCACGCCCGGGCCGGCAACCTCGCCCTGGCCCGGATGCTGCGCCGCCGCACCGGACTGCGGCTGCACGACCTCGGCCCGCTGCGCGCCGCCCGGCGCACCGCGCTGCTCGGCCTCGGCCTCACCGACCGCCGCAGCGGCTACCCCCTCCAGATGGTCGTCCGGGCCGCCGACGCGGGCTGGCGCATCGAGGAGCGCGATGTGCCCTACCGGCCGCGCACCGGCCGCTCGAAGGTCACCGGCACCTGGCGCGGCACCTGGCACGCGGTCCGCGACATGCGCGGCGTCCTGCACCAGCCGCCGCTGACACCCCGTACGAAGGAGGCGGTCCGATGACCGCCCCCGAGCGTCCGGAGCCGCTGCCGGGCCCCGGGCCGACCACGGTCCTGGTCATCGCCAAGGAGCCGGTGCCCGGCCGGGTCAAGACCCGGCTCACCCCGCCGTACACCCCCGCCGAGGCCGCCCAGTTGGCCGAGGCCGCGCTGTACGACACCCTCCGGGCCGTACGCGCCATGCCCGCCCGGCGACGGGTCGTGGTGCTCGACGGCCGGCCGGGAAGCTGGCTGCCGGCCGGCTTCGACGTGCGGCCGCAGGGCACCGGCGGCCTCGACGAGCGGCTCGCCCAGGCCTTCGCCGACAGCACCGGACCGACCCTGCTGATCGGCATGGACACCCCGCAGATCACCCCGCAACTCCTCGCCCCCGCAACGGACGTCGGCGCGTGGGACGACTGCGACGCCTGGTTCGGCGCGGCCGAGGACGGCGGGTTCTGGGCACTCGGCCTGGCCGTGCCCGACCCCCGGCTGCTGCGCGGCGTCCCCATGTCCACCGACCGCACCGGCGCCGCCCAGCGGGCCCGGCTGACCGCCGCCGGACTCCGGGTGGCGGAGTTGCCGCCGCTGTGCGACGTCGACACCGCGGACGACGCCGAGCGGGTGGCGGCCGCGGCCCCCGGCGGACGGTTCGCCGCCACCCTCGCCCGACTGACCCGGGCCGGCGAGCGATGAGCCCCGCCGTGCCATCGGCGACCGCCCCGCCCGATACCGCCTCCTGGGGAGCGGACCCCTACGCCGACGCCCTGCGCCGCGGCCGCGGCCCGCTCTTCCTGCGCCGTACCGACGGCTGGCTGCTGCCGCTGGAGGTCGAGCGCTGGTGCGCCGGGGCGGACGCCGCCGACCTGTCGGCGCTCGACCGCTGCGAGGGCGCCGTCCTCGACATCGGCTGCGGCCCCGGCCGGCTGGTCGCCGCGCTCGCCGCACAGGGCCGGCCGGTGCTCGGCATCGACGTCAGCCGGGCCGCGGTGACCCGCACCGCCGCGGCCGGCGGTGCCGCGCTGCACCGCTCCGTCTTCGACCCCCTGCCCGACGAGGGGAGTTGGGGCACCGCACTGCTCCTGGACGGCAACATCGGCATCGGCGGCGACCCGCGCGCCCTGCTCGCCCGGACGGCCGAACTCGTCGGCCCGTCCGGCCTGCTCATAGTGGAGACCGCCCCGGCGGACCTCGACGAACGCGTCGAGGTCCGGGTCGACACCGGGCAGTACGCCGTCGCCGGCCGCGGCCACGACGACGGACACCGCGCACCGGGCGCCCCGTTCCCCTGGGCCCGGGTCGGCACCCGCGCGCTGCTGCGGTACGCGGCCGCCACCGGCTGGACGCCCGCCGAGCGGTGGACCGTCGCACCGGAGTCCGCTCAGTCCCCGGCGCCCGGCCGCTGCTTCGTCTCCCTGCGCCGGCGCCGGGCCCTGCCCGACCGGCGCGGCTGAACCGTACGGCACAGCAGCCACAGGGCGGAGACCGCGAACAGCCCCGCGGTGATCAGCAGCCAGCGGGTCAGGAACCCCTGGCCGGACAGCCCGGTGGCGGCCTCGAAGTGCGCCGCCGACCCGCTTCCCGCCGAGCCCGCGATCAGCGGGAACCACACCAGCAGCAACAGCCCGGACAGCGCGGCGGGGACCCGGACGTACCCGGTCCAGGCCGCGTGCCGGGCGGTCCCCGCCGTGTACGCCGCCACCCCGCGGTCGGCCGACGAGTACAGCGGCAGCAGCACCAGATCGTGCAGCAGCGCCGCCCCGACGAACCACACGACCACCAGCGGCCACTGCCCGCCCCCCAGCAGCCGCAGCCCCGCATAGCCGGTGAGCGCGAACGAGGCGAGCATCAGCAGCAGATGCAGCGGCCCCTCGCCGTACCAGTGGTGACGCGTCAGCGCCCGCCGCCACCCTGCCGCGCGCTCCCGCCACGCGCGCCGCACCCTCACCACTCCCCGAACGTCAGCCGCGACACCCACTTGGTGTTGAGCACCCCGGGCGCCGCCGGAACGATGATCCGCGCCGGATGGCCGTGGTCCGCGGACAGCTCCGCACCGCCCACCCGCAGCGCGAGCAGCGACCGCGGATCGCGCACCTGGTTGCCGCGCAGCGCGGCCCGGCGGAACGCGCCGTGCAACTGGAGCGACTCCACCAGCAGGTCGGGCGGCTGCGCGCCGAGCCCCACCAGTGCGGCGAGGTCACGCAGCCGCACCCCGCTCCACAGCTGGTCGTCCGTCGACCAGCCCTCCACACAGGCGATCGGCAGCGCCGACTCGTGCTGCGGCAGCGCCAGCAGCGCGGCGCGGTCCAGCCGCACCCGCCGCCCGCCCCCCTCGACCGTCAGCCGCCAGTCGTCGCCGGTGTCCTGCGGCCTGATCCCCACGAACGCGGCCGTCTTGTTGATCTGGAAGCCGTTCGGTCCGCTGCCCGGGTCACGGCCACCGTGCGGCGCCAGCACGGCCGTCCGCCGCCACCATCCCCCGATGCTCTGACCGGCGGTCGTCGCGAGCAGCAGCAGCGATCCGGCGCCGACCAGCCCCAGCGCACCGCGCCGGGACACCGTCGGCCGGTCCGGCCGGACCGCCGCCAGTCCGGTGTCGTCGTCTTCCGCCCCGGGGTCCGTGCGCTCCCGCAGCGCCCGTACGGTCCGCGGCAGACGCAGCACCACATGGGCGACGAAGGCGCCGATGAACACCCACGCGCCGTAGAAGTGCAGCGGATAGAACGACCCCGGAAAGAGGTACTCCAACTGGATGTTGAGGATGCCGGTCACGAACTCGAACAGCGCGCCGCCGACCAGCAGCAGCAGTGAGACCCGCTCCAGCCCGTGCCCGACGGACCGGGCCGGCGGCAGCGTGAACAGCTTGGGGATCACCGACCACAGCTTCGCCAGCAGGATGGGCACCAGCGCGACGCCGAGCGTGACATGCACCCCCTGGGTGAGCCGGTAGATCCAGTGCGGGTCGGTCGGCCAGCTGAAGAGGTAGAAGCCCAGCAGCCCCTTGCCCGGCGTCTTGTCGTTGACACCGCCGGCCAGGTCCGGGTTGTACGCGGCGTAGGAGAGCAGGCCGGTGACGAACAGCAGCGTGATCCCGGCCAGCAGCACCACGCCGAGCACCGCGGTCAGCCGGGGACCGCGCAGCGGGCTGCGCCAGAACGACGGCGAGGTGGGGGGAACGAGACGGTGGTGGGCACCCATGATGAGTCCTCGGCGGTTCGATGAGCCCTCGGAGGTCGGCGCGACGGCGCTCCGCCGCCCGGACGAGCACGTCCGCTCCGACGGTATGCCGCCACCCGGGCCCCCAGGGGGACGCGACGCATGACGAAACTCTGACGTCGGCGGAACGGCGGGCCCCGGTCACCCCGCCGGCGCCCTAGCGTGCCGGTGTGACCTCCCGACCGACGTCTGAAGAACGCGCCGACGCGGCCGCCGCCCGCCGGACTCCGGAAGAGCGCGCCGCGCGCCGCGCCGATCTGCTGGCCGCCGCGGCCGGCGCCCTGCTCGTCGTGCTGGCCGCGGTCGTCGGCGGCGTCATCCAGCGCGCCAACGGCAGCCTGCACGTCAACGTGCCGCCGCTGTACGCCTCATGGTTCGCACACCTGGGCCCCGGCACCCCCGCCGCGCTCGCGGTCGCCGTCCTCGTGATCGCCTACGGGCCGCCGCTCGCCGACCGGCTGCCCTGGCGCCGGCTGGTCCTCACGGCCTGGGCGGCCTCCCTGGCCTGGACGTGGTCGCTGGCCCTGGTCGACGGCTGGCAGACCGGTGTCGCCCGCCGCCTCACCACCGAGTACGAGTATCTGACCGTCATCCGCCGCTTCGACGATCTCGGCCCGGCACTGCGCGACTTCACCGCGCACATCCTCAACACCGCGCCCGACCACTGGCCCGCCCATGTCGCCGGGCACCCTCCTGCCGCGGTGCTCACCTTCGTCGGCCTGGACCGTGTCGGCCTGGGCGGCGGGGCCTGGGCCGGTGCCTGGTGCATCACCGTCGGCACCTCCGCCGCGGCCGCGGTCCTCATCGCGCTGCGCGCGCTCACCGACGAGCCGACCGCGCGCCGGGCCGCCCCGTTCCTCGCGCTGGCCCCGGCCGCGGTGTGGGTGGGCACCTCCGCCGACGGCTACTTCGCCGCCGTCGCCGCCTGGTCGTCGGCGCTGCTCGCCCTCGCCGCCACCCGCCGCACCCGTCACCCCGCGGCCGTGGCCCTGGCCTCCGGGCTCCTGTTCGGCCTGACCTGCTACCTCTCCTACGGCCTCACCCTCGTCGCGCTGATCGCCGCCGCCGTGCTGCTGCTCGCCCGTACCGCGCGGCCGCTGCCCTTCCTGGCCGCCGGGGTCGCCGCCGTGGCGGCGGTCTTCACCCTCGCCGGTTTCGACTGGTGGGAGGGCTACCGCCTGCTGGTGGAGCGCTACTACCAGGGCGCCGCGGCGGTCCGCCCGTACGCGTACTGGGTCTGGGGCAACCTCGCCTGTGCCGTCCTGATCGCCGGCCTGGCGACGGTCGCCGGTCTGCGCCGTGTCTTCGCGGCCGCCCCCGCCGCGGTACGGCAGCTCCGCTCCCGGCCCCCTTCCGCCACCGGACGGGCCGGCACCGGCCCCTTGCACCGGCCCGTCGACCGCCTGGCGATCCTCGTCCTGGCCGCGCTGCTCGCCCTGCTGGTCGCCGACCTGTCGGGCATGAGCAAGGCGGAGACCGAGCGCATCTGGCTCCCCTTCGCCGTCTGGCTCCTGCCCGCCTGCGCCCTGCTGCCCACCGCCCGGCACCGTCACTGGCTCACCGCGCAGGCGGTACTGGCACTGGGCGTCAACCATCTGCTGTACACGGGCTGGTGACGTGGCATCAGTGGGCGGGGTGGGCTGTCGGGTCGGTCGGGGGTCGGTCGGGGGCGCCGGGCAGGCGTGGTCGTCGGTCCGTACGCCGGGCGCGTACGGAGGGGAAACCGGCCTCAGGCGAGGTACGTACGGGCCGTGTTCACCCGGCCGGGGCGCAGGATCCGGATCGGGCCGAGGTTGCAGGACGGGCAGTCGTTGCGGGTCAGCGGGGAGGCGACCCGGACGCCGCGGGTGAAGTAGTCGGCGCGCCGATGCCCGGACAGGTCCGTGGTGTGCCGGATCTCGTACTCCTCCTCCCAGCCGTGCCCGCAGTGCAGACAGACGAACGAATACGCCTCGTGAACCGTCTCGGTGTCCCGTTCCATGGTCACCACGCCCTCTCCCCGGCCCCACCGCGCTCGCGCCGGGGCCGGATACTTGCCGCACCTCCCATTATTGCGCCGTGCAACCGCGATCGCCGGGGCAGACCTCCAGACCGCCGGCAGCGCCCGAAGGGGCCCCTCACCAGGTGCGATGCCGTCAGCGGTATAAAGGCAGCCATGGGGCCAAAGGCAGCCGCGGGGCACGGCGACGATCCCGGCCGGGACGACGATCTCGATCAGGACGACGATCTCGACCACGACGTCGGTCTCGACCATGACGTCGAGGAGGTCATCGCCGCCGTGCTGACCGCCTCCCGGCTGCTGGTCGGGATCTCGGCCCGTGCGCTCGCCCGGACGGATCCCTCGCTCACGCTGCCCCAGCTGCGGGCCCTCGTGGTGCTGGAGGGCCGGGGGCCGGTCAAGCTCGCCACGCTGGCCGCCGCGCTGGGCGTCAATCCGTCGACCGCGATGCGCATGGTCGACCGGCTGGCGGCGGCCGGCAGCGTCACCCGGCAGGCCAATCCCGGCAACCGCCGGGAGGTGGTGCTGAGCCTGACGGCGCAGGGCCGCGAGCTCGTCGAGCGCGTACTGGCCCACCGGCATGCGGAGATCGCCGCGGTCGTGGCCCGGCTGCCGGTCGCCCAGCGCGCCGGGCTCGTGGCGTCACTGCGCGCGCTCACCGATGCCGCCGGCGAGCCGCCCGTCGCCCCGAGGCCCGCCCCGCCGCCCGAATCGGCCACCCCGTAGCAGCCGGGCCGGGGCGTCCGCCCCGCACCCGCTCCAGGGCCGTGTACACCGCTGTGACCAGACCGAGGTTGCGCGGGTCGTCGCCGGCCGTGCCGCCGCCGCACCTGTTCATGACGTAGGCGTACGACAGCCTGTTCTCCGGGTCGGCGAAGGCGTACGAACCGCCCGCCCCGCCGTGCCCGAAGGCCCGCGGATTGGGGCCCGTCAGGCCGTGGTGGTTGAGGAGGTAGCCAAGGCCCCAGCGGTGCTCGAAGCCCGTCGGGGCGAGCGCGCCGAGGGCCAGGTCGCGCTCGCCGGGCAGGCTCTGCGACCGGCGCATCTCCTCCAGGGTGGCCGGGCCGACGAGCGTGCCGCACGCCAGCGCGCCGTACACCGCCGCCAGCCCGTGTGCGGTGGCGTGCCCATTGCCCGCCGGGATCTCGGCCGAGCGGTAGGCGGCACTGTTGACGTCCCCGGTGGGGATATAGGTCAGCGCCAGCAGCACGGCGGTCAGCGGATGATCGGTGATCGACCGGAACGGCGGCTTCGGCGCGTCGGGGAACCGTTCCCCGAGCCATGCCTCGTCCAGCTGCCCGATCATGTCCGCGCAGGAGGTGTGCTCCTGGGAGGGGGTCCCGATGAACACCCGCGCGCCCATGGGCCCGGTGATCTCGTTGCGCAGGAACGCGCCGAGGGACTGCCCGGTGACCCGCCGTACCACCTCGCCGACGAGATAGCCGAAGGTCACCGCGTGGTAGCCCTGAGCGGTGCCCGGCTCCCACCACGGCGCGGTGGCCGCCAAGGTGGCGCACACCCGGTCCCAGTCGTAGGCGCGCCCCGCGGGCAGCGGCTCACCGGGCGCGATCAGTCCGGCGCGATGGCTGAGCAGCCAGCGTACGGAGGTGTCCTGCTTGCCGGCCTGCGCGAACTCCGGCCAGTAGCGGGCGACCGGCGCGTCGAGGTCCAACTCGCCCCGGTCCACGAGGAGATGGGCGCACAGCGCGGTCATCCCCTTGGACGTCGAGTAGACGTTCACGAGGGTGTCGCGCTCCCAGGCGCGGGTCCGGGCGGCGTCCGCGTGGCCGCCCCACAGGTCGACCACCGCCGTGCCGTCCACGGTCACCGCGACCGCCGCGCCGACGTCGCCGTGCTCGCCGAAGTTCCGCTCGAACGCTTCCCGTACGCCGGCGAAGTCCGGTGCGCAGTAGCCGTTGACGGTGGCTGGTCCCACGGTGGCTCTCTCCTCGCGTCGTCCTTGTGCGTGTCCCGTGAGTCCGTACGGCGCGTACCTGGGCTGGTACGCAGGGCGCGTACGTGCGGCGGGTGCCTGCGTACGGTGTGCTCGACGGGATGATCCGCCCGGTCGGTGTCCATGGCAACGAGGTGAGCCCGGACGGCTCAGCGGTGCGTGTCCGGACCGCCGGAGCGCAGCAGGAGCACCGGCACCTGGCCGTCAGGGCTCTGCGCTACCGCCGTCCGCCGGGTGGAGTCCCTGGCCGGATCCCGCCGTACTCGGTGATCACCGCCGGTCCGCGCCCGCACCATGGTCACCATGACCACGACCAGCACCACGACCGGCCCGCACGCCGGGGCCGAGGCGCGGCGCGGGACCGGGGCGCATGCCGTCGCCGCGACCGGCGACCCGATTCACCCCGCCGGCCCCCTCCTCCCCGTCGAGGCCCTCCTCCTCGTCGACCTGCAGTCGGCCTTCGTCGCGGGCGACGAAGCGGTGCCCGACGCGGCGCGGGTGCTCGACCGGAGCCGCGACCTGCTCGCCAGGGCCCGCGCCGCCGGCGCCCTCGTCGTTCATCTGCAGAACGACGGCGCGCCCGGCACCGTCGACGAGCCGCACACGCCCGGCTGGGAACTCCATCTGCCGGTCGAGCCGGGACCCCGTGAGGTCGTGGTCCGCAAGACCGAGGACGACGGCTTCGAGGGCACCGCACTGGGCGCCCTGCTCGCCGACACCGACGTCCAGGCGCTGGCCGTCTGCGGGGTCCTGTCCGAGATGTGCGTCGCCGCGACCGCCCGCACGGCCCTGGACCGCGACTTCCGGGTCGTTCTGCCGCACGACGCACACGCCACCTACGACATCCCGGCGGCTCCGGGCATCAGCGATGTCGTCCCGGCGGCCATGTCCTCCCGCGCCGCAGAATGGGCCCTGGGCGACGAGGTGGAGATCGTCGCCCATGCCGCCGACGTCGCCTTCACCCGCACCGCGTCCACCGCGTCCCGCCCCGACCGATGAATCCGCGCCCCGGGCGCGGTCCACCTCCCCGGACCGAGCGGTTCACCTCCCCGGACCCTTGGGCCTCGCAGTCCCTGCACCTCGCAACAGGAGGACACCGTGCCCGACACCACGCCCCCCGCCCCCGCCGCCGTCCAGCCCGTGATCGTCACCCCTGACCTCGAACGGCTGCGGAGCTTCTACCACGAGCTGCTCGGCGCCGAGGAGTTCACCCGTGTGCCCGAAGAGGGGCCGGTCTTCTTCGTGGGGCTGCGGCTCGGCGGTTCGGAGCTGGGCATCGTGGCGGACAAGGACGTCGAGACCGGCACCCCGACCCGCATCCTGCTCAGCTTCGCGGTCGAGGACGTGGACCACCTCCTGGACCGGGTCGCGCCCCTTGGTGGCACGGTGCGCGGCCCGGCCAATGACATGCCGTGGGGCCAGCGGGTGGCCCACATCCAGGACCCGGACGGCAATGCCGTCAACCTCACCCAGCCGGTCAGTTCTGGTTCTTCTCCAGTGCGTTGATGTACGCGTTCATGAAGTGGTCGCGGACCCCGTCGGAGGCGGGCGCGAACGCATCGGCGGTGAGCCCCTTGGCGCGGTCGAACAGGCCGGTGATCACCGGCATCGAGTCGTGGATGGTGCCCTTGGAATCGATGTAGCGCAGCGCGGAGACGTGGTGGAAGGCGGGCTCCGGGGGGAGCTGCGGCACGATGTCGTTGTTGTTGACGAAGCGGTACATGCGGTCCGTGAACGCCGCGCTGAACGCCTGCGACAGCAGCCGGTCGCAGGTCCGCGGCTGCCCGAAGGTGTAGACGCCGGCGGCCGTCACATGCGGCTCTTCGAAGTGCAGCCGGGCGCCGGCCAGCATCGCCAGCGCGCCGCCGAGGCTGTGGCCGGTGAACCACACGGTCTGGTTGTTGTCGCGGAACTCGTCGACGGCGGCGCGGACCTGCGGCCAGATGCCCGCCAGCGCCTCGCCGAAGCCGTAGTGGATGTACCCCTTGCCGCCGGGGCCGGGCCACGGCGGCGTGGTGGAGTCGGAGAGCCAGTCGCGCAGTTCCGCCGGCTCCGTCCCCCGGAAAGCGGTGATGATCATGCTCTCGCCGCCGAGGGTGTACGCCTGGGTGTCCTCCAGCGGGAAGGGCTGACGGAACTCGGTGTGATGATGGCGCACCCGGTCGAAGCCCCAGCTGTGGGCGGTGGCCTCGACGGACTTCTCGTCCTTGTACGCGAGCTCGGCGGCGCGCGCCATGCACAGCGCATGGCGGACGCTGTAGCTGGTGGCCTTCTGATCGATGACGGTACTGGTCAAAGTGGGCTCCTGGTGGGGGTCGGAGGTGGACACTGACTGCTGACGATCACAGAGAGCAGTCATCGATTACAGACAGTAACATTCATGCGGGGCGTCGCAACGTTGCGCCGTTCAAACCACTCGTTCGAGCCTCAGGTCGCACACACCGGGCCGTGGCGCGAGCCTGGAAGCGTTCGGCCCCGGAGGAAGGCCCGCAGAGGAAGGCCCCACAGTGAACAGCGCGGATCAGGCATCACACGCGGAACACGTATCGGCCGAGGTGGTGGTGGAGCTGGAGAGCTGCGCCGCGCAGGACGCACACGCCGTCTTCAGTGCGCTGCGTACCTCGTTCAGCTCAGACCGGGCCGCCGATGACGTGCCCGAGGAGATGGCGGGGCCAGGCGCGACCGTGTGGACCTCGACGTTCGATGTGAGCGAGCGCAAGGCCGAGGCCGAGCCCCGGCGGCTGAGCGCGCCCGTCATCGTCAGCCTCCAGGGGGGCTATTGGGCGGTCGACCAACTGGTCAAGGGCCTGCAGCCGGCGTTCGCGGTACAGATTCTCGGCATGGCCGCCGGCGACCAGGAAAAGGAAGTCGAACTGCGCCTGGAATCCCGCTGACGGGCGGTGGGCATCCGCGTCACTCCACCCGCCCACCCCCCGTAAGGGGGGTGGGCGGAGGGGAAAAACCAAAGGAGGGGGTGGGCGGAGGGGAAAGACAAGCGGCGGGGGAACACGTACGGCACGACCCGCACCGGAAGGTATGACCGAGTGGAGCCCACCAACGACCCGCCGGCCGACGGCCGCAACGACCCGCCGGCCGCCGACGGCAACGCCCCGGCCGACCCCGACGGCGCCTGGCCGGAGGCCGGTCAGGCGTCCGAGCTGGTGCTGCACGTCAACGACCGGACGCACCCGCTGACCCTGGATCACCGGACGACGCTCCTGGACGCGCTCCGTGAGCACCTCGGTCTCACCGGCGCCAAGAAGGGGTGCGACCACGGGCAGTGCGGCGCCTGCACGGTGCTCGTCGACGGGCGGCGCGCCAACAGCTGCCTGCTGCTGGCGGTGGCGCAGGACGGACGGCGGATCGTCACCGTCGAGGGCCTGGCCGGCGGGGAGCGGCTGCACCCCCTGCAGGAGGCCTTCCTGGAGCGGGACGCCCTGCAGTGCGGCTACTGCACCCCGGGCCAGATCTGTTCGGCCGTCGGGGTGCTGGCCGAGGCGGCCGACGGCTTCCCGTCCCACGTCACCCCGGCCACCGCGGACCCCGGGGCCCCGGTGGAGCTCGGCGCGGACGAGATCCGCGAGCGGATGAGCGGAAACCTGTGCCGCTGCGGCGCGTACCCCCGGATCGTCGAAGCGGTCGGGGACGTCGGTGCCGAGGGCGCGGCGGCCGGTTCGCCGGCCGGTCAGGGGGTGGCCCTGTGAAGCCGTTCGGATACGTCCGCGTGGCGAGCATCGAGGAGGCCGTACGGGCAGCCGGCGGCCGGCCCGGCGCACGGTTCCTCGGCGGGGGCACCAACCTCGTCGACCTGATGAAGCTGGGCGTGGAGACGCCGCGGCTGCTCATCGACGTCACCCGATTGCCGCTCGACCGTGTCGAGGAGCTGCCGGACGGCGGACTGCGCATCGGCGCGATGGTCCGCAACAGCGATCTCGCCGCGGCCGTCCCGGTACGCGAGCGCTACCCGGTCCTGTCGCAGGCGCTGCTGGCCGGTGCCTCCGGACAGCTGCGCAACACCGCGACCACCGGCGGCAACCTGCTGCAGCGCACCCGCTGCCTGTACTTCCAGGACACCTCCAAGCCCTGCAACAAGCGCGCCCCGGGAAGCGGCTGCCCGGCCCGTGAGGGCGCGCATCGCGACCTCGCCGTACTGGGCCACTCCGAACACTGCGTCGCCACCCAGCCGTCGGACATGGCGGTCGCGCTGGCCGCCCTCGACGCCACCGTGCACCTGCACGGCCCCGACGGCGAGCGCAGTGTGCCGGTGACCGACTTCCACCGGCTGCCGGACGAGCAGCCGGAACAGGACACCGTGATCCGGCCCGGCGAGCTGATCACCGCCGTCGAGCTGCCGCCCGCGAGCCCCGGCGCGCGCTCGCGCTACCGCAAGGCCCGTGACCGCGCCTCGTTCGCCTTCGCGCTGGCCTCCGTCGGCGCCGTACTGGAGGTCCGGGACGGTGTCGTACGGCGCGCGGCGCTGGCGTTCGGCGGGCTCGCGCACCGGCCGTGGCGCGCCCGCGCGGCCGAGGAGGTGCTGCAGGGCGCGCCGGCCACCGAGGAGACCTTCGCACGCGCCGCCGACGCCGAACTCGCCGCGGCCCGGCCGCTGCGCGACAACGGCTTCAAGGTCCCCCTGGCCCGCAATCTGGCCGTCGGAGTGCTGTCGGACCTGGCGGACCTGTCGGACCGGCCGGACCCGGCAGCGCGCGGTTGACGGTTGACGGAACCGACCCCCACCCCCAAGGACCCCGCCATGACCCCCCAGTTCCCGTCAGGTCCACCTCCCTATCCCCTGGGTGCGCCCCTCGTCCGGCGGGAGGGCCGGCTGAAGGTGACCGGCGCCGCCCGTTACGCGGCCGAACACACCCCGCCGGACTGCGCCTACGCCTGGCCGGTTCCGGCGACCGTCGCCCGCGGCCGGGTCACCGCTGTGGACACCGCGCAGGCGCTCGCGCTGCCGGGGGTGTGCGCGGTGCTGACGCATGAGAACGCGCCCCGTCTCGCGGCCGCCGACGATCCGACGCTGTCGGTGCTCCAGGAGGACCGGGTGCCGCACCGGGGCTGGTATGTCGCGCTGGCCGTCGCGGACAGCCTCGAAGCCGCCCGCGCCGCCGCCGAGGCGGTGCGCGTCACCTACGAGTCCGACGCGCACGACGTGCGGCTGAGCGCCGGGCATCCGCGCCTGTACGCGCCGGAGACGGCCAACGGCGGCTATCCGGGGACCCGGGAGCGCGGCGACTTCGACGCGGCGTTCGCGGCCGCTCCGGTCACCGTCGACGCCACCTACACCGTGCCCCCGCTGCACAACCACCCCATGGAACCGCACGCCTCCACCGCCCACTGGAGCGACGGCCATCTGACGGTCCATGACTCCAGCCAGGGCTCCACCAAGGTGTGCGAGGACCTCGCCGCGCTGTTCAAACTGGACAAGAGCGACGTCACCGTCGTCTCCGAGCACGTCGGCGGCGGCTTCGGCTCCAAGGGCACGCCGCGCCCGCAGGTCGTACTGGCCGCGATGGCCGCCCGGCACACCGGGCGGCCGGTCAAGCTGTCCCTGCCGCGCCGCCAGATGCCGGCCGTGGTCGGGCATCGGGCGCCCACCGTCCAACGGGTGCGCATCGGTGCGGGCGAGGACGGTGTCATCACCGCCCTCGCGCACGAGGTCGTCACCCACACCTCCACCGTCAAGGAGTTCGTGGAGCAGGCCGCGGCCCCGGCGCGCGTCATGTACACCTCGCCCCACAGCCGCACCGTGCACCGCGTCGTCCCGCTCGACGTGCCGAGCCCCTCGTGGATGCGCGCGCCGGGCGAGGCGCCCGGGATGTTCGCCCTGGAGTCGGCCGTCGACGAACTCGCCGTCCTCCTGGACATCGACCCGGTCGAACTGCGGATGCGCAACGAACCGGACACCGAGCCGGACAGCGGCCGCGCCTTCAGCAGCCGGCACCTCGTGGGCTGCCTTCGGGAGGGCGCCCGGCGCTTCGGCTGGCAGCCGCGCGATCCACGGCCGGCCGTCCGGCAGGAAGGCCGCCTGCTGCTGGGCACCGGCGTAGCCTCGGCCACCTACCCCGTCCTCCAGGCGGCCTCCGAGGCCGAGGCGCACGCGGACGCCGACGGCGGTTTCCGTGTCCGTCTGAACGCCACCGACATCGGCACCGGCGCCCGCACCGTCCTCGCGCAGGTCGCCGCCGCGGCGCTGGGCGTGCCGGAGGAGCGGGTCGGCATCGAGATCGGCAGCAGCGATCTGCCGCCCGCGATGCTGGCCGGCGGCTCGGCGGGCACCGGGTCGTGGGGCTGGGCCGTGCACAAGGCGTGCACGGGGCTGCGGGCGCGGCTGCGCGACCATGTCGGGCCGCTCCCGTCCGACGGGTTCACGGTCACCGCGGACACCCGCCAGGAGGCGGCCGAGCGGTCCCCGTTTGCCCGGCACTCCTTCGGCGCCACCTTCGCGGAGGTCCAGGTCGACACCGTCACCGGGGAGGCCCGGGTGCGCCGGCTGCTGGGCGTGTTCGCGGCCGGGCGGATCCTCAACTCCCGTACGGCGCGGTCGCAGTTCATCGGCGGCATGACCATGGGGCTCGGGATGGCCCTCATGGAGGGCAGCGGTCTGGACCCCGCCTTCGGCGACTTCGCGGAGTGCGATCTGGCCTCGTACCACGTGCCGGCCTGCGCCGACGTCCCGCGGATCGAGGCGTACTGGCTCGACGAGGAGGATCCCCATCTCAACCCCATGGGCAGCAAGGGCATCGGGGAGATCGGGATCGTCGGCACCGCCGCGGCCGTCACCAACGCCGTGCGGCACGCCACCGGCGTCCGGTTGCGGGATCTGCCGCTCACGCCCGACAAGCTCCTGCCGCATCTGTGAGGCGGTCGGGCCGGCCGGGGCGGCCGGGGCGGACGAGGGCGGGGGGCTCCGGTGGCCCAAGATCTGTTGCGGAAGCCTCGCCGTCGGGACACCATGACAAATGACCCATACGTGATTGATGCTCACTCTTCGTGTTCGGGGTTCGTTGGTCCAACGAGGTGAGGGCGTGAGCCTCGCGGTGAGGAGCCACGACATGACACTTCCCAGCGACCGGCACTACACGGTCGAACTGCATGCCTCGGCGGAGCGTGTGCCGCAGATCCGGCGGATCCTGGCCGCGCACCTGCGGTACTGGAGTCTCGAGCTGCATATTCCGCCCGTATGCCGGGGAGTGGCGGAACTCCTGACCAACGTCCATCGCCATATCGGCCCGGACGCCCGCTGCGTCGTCGAACTCCGCTGGTCCGGACGCCATCTGACGGCCTCCGTCGCGGACGAGGGCCCACGGCTGCCGAAGCTGCGCAGTGCCGGCGGCGGCGGACTGTCCACGGTGGCGGCGCTGAGCGACAGTTGGGGCACCTGCGGGACCCCGGACGGCAAGGTCATCTGGTTCACCCGGCGGGTGAAGGAGACCCGCAGCGCCCCGCTGACGAGCCAGGCCCCGCTGCGCAGCGTGCCCGACGCGAAGGGGCAGCCGGCCATGCCGCCGGCCCTCCCGGTCGAGCCGCCGGCCGAGCACCGCCGGCACGCCTCACCGGCAGGCCGATAACCGTCTGGCGGGCACCGGGATACCGGCGACGGCCGCCCGCCCCGGTTACGATCGGGGCATGGCGACGGCCCGTTCGATCAACGGCAGTGTGCGGAACCGCGGTTCAGCGGTTCCGTTTCGTCTGCTGTGGCTGGCCGCGTTGCTGATCAGCGTGCTGGTCGCGCACGGTGCCCGGGCGGAGAGCGCCGAGGGGCACCTGGTGAGCGCCGTGCCGATCGCGGCCGCTTCGGCCGCGTCCGCGGACTCCGGCGCCTGGCTCGCCCCCGAGGACGGCGGCCGAGCCGAGCGCCCCGGCCACCCCGGCCACCCGGGTCAGCACTCCCACGAGCTGTGTGTGTCGGCGCCGCCGCAGCAGGGCACTTCGGTGGCGCATCCGTGCGCCAAGCCCCTGGCGGGCTCGTCCTGGCGCGCGCCGACGCAGGGCCGCTCCGGGCCGCTCCCGGGCGCCGCCGCCGCGCCTCCGCCCTTGAACGGCGCCACGGGTTCCGTCGTTCGGCAGGTGTAGAGCCGCAGGTCCGGTTTCCGGCCAATTCCGGTTCACGCCCTGCTGACTTCGCCTGCCCGCGTGCGCGTTCGCCTGCTCTGCTGCGACGCGGCGACGGCAGCCTCTCGGAGGACCCGTGCCCGCCCCTGCCCCGTTCCGCATCCGGTATCGGATGCCCCACCGCCTCCCGTACCGCCTTTCGTACCGCATTCCACACGGTGCGACGCTTCCCCCCGCGCCCCGCCCCGCGCCCCGGTCACCGCTTCGGCCGGTGCTCCGCCGGACGGTCCGGCCGACGTTCCTTCTCCTCCTGGCCGTCGGGCTGCTGTCCGTGCTCCTGCCGTGCTCCGACGGCACGGACGGGCACCACCATGTGGCCGTACCGGCGGCCGTGGCCTCGGCGCGGTCCGAGCCCGCGGCCGCAGCGCCCGCCGCAACGGACGACGGCCACTCCGCCTCCGAGTGCGGGCCCGGCGCGCAGGGGCACCTCCCGCAGGGCCGGACGGCCCCGGAGGCGCAGGGCGCCGCACCCGCGGTCCTCGGGGCCGCCTGTGCCACCGCCGTGCGGCGGCCGGCGCCCCGGCGCGCGGGCGGGTCCCGCAGACCGGTGTGCGACGGCCGGTCCACCCTCGCCGCCCTCTGCCGGTGCCGGATATAGGAGCCGCGGCCGCGTCCCGCCGCGCGGTGGTGCCGCCGAGCGCCACCGCGGGCGACGCGCGACGAGCGTCCCTGTCACTCCCCACACCGTAGCGAGAGCGAATCATGCACTCTGTTTCCACGGCTGCCGGCTCCGGCCCCTTCGGGGTCCCGGACCACCCGGCCCCCGGCGTCTCCCACGGCCCGGGCACCCCCGGCCCCGCCGCAGGCATCCCCGGCCTGGTCGGCAACACCCCCGTACTGCACATCTCCGAGCCGCTCACCCCGCCCGGCCGCGGCTTCTGGGCGAAGCTGGAGGGCCGCAACCCGGGCGGCATCAAGGACCGGCCGGGCCTCCACATGGTCGAACGCGCCCGCGCCCGCGGCGAGCTGCGGCCCGGCGCCCGGATCATCGAGTCCACCAGCGGCACCCTCGGGCTCGGTCTGGCGCTGGCCGGGATGGTCCACGGCCATCCGGTCAGCCTGGTCACCGATCCCGGCCTGGAACCCTCGATGACCCGGCTGCTGACCGCCTACGGCGCCCAGGTCGAGCTGGTCGGCGAACCCCATCCGTCCGGCGGCTGGCAGCAGGCCCGCCGCGACCGGGTGACCGAGCTGCTCGCCGCGCACCCCGGATCGTGGTGCCCGGACCAGTACAACAACCCCGACAACACCACCGCCTATCTGCCGCTGGCCCTCGAACTCGCCTCCCAGCTGGGCCACATCGACGTCCTGGTGTGCAGTGTGGGTACCGGCGGGCACTCCGCCGGGGTGTCGCGGGTGCTGCGCCAGCTCTACCCCGAGCTGCGGCTCGTCGGGGTCGACACCATCGGCTCGACGATCTTCGGCCAGCCCGCCCGCCCCCGGCTCATGCGCGGGCTGGGGTCGAGCATCTATCCGCGCAACGTCGCCTACGACCAGTTCGGCGAGGTGCACTGGGTCGCACCGGGCGAAGCGGTATGGACCTGCCGCCAGTTGGCCTCCTCGCACTACGCCACCGGCGGCTGGAGCGTCGGGGCGGTCGCGCTGGTCGCCGCCTGGCAAAGCCGCGTCCAGCCGGCCGGCACCCGCATCGCGGCGGTCTTCCCGGACGGACCGCAGCGGTATCTGAGCACCGTGTACGACGACGAGTACTGCGCCGCCCACGGCCTGCTCGACACCCCGCCGGCGGACGCGCCGCAGACCCTGAGCCACCCGGACGAGCGGGAGGTCACCGCCTGGAGCCGGTGCGCGAACGTGGTGGATCCGCTGGCCGCGACCGGGCCGTCGGTGGCAGGACGCCCCGACGGTGCCGGCCTGGTGCCCGCCGACGCGCCGCGGGAGGTCGTCCGGTGACCGGCATGCTCACGCAGGTGCGTTCCTACGACCGCAGCGTCCAGTTGCTGATGGTCAATCAGTTCACCATCAACCTCGGCTTCTACATGCTGATGCCGTATCTGGCCGGGCATCTGTCCGGCACCCTCGGCCTGGCCGGCTGGCTGGTCGGCCTGGTGCTGGGCGTGCGCAACTTCAGCCAGCAGGGCATGTTCCTGGTCGGCGGCACACTGGCCGACCGGTTCGGGTACAAGCCGCTGATCGTGGCCGGCTGTGTGCTGCGTACGGCCGGCTTCGCGACGCTCGGGCTGGTGGACTCGCTGACCGCGCTGCTGGCGGCGTCCGCGGCCACCGGCCTGGCCGGGGCGCTGTTCAACCCGGCGGTCCGGGCGTATCTGGCCGCCGCGGCGGGGGAGCGCAGGCTGGAGGCGTTCGCGCTGTTCAACGTCTTCTACCAGGCGGGAATCCTGCTCGGCCCGCTGGTGGGCATGGTGCTGACCGGTGTCGACTTCCGGGTCACCTGCCTGGTGGCGGCGGGCATCTTCGCGGTGCTGAGCGTGGTGCAGATCCGCGCGCTGCCGGCCTGGGACGACGGGTCCGCGCGGGCGGAGCGTGCCGGCCGGGGAGCGGGGGTCATGTCCCAGTGGCGGGAGGTGCTGGCCAACCGGCCGTTCCTGCTGTTCTCGGGAGCCATGATCGGCTCGTATGTGCTGTCGTTCCAGGTCTATCTGGCGCTGCCGCTGGAGGTACGGCGGCTGGCCGGCGAGGGGGAGTCGGGTACGGCGGCGGTGGCCGTGCTGTTCGCGGTGTCGGGGCTGAGCACCATCCTGGGCCAGACCCGGGTGACCCGCTGGTGCAAGGCCCGGATGCCGGCCGGACGCGCCCTCGCCTGGGGGCTGCTGACCATGGGTCTGGCCTTCCTGCCGCTGCTGGCGGCCACCGCACTGCCGGTGCCGGCCCAGGGCCCGGGCCGCTGGGCGCTGGCGGCGGTTCCGCCGGCGCTGTGCGCGCTGCTGCTCGCCCTCGGCACGATGATCACCTACCCGTTCGAGATGGACACCATCGTCCGGCTCTCCGGTGACCGCCTGGTCGCCACCCACTACGGGCTCTACAACACCGTCTGCGGGATCGGCATCACCCTCGGCAATCTGCTCACCGGTGCCGCGCTGGACGCCTCCAGGGCGGCCGGGCTGCCGGCCCTGCCCTGGCTCGCCCTGCCCGCACTCGGGGCGGCCTGCGGCGCCGCCCTGTACGGACTGCACCGCACGGGCCGGCTGACCCGGGCCGCCGGGCTGGAGGTGGCGCTGGGCCGATGAGCGCGGCGGTGGTGGTCCCGGTGAGCGAAGGCACCGGGACCACCACCGTTGAACGGCCCGTCGCGTCGCGCTCACGAGCGGGGAGTTCGGCGCGCGTACCGCGATGTGTCACATGTGAGACACCCCCCCTTCCCTGACACTCGTTCCTCTTGGAACACTCTGCTGACTGTGGTTTCTCCACAGCCCCTCACAAGACGGCACAGCAGCGTCCCCCAATATCGCGAGCTTCCCCACACACCCGAAGAGGTCCTCAGACTCATGCCTGAACTCAATCGGCGGCGTTTCCTCCAGATCGCCGGCGCCACCGCGGGTGCCTCCGCACTGTCGAGCAGCATCGCCCGTGCCGCCGCCATCCCCGCCAAGCGCCGCACCGGTTCCATCAACGACATCGAGCATGTCGTGGTGCTGATGCAGGAGAACCGTTCCTTCGACCACTACTTCGGCACGATGAAGGGCGTACGCGGCTTCGGCGACCCGCGCCCGGTGACGCTGCCCAGCGGCAAGCCGGTGTGGAACCAGCCGGACGGCGGCAAGGAGGTGTTGCCCTTCCACCCGGATGCCGAGGACCTCGGCATGCAGTTCATCGCGGGCCTCGACCACGACTGGGCGGGCGGCCACAAGGCGTTCCACAACGGCGCCTACGACCAGTGGGTGCCGGCCAAGAGCGACCGCACCATGGCGTACCTCAAGCGACAGGACATCCCCTTCCACTACGCGCTCGCCGACGCCTTCACGATCTGCGACGCCTACCACTGCTCATTCATCGGCGCCACCGACCCCAACCGCTACTACATGCTCTCGGGGCACGTGGGCAACGACGGCAAGGGCGGCGGGCCGGTCCTGGGCAACCAGGAGCTCGGATACGACTGGACGACCTACGCCGAGCGCCTGGAGGCGGCCGGGATCTCCTGGAAGGTCTACCAGGACATCGGTGACGGCCTGGACGCGGCCGGCAAGTGGGGCTGGATCGACGACGCCTATCGCGGCAACTACGGCGACAACTCGCTGCTGTTCTTCAACAAGTACCGCAACGCCAAGCCCGGCGAACCGCTCTACGACAAGGCGCGCACCGGCACCAACGCCAAGGCCGGCGACGGCTACTTCGACCTCCTCAAGGCCGATGTGAAGGCCGGCAAGCTGCCGCAGGTCTCCTACGTCGCGGCCCCCGAGGCCTTCTCGGAGCACCCCAACTGGCCGGTGAACTACGGCGCCTGGTACATCTCGCAGGTCCTGGACGCGCTGACGTCCAACCCCGAGGTGTGGAGCAGGACCGCCCTGTTCGTCACCTACGACGAGAACGACGGCTACTTCGACCACATCGTTCCGCCGTACGTGCCGTCCTCCGCCGCGCAGGGCCTGTCCACCGTGGACACCGCCCTGGACTACTTCCCGGGCAACGCGTCGTACTCCGCCGGGCACTACGGCCTGGGCCAGCGCGTGCCGATGATCGTCGTCTCGCCGTGGAGCACCGGCGGCTTCGTGAACTCCGAGGTCTTCGACCACACGTCGATCATCCGGTTCATGGAGCGGCGGTTCGGCGTGCGGGAGCCGAACATCTCGCCGTGGCGGCGGGCGATCTGCGGCGACCTCACCTCCGCCTTCGACTTCGGCGGCAAGGACACCGACCCCGCCCGGCTCCCGGACACCGACGGCTACCAGCCGCCGGACCACGAGCGGCACCCCGACTACCTCCCCAAGCCGCCCGCCAACCCCGCCCTGCCCAAGCAGGAGGCCGGGTCGCGCCCCGCGCGGCCGCTGCCGTACGCCCCGCTGGTCGACGGCTCCGCGGACCCGGCGGCCGGGAAGTTCACCCTCACCTTCAGCGCGGGTGACGCGGCCGGCGCGTGCTTCCACGTGCGGTCGGGCAACCGCACCGACGGGCCCTGGACGTACACCACGGAGAAGGGCAAGCAGATCTCCGACACCTGGAACACCCAGTACTCCAAGGGCGCCTACGACCTGTCGGTGTTCGGCCCGAACGGCTTCCTGCGGACCTTCCAGGGCCCCGGCAAGACCGCCGGCCCCGAGGTGACGGCGCGCCACGACAAGGCGAGCGGCAACCTCAAGCTGACCCTGAAGAACGCCGGCGGCGCCGACTGCGACCTCACCGTCACCAACGCCTACGGCGGCGCCAAGGAGACGTTCAAGGTGCGCGCCGGCGCCACCGTCGAACACACCGTGGACCTGCGGGCGAGCAAGCGCTGGTACGACCTGACCGTGGTGTCCGACACCGACCGCACGTTCCTGCGGCGCCTTGCGGGGCACGTGGAGAACGGCGCGGTCGGCGTGAGCGACCCGGCGATCATCACCGGCTGACGCACCGGCAGCCGAACGGGCCCCGGGCCCGCTCCCTGAAAGCACGCCGCTCGAACGGCGTTCCCAGGGGCGCGGGGCCGGGGCTTCGTGCGTCGACCCGACTCGCCCGCACTCGTGAACGCGCACCCGCGCTCGCGCACGACTTGCCTTCAAGCGCGCTCCAGCTCCTAGCGTGAGGCCACACGTCGAGCGAGGAGACGAGGGGAACACCGTGCGCTACACACTGTTCGGCAGGACCGGTCTGCGGGTGAGCGAGTTGAGCCTGGGGACCATGACCTTCGGCGAGGAGTGGGGGTGGGGTGCCGCCAAGGACACCAGCCGCCGCATCCTGGACGCCTACGCGGACGCCGGCGGCAACTTCGTCGACACGGCCAACAACTACACCGACGGCACGGCCGAGCGGATTCTGGGGGAGCTGCTCGAAGGCCGCCGGGATCGCTTCGTGCTGGCGTCCAAGTACACCTGCGCGACCCGCAAGGGCCAGGTCAACGCGGCGGGCAACCACCGCAAGAACCTGGTCCGTTCGGTGGAGGAGAGCCTCGCCCGGCTGCGCACCGACCACCTCGACGTGCTGTGGGTGCACGCACGGGACAACTTCACCCCGGTCGAGGAGGTCATGCGGGCGCTCGACGACCTGGTGCGCTCCGGCAAGGTGAGCTACGTCGGCGTCTCCGACTGGCCCGCCTGGGAGATCGCGCAGGCCAACACCCTCGCCGAACTGCGCGGCTGGACCGCGTTCGCGGGCTCGCAGCTGCGCTACAACCTGCTGGAGCGCACGCCGGAGCGGGAACTGCTGCCGCAGGCCCGCGCCTTCGACCTGGCCGTGCTGGCCTGGGCGCCGCTGGCGGCCGGCCGCCTGACCGGCAAGTACCGCCGCGGCCAGACGGGCCGGCTGGACACCGTCGAGAGCGTCGCGCGGGACCACAACCCGGAGGAGACGGTCACCGCGGTGCTGGAGATCGCCGAGCAGGGCGGCTGGAGCCCGGCGCAGGTGGCGCTGGCGTGGCTGCGCAGCCGGCCCGGCAATGTCATCCCCGTCATCGGCGCCACCAAGGAGAGCCAGCTCGCCGACAACCTCGCGAGTGTCGACGTCGAGCTGGACGCCGACGCGCTGGCGCGGCTCGACGCGGTGAGCGCGGTGCCGCTGGGCTTCCCGCACGACTTCCTGCGGGAACCGGGCATCGTCGAGAACGTCTACGGCGACCGCTGGGCCGACATCGAGGACCGGCGCTCCACGTACCGCCGGACGACGACGGAGGTCCGCTGACCGCAGGCCGTGTGCCGGGGGCCGCACACGGCACACGCCGCCGTCCGGCAGTCCGGGCGGCGGCGTGTGCGGGGAGGGAGGCGGGGGCTACTTCAGCGCGCTGCGCTGCTGCCACTGCTGCCAGGTCTCCTGCCAGACCTCCAGGCCGTTGCCGACGTCGGTCTTGTTGGGGTTGCTGGTGCCCTTCACCTCGACCGTGGAGCCGATCGTCAGGAAGTCGTAGACCTTCTTCGCGTCCTCGGTGGTCATGCCGAAGCAGCCGTGGCTGTTGTTGACCACACCGATCTGCTTGTTCCACGGGGCGGAGTGCAGGAAGGTCCCGGAGGCGGTGAGGTGGGTGACCCACTTGGAGTCCAGCATCCACTCGTCGCCGTGGCCGATGGTGGACGAGTCCATCGTCTCGGCCGCGTTCTTGCTGCGTACGGTGTGCACCCCGCCGCGGGTCGGGTCCTGCGGGGAGCCCGCGGAGCCGGAGATGGTGCCGACGTTCTTGCCGTTCTCGTACATCGTCAGGGTGTGCGAGGGAACGTCGATGACGGCCTTGTGGTCGGCGCCGATCTTGAATCCGAAGTTGTAGTCCCGGGCGAACCAGCCGCCGTCGGCGCCGGAGTCGATACCGCCCAGGGCGCCCTTGACGGAGACCTTGGTGCCGGCCGGCCAGTAGTCCTTGGGGCGCCAGTCGATCCGGTTCTTGCCGCTCCAGTCCTTGACCCAGCCCCAGGAGCCCTCGACCTTCGGCTGGGTGGTGACCTTCAGCGCCTTCTCGATCTCGGCGCGCTTGTTCTCGGCCACCGGGTGGTCGAAGAGGATCGATATCGGCATTCCGGTGCCGACGGTCTGCCCGCCGCCCGGGGTGTTGGTGAGCTTGTTGACCTTGTCGGCCTGCTCGGTGGTGAAGACCGCGGTGGCGGCGGACTCCTCGCCCGCCGCCGACTTCGCCTTGGTCTTCACGGTGTAGGTGGTCTGCGGCCTGACCTTGCCGTCCGACGTCCATGACGTGCCGTCACCGGCCAGCCGTCCGGTGACCTCGCCGCCCTTGTCGTCCTTGACGTCGACCGAGGTGAGCTTTCCGCGGTCCGCCCGGACGGATATCGGCGAGCCGAGCTTGGCCGACTTGGTGCCCGCGGCCGGGGTGACGGTGACCTTGGCCGCCGGCTCGTCCGCCTTCGACGATTCGGCACCGCCCCCGCACGCGGTCAGCAGGCCGGCCGCCGCTATCAGGGCGGGTATCAACCGGGCGGGGTGGCGACGGAGTGCGGCATGCACTGGGGACCCTCCAAAGCAGAACGACTGGCGTTGGCGGGGCCCGGCCCTGTGAGGGCGTAACCGTCAAAGGCCGCCAATGCACCCGCCGCATATGCAGAGGGTCTGTCCGCTGTGGTGGTTGTCCGGTGCACCGAACATTCAGGACACGGTTCGGTATCGAAGGTGCGCGCCTCGGTACGCAGGGCGCCCGGCGCGGGGCGCCGGGCGGTGCGTCAGGTCGCCGGTGCGGTCCCTTCGGAGTGGGGCTCGACGCCGGATGACCCGTTGCTGCCGGTGGTCCCCTCGCCCGGTTGCTCGACGCTGGGCGAGGTGTCCCCGGTGGTGCCGCCGGTGGGCGGCTCGGTCGTTTCGCCGGTGGTGCCGGTGCCTCCGGTGGTCTCCGTCCCGGTGCCGGTGGACGGCGTACCGGGTTCCGATGTCGTGGCGCCGGTCTGCCCGGTGGTGCTCTCGGTGGGCGGGGGCGAG
The DNA here is from genome assembly GCF_056436545.1 of Streptomyces sp. NPDC043738. Taxonomy (NCBI): domain Bacteria; kingdom Bacillati; phylum Actinomycetota; class Actinomycetes; order Kitasatosporales; family Streptomycetaceae; genus Streptomyces; species Streptomyces sp. NPDC043738. Next base: position 91,971 of record NZ_JBWKCJ010000016.1, on the reverse strand, counting down.
GACTCCGTCGGCGGGGACTCGGTCGTGGGGCCGCTGGGGGTCTCGGAGGGCGGGGCGGTCGGGCGGTCCTCGGTGGGGCCCTCGGCGCCCTTGGGGCGCTTGAACCACTTGCCCGTCTTCGGGTCGCACAGGGTGAACGCGCGGACCGCCTTCTTCGAGGGCTTCACGACGACCGCGTTGGAGGGCTGGTAGCCGGCCCACTTCTGACCGACCGTCCTCGCCCCCGTGAGGGCCTTCGGCTTCGTCAGCGGGTTCCCGCACTTGCAGCGCACCCGCGGGACTCCGTACGCGTCGACCAGGACCGCGGTGCCGGCCTGCAGCACCGACTGGAAGGGGTAGGCCTTGTCGTCCTTGTAGCCGTGGTTGGTGACCCGGGTGTCGTAGCGCAGCTGTACGGGCGTCAGCGACCGCAGATAGGCCGGGACGTTCTCCGGGGCCTGGCCCACGACGGCGGCGAACGCCCGGTTCTTCGCGGGGACGCTGCCCAGGTACCTGATCTGCTTCTCGACGTCGCAGCTCGCGCTGTTCTGGGTGCCGCCGTAGAGGCCGGGCATCGCGCCCGAGATATTGCTGTTGGTGCCCTTGACCGGCTTTCTCGGGGTCTCGGACGGGGTGGGGCCGGACTCGGTCGCCGTCGACTCCGTGACGGGGTCCCGGCCGGTCGAGCCGGCCGGTTCGGCGAAGATCTCGGCCGTGCCGGCGCCGTCCGGGCGGCTGAGGACGAGGGTCAGGATGACGGCGGCGACCACGGCGGCCGCGATGATCGCGACTTTCGGCACGGACCGCCACCAGGGGCCGCCGCCCCCGGACTCGCCACCGCCACCGCCGCCGCCACCCTTGCCGGGACCGCGGGGCGGGGGAGGCGGACCCCCGGCCTCGGTCCGCGGCTGCGGCGTGTCCACCCGTGTCGGCTCGTGCGGGGTGTCGGACGGGGTCTCGGACGGGGTGAGCGGGCCAGCCGGCGGCCCGGTGGGGCGACTGTCGGGCGACGGTGGCGATGTCACGGGTCCCTCTTCCGGCGCGTGCGGGCCATCCGATGAAGCGAATTGCCCTAGTTTGTCGATGTCCACACCATTGTGTGCTCGGGTTCGGCACTCTCCGCAAGCGGGGCGGCACGCGGCGTGCTTACGGTGGTGGGTGCATGCGCCACATGCCGTGGCCGCGGCATCCGCAGCGAAAGGTCAGGAGAGAGCGTGAGCCAGTCGCGAGGCCCCGCGTCCACCGTTCCCCCCGGCCCGGTGCACACCCCTGGCGTACCGCCGGCCGTACGCGCCTGGGGCGAGGCGCTGGGCGCGGCCGTGGCGGGCGTCGCCGCCATGCTCGTGGTCGCCGCGCTCGGCCTGTGGGCGGCCGGCGCGGCGGACCTGCCCGGCGGGGCGTTCCCGTCGGTGGTCGCCGCCGCGGTCCTGAGCGCCGCGGGCGGTTCGGTCACCCTGGCCGGCGATGCCGGGATCATCGGCGAGGCACAGGCCACCCTCGACGTCGTACCGCTGTCGGTCACCCTGGCCGGTGCGCTGGTGACCGGGGCCGTCTTCCTGCTGCCGCTGCGCCACCGAGCGGTCGCCGGCACCCGGGAGCTGCTCGGCCGGATCGCCCGTACGGCGGTGTGCTGGCTGGTGCTCCTGCTGCTCCTCACGCTCGCCGCCCGGCACGACTTCCAGATCTCGGTGGGCAACGACCTCGTCGACCAGATCGGCGCCGAGCTGGGCAGCACCCCCACCGTCGGCTTCGCCGCCGATGTGCCGGCGACGCTCGGCTTCGGGCTCTTGTGGGTGCTGGCGGTGCTCGTGCTGACCTTCCTCGTCTCGCGCCGGGCGCCGCTCTCCTCCCGGCTGCTGCACTTCCAGGACTCCGTACGGCCGCCGGCCTTCGCGATGCTGCTGACGCTGCTGATCTACGTGGTGATCGGGCTGATCATCGGCGTCGTCGAGCTGATCACCAAGGACCGTCCGGCGGAGACCCTCGCGGTGCTCCTCCTCGGGCTGCCGAACCTGACCTGGATGGCGCTGGGCCTGGGGACCGGCGGCGGCTGGGTGGGGCATGTCGACAAGGCCGTCGGGCTGCCGATGCCGCACGCCCTGGACCAGGTGCTGCGCGCCCGGGGGCAGCGGACCCTCGACGTCGGCGCGATCGCCCAGCACGACGGTCGCGCCTGGCTGCTGGTGGCGCTGGCGGCCGTGGTGCTGCTGACCGCCGCCTTCACCGCGGCGGTCCGCTCCCCGGCCCGGCTGCCGGCCTGGCGGCACGCCGTCGAGCTGGCCGTGGCGCTGGCCCTGACCCTCCTCGTCGTCGGACTGCTCACCCGGATCGACGCCCACTACGGGCTCTCCCTGATCGGGGTCGGCGACCTCGGCGGCAACCTGGGCGGCGAGGTCACCGTGTATCCGCAACTCTGGCGGCTGGTGGGGGTGGGCGCCGCCTGGGGGCTGGTCACCGGCTTCCTCGGCAGCCTGCTGGCGCGGGGCGTACGGCATCCGGGCGAGGTGTCCGGGCCCTGAGGAACCGCCGGCCGGCGGCTATCGCCTGCTGCTGTGGAACACCGGGGCCGCCCAGACCGGAGGGCGCGGCGGGCCGGTCTCCGCGATGGCCTCCCGCAGCGCCGCCACAAAGCCCCGGCAGGTCTCGTAGCGGTCCTCGGGCGCCTTGGCCAGGGACTTGGCGAACACCGCGTCGACGGCCGGCGGCAGATCGGGACGCCGGTCGGTCAAGGCCGGCGGCTGGCGGTTCTGATGCGCCCACAGCAGGGCCAGGATGTCGTCGCACCTGAACGGCGGCGACCCGGTCAGCATCTCGAAGTGCACACAGGCCAGGCTGTAGATGTCGCACCGGCCGTCCACCGGGCCGCCCGAGACCTGCTCGGGCGCCACATACTCCGGCGTGCCGACGACCTGCCCGATGGTGGTGACCCCGGACAGCGACATCGACCGCTTCGTCAGCCCGAAGTCGGTCAGATAGGCGTGCTCGGGACTGTCGTAGTCGGTGCCCTGGGCGATCAGGATGTTGCCCGGTTTGACGTCCCGGTGCACCAGGCCGTGGGCATGGGCGGCGTCCAGCGCCGAGGCCACCTGGAGGCCGATCCGGCACGTGGTCTCCCCGGAGAGCGAGCCGTCGCGGTCGATCAGTGCCGCCAGATCCAGCCCCTCGACGTACCGCATCGCGATGTAGAGCAGCCCCTCGGCCTCCCCGGCGTCGAAGACCGGCACGATGTGCGGGTGCTCCAGCCGGGCGGCGACCTGCGACTCGCGCTCGAAGCGCTTACGGAAGGTGTCGTCCCGGGCCCGCTCCGGCGCCAGCAGCTTGATCGCGACGATGCGGCCGAGCCGCACGTCCTGGGCCCGGTAGACCACTCCCATCCCGCCCCGGCCGATCTCGTCCTGGAGCAGGTATCCGGCGATCCGGTGCCCGCGCAGCCCGGAGGAGTCCGGGGCGGTGGAGCGCTCCCGGTTGCGGTCGGCCGGCTCGCCGTTCACCGTGACTCCGGGTACTCCTGACCGGACGCGGGCCCCGGCCGCTGACCGGAGTCCCTCGACGACGGTCCCGAACTCACCGCGCACGTCTGCATCGACACCCCGTCGCAGTAGCACCACCGCTCGTGCCGGGCGTCGTAGAGCCAGACCGCCTCGCCGTCCACGACCACGCCCAGCCGGGTGCCGCGGGTCCGCTCGGCGAAGGACTCGCGGTCGAGCTGCCCGGCGGCCAGCTCCTCGACCAGCCGCCGGTACCTGCCCAGTTCGTCCTCCGCCGAGCCCAGCAGCGACCGGGGGTCCGCGGTCCGGGCGGCGGGCTGCGCGGCGGCCGGCGGCTCGCGCGGCACGGTCAGCAGCAGCCGGCCGTCGACCCAGGCCGACCAGCCGTTGGAGCACAGCGCCAGCGCCCAGTCGCCGCGCCGGTCGACGACCTGGACGGGCAGCAGCGGGTCGAGCGGGGAGCTGGGCAGGGTCGAGTCCGGGGCGGACCAGGTCGCCATGCCCTCCGGCGGGACGACATGGCTGGGGAGGAAGTCCGGCGAGGTCACAGGCGGCTCCTCGGTGCTAGGTGCGCATGATCTCGGGCTCGTGCCGCCGCAGCAGCTTGGTCACCACGAAGCCGAGGACCAGCGAGAGCACGATCATCATGCCCATGTTGAGCAGCCAGACCCCCGGCGTGTGCTGGAACAGCGGATCCGAGGCGCCCTGCGGCATCAGCCGGCGCAGATCGATGGTGCCCGCCATGGCGCCGAGCGCCCACCGGGACGGCACCAGCCATGCCAGCTGTTCCAGCACCGGTACGCCGTTCAGCTCCAGCAGCGCACCGCAGAACACGACCTGGATGATCGCGAGGAGGACCAGCAGCGGCATGGTGACCTCCTCCTTGCGCACCAGGGCGGACACGAACAGGCCGAGCATCATGGCGGTGAACGCCAACAGCGCCACCGCGAGGGTGATTTCGATCAGTGGCGGCAGCAACACGCCTTTGCCGCCCGGCGCGTTCAGCTTGACGCCGATCAGTGCCACCAAGGTCAGCACCACGGCCTGGACGACCGTGATCAGGCCCAGGACCAGCACCTTGGACATCAGATACGCCGAGCGGGACAGGCCGACGGCTCTCTCGCGCTGATAGATCGTCCGCTCCTTGACCAGCTCCCTGACCGCGTTGGCGGCGCCGGTCAGCACCGCCCCGACGCACAGGATCAGCAGGGCGTTGATCGCCGATTCGCCGGTGAGCACGGACCCGGCCAGGGCGTGCGCCATCGCACCCATCACGAACGGCAGCGCGACCATGATGATCAGGAACGTCCGGTCGGCGGTCAGGGCCGCCGCGTACCTGCGGACCAGGGTGCTCAGCTGCGCGCCCCAGCTCTGCGCCTTGTGCGCCTCCACCGGGCCCGTCGGCGCCTCGGGGGCGCGCGGGGGCTGGTGGGAGTCCATGGCGATATAGCGCCGGTGCTGCGGCGAGGCACGGTACTCGTCCGCCCAGGCGCGTCCCCGGTCGTTCTCGAAGGCCTCGAAGGCCTCCGGCCACTGCGGGTAACCGAAGTAGGGCAGCGCCTCCGCGGGGGGTCCGTAGAAGGCGATCGTCCCGCCGGGCGCCAGCACCAGCAGCCGGTCGCAGACGTCCAGGCTCAGCACGCTGTGGGTGACGACGATGACGGTGCGGCCGTCGTCCGCCAGGCCGCGCAGCATGTGCATCACCGAGCGGTCCATACCGGGGTCGAGGCCGGAGGTCGGTTCGTCGAGGAAGAGCAGCGAGGGCTTCGTCAGCAGCTCCAGCGCCACGCTCACCCGCTTGCGCTGGCCGCCGGAGAGGCTGTGGATGGGCTGGTCGACCCGCTGGTCGAGGCCCAGTTCGTGGATCACCTCGTCGACCCGCGCCTGCCGCTCGGCCTTCGCGGTGTCCTCCGGGAAGCGCAGTTGCGCGGCGTAGCCGAGGGCGCGCCGCACGGTGAGCTGCAGATGCAGGATGTCGTCCTGCGGTACGAGTCCGATGCGCTGGCGCAGCTCGGCGTAGTCGCGGTAGAGGTCGCGGCCGTCGTAGAGCACCGTTCCCTCGTCCGCGGGGCGCAGCCCGGTCAGCGCGTTGAGCAGCGTCGACTTGCCCGCGCCGCTGGGCCCGACCACGGCGAGCAGCGACTTCTCACCCACCGGGAAGGACACCCGGTTCAGCAGCGTCTTGTTGCCCTTGTCCACCCGGACGCTCAGGTCCTGCACGTCCAGCGACACCTCACCGGTGTCGGTGAACTCCTGCAGCTCGTCGCCGACGAGGGCGAACGCGGTGTGGCCGATGCCGACGATGTCGCCGGGGGCCATCGGGGCCCGCTGCATCGGCTGGCCGTTGAGGTAGGTGCCGTTGTGGCTGCCCAGGTCGACGATCTCGAAGCCCTCGGGGCCCGCCCGAAGTTCCGCGTGCCGGCGGGAGACCGAGAGGTCGTCGATGACCAGGTCGTTGTCGGGCGAGCGGCCGATCCGGGTGGTCCGGGCGGCCGGGATCGGCCGGATGGAGGTGGGGTGGCGGAAGGTATGGGTGCCGGCGGGGTGGGAGACGGCGGACGGCCGGTCGACCCGGCTCGGCCGCGGCACTCCGGAGAGCACCGCGCACGGTCCGTCGGCGGGGTTGCCGAACCGGATCACGCTGCCCGGCCCGACCCCGGACTCCTGGACGCGGCGTCCGTCGGCGAAGGTGCCGTTCGTGCTGCCTTCGTCCTGCACCATCCAGTGGCCGGCCTCGGCCCGCAGGACCGCGTGGTGCCAGGAGACCCTGGCGTCGTTCAGTACGACCTCGCTCTGCGGGTCCCGCCCCACGTGGTAGACGTGCCCGGGGCTCATCACCTGGGTGCCGCCGTCGGACTCGACGACGAGTTCAGGCGCGGTGGACGCGTCCGGCCGCTCAGCCATACCAGGATTTTACGGCGGCCGGCCACGCCCCGCCTGTTCGCGAACCGAAGGCCCGGCACACAAAGCCCCTGCCCAAAACGGCATTTCGGGGTATGACCGCCCCTTATGCGAGCGAATACGACCGGTTACTCGCGAGAAAGGGCGCAGGTCAACTAAGGTGAGCAATTCGATTAGCCGAACCTGTAAATTCCATGGAAATGCCGGAGTTTGCCGTGCTGATCGAAGGAAGTCCTGTCGAACCAGGACGCAAAGTGCAGAACAGGGCTACGTGGTGCCGGCAACACCGCTAAACGTCGGCTTTGTAGGACCCAGCCGGCCCGTCTGTCATGCCGGACACGACGGTGCCGGTCCCTTCTTATTCACCTACCTCTAGAAGGCAAGGCAGAGATGGCACGAGTCTCCCGACAAGACCCCCCGCAGTTCCCCGGCCAGCGGGCGCACCCCGTCGACGAGGTCCTTCCCGTCGGCAAACTCACCCTCTACGGCTTTCAGCACGTCCTCGCCTTCTACGCGGGAGCGGTGATCGTCCCGATCGTCCTCGGGAACGCCCTGGGCCTCTCCCGCGAGGAGCTCGTCTATCTGATCAACGCCGACCTGCTGACCTGCGGTGTCGCCTCGATCATCCAGGCCCTGGGCGTCTGGAAGATCGGTGCCAGGCTGCCCCTGGTCCAGGGCGTGACCTTCACCGCGGTCTCGCCGATGATCGCCATCGGGCTGGGGGCGGGCGGCGGCACCGCCGGGCTGCTCGTCGTCTACGGCGCGGTGATCACGGCCGGTATAGCGACCTTCCTGTTCGCGCCTTTCTTCAGCAAGCTGGTGAAGTACTTCCCGCCGATCGTCATCGGCACGATCCTGACCGTCATCGGCCTCACCCTCATCCCGCAGGGCCTGCAGGACGCGGCCGGCGGCGCGCAGTTGAAGGGGCACCCCGAGTACGGCGACACCAAGAACCTGCTGTACGCGCTGGGCACCCTGGTGTTCATCCTGCTCGTCGTCCGGCTCGGGAAGCCGTACCTGAGCAGCCTTGCCGTACTGCTCGGCCTGGTCGCCGGCACCGCGGTCGCCTGGGCCCTCGGTGACGCGGACTTCAGCGCGGTGGGCAGTGCCGACTGGTTCGGCGTCAGCACGCCGTTCCATTACGGAATGCCCAAGTTCGAGGTGTTCCCGATCATCGCCATGGTCGTCGTCATGCTGATCACGATGGTGGAGACCACCGGAGACGTCTACGCCATCGGGGAGATCACGCGCAAGAAGGTCGACAACACCACCGTCGCCAACGCGCTGCGCGCCGACGGTGTCGCCACCGTCCTCGGCGGTGTCTTCAACTCCTTCCCCTACGTGGCCTTCGCCGAGAACATCGGCCTGGTGCGGATGTCGAAGGTGATGAGCCGCTTCGTGGTGGTCGCGGCCGGCGGCTTCATGATCGTCATGGGGCTGCTGCCCAAGGCGGGCAGCGTGGTGGCCGCGATCCCGCACCCGGTGCTCGGTGGTGCCGCGATCGCGATGTTCGGCATGGTCGCCGCGGTCGGCATCCAGATCCTGGGCAAGGTCGATCTGCGCGAGGAGCGCAACGCCCTGATCCTGGCGGTCAGCCTGGCCGCCGCGCTGCTGCCGGGCGCGGTCGCGCCGTTCTTCGAGCGGATGCCGGAGGACGTCCGTGCGGTCCTCAACAGCGGGATCACCCTGGGCAGCCTGACCGCCGTCCTGCTGAACCTCTTCTTCAACGTCTTCACCGGCCGCAAGTCGATGGAGATCGACTGGGACGAGATCGAGGCCGACGAGCCGGTGGAGGCGCACCAGCCGGCCGGTGCGCACGAGCCGGCCGAGCCGTACGGCCGGCCGGGCCCGCACCACCCGCAGGGCACCTACGGCCCGCCGGCGCCGCAGCACCCGCAGGGCGGCGGCTACCAGGAGCAGGCCCCGCACGACCCGCAGGGTCCGCCCTGGGGGACCCCCGCCCACTGAGTCCGCCGACGGCCGCGGGCGGGGAGGGAACCGGGATCCGGCCCCTCCCCGCCCGCCTGTCGCCGCCGTCCCCGCCGGTGCCGTCAGTGCGTGGTCACGGTGTTGAACGGCGGCGCCTCGCCCGCCTCGCCGATCAACTCCCAGAAGTGGTCGGCGAGCCTGCGCAGGTACGCCGAGCGCTCGGCCGCGACCTCCTTGAGCCGGGAGTCGTCGTTCCGCGCCACCACATGCCCCATGTAGCGCTCGGAGAACTCCGCGAACTCCGCGTGCATCGTGCGCAGCGCATCGCTCACCCGGGTCTTGTTCAGCGTGGTGATCTCGGTGACCGCCCCGACGTGCGCCTTCCAGCGCCCGTCGATGGCCGACCGCAGATGCCCGGCCAGTTCGTCGTCCCGGCCCATCACCCCGATCAGCTTGCGCAGCGACAGCCCCAGCGCCTCCACCAGGGCCTTGGTCTGCCGGTAGTCACCGCTCCACTGCTGTGCCGACTCGGCCGCCCAGTACCGGCCCGGGTCCATGCCGATCAGCTGCGCCAGCCGTTCCACGCTCAACTGGCGGGCCATCCGGTGTTCGGCGAGCGTCCGCGGCTCGATGCCCATCAGCACGGTCGGCGGGCACCACAGGACGTCGGCGAGGACGAACAGCTGCGGCTCGGTCGGTGCCTGGGAGCCGTACTCCCAGGCCTCGATCAGCTCGGGACGGACCGGCGCGCCGCACGCCGTCATGGCCTGGGCGACCTGAGCCGTACTCAGGCCCACCCGGGCCCGCGCGGATCTGGCCTCTGCGGGAGAGAAGGGAGTGCTGTACACGTACGGGACACCTCGCTGCACCCTTCGTTCGAGGGGTGCTTGGGGGGCGGGGGGCTGGAGGAACCTCCAGGGGCGGGCAGATTAACAGATGGTCCATACGTACGAAGCTCCAGTTCCCTTGGAGTCGAAGGTTCCGGGTTCGGCGGATGGGCCGGCGCGAGAGATGTGCACTTTCTGTCCTATTTCGCTCATCAACTCACTTACTGGGTATAGCCGATGCCTCGGTGCTTACCGGGCGGTAGCGCGTCACGAGATGGCCCGGACGGCGCTCTGTAATGAGAGCGTTACGTGGATGAGGGGGTGGTGTCACAGTGATCCCCGAGGCTGGCGTTGCCGACCGACCCCGTCCCGCGGAGCCGGCCGGCGGCACACCGACATCCGGTCCTCCCCCCACAGTCCGATCAGGATGGGACCCCCTCATATGCGATCAGTGCTCGAACGCACCTGTGCGTTCCCCAGCTTGGAGCCTGCCTTAGCGGCCCGCCGCCGCTTCCCCGTCCGTCCCGCGGAGAGACGGACGCCGAGAGCGACCCAGGCGTCGCGCCCGCCATGCAGCTGACGGCCATGCGGCCGGCGGCCGGCTGACGGCCGAAGGTCCGGAAAACGCCGCAGATCCGGCGACCGGATCCGCTTTCGCATGTCTCCTTGCACGAAAGGACATTCCCAGGTGCTCACTTCGCACCACGGCAACTCCCAGGGCTCACCCCTGGCCCTGCTCGACGACGGGGACCGCGCCCCGCACGACCGCGCCGACCACGCCCGCGACGGCGGGCACGTACTGGTCGTCGGCGCTCCGGGACCGCGCCTGGAGCGGCTCACCCGGACCCTGCTCGCCACCGGCCACGAGGTCAGCCACGCCCCGCCCGGCGAGGTCGACCGGCGCATGGGGCAGGCGCACCCGGACGCCGTCGTCGCCCTCGACGAACACGGCACCCCCCACGTGAGCGGCCTCGCGGTGATCCGCGAGGTCCGTACCGCGTCCGCGGGGCGGGCGCTGCCGCTGCTCATGGTCACCGACACCCCGGAGCCCTCCGACGTGGTGGACCTGCTGCGCCACGGCGCCGACGACTGCATATCCGAGGCCTTCGATCCGGGGGAGCTGTCCGCCCGTATCGAGGCCAAACTCCGCCGGGTGCCCGTACCGGTCGAGAGCCTGCCGCGCGATCCGCGCACCGGGCTGTACTCCCATCCGCACTTCCTGGACGAACTCGACCGCGAGCTGCAGCGCCCCGAAGCCGCCCGGCGCGGCGGTGTGCTCGCCGTGGTCTCGGTGGCCGAGATGGCCGCCCTGGAAGCCCGGCTGGGGCAGCGGGTACGCCGGGAGGTCGCCGAGCGGCTGGCGGGTCTGGCCGAGAGACTCGGCAGCTTCTGCGACCGGCTCGGCTGGGACGACGACGGCCGTCTGCTGATGCTGCTGCCCGGCGTCGACGAGGAGACCGCCCGCCGGGGCCTGGAGAGGTTCGCCGCCACCGTGGCCGGCACCCGCTTCATCGTCGCCGACGAGAACGTCCGCCTCACCCCGGCCGTCGGCTGGCTGCCGCTGACCGGATGCGCCGACGGCACCGGGGCCGTCGAGCAGGCCCGGGACGCCGTACAGGAGGCGCTGCGCCACCGGGATCTGCGGCCGGTGCGGTACGCGCCCTGGATGCGCGGCGCACCGCACCGCCACCGGCGCCGGCCGCTGAGCGCGCTGCTGCGTCCCGCCCTCTCGGCGCTCTCCCCGGTCCTTGCGCTGCTGCTCGGGGTGGCCGTGCCGTTCCTGCTCTACCAGCAGACGTATGCGCTGGGCTGGGACCTGGGCTCGGCCATGTACTGGGTGGTGGTGGCCGGACTGGTGCTGTCCGCGCTGCTGATCGTGCTGGAGTGCCTCTTCTCGCTCGACGCCGGGGGCCGCCCCGAGCGCCCCGGGGCGCCGTACCCGCCGGCCAGCGCCGTCATCGCCGCCTATCTGCCCAATGAGGCCGCGACCATCGTCGACACGGTCGAGTCGTTCCTGCGGCTGGACTACCCCGACGAGTTGGAGATCGTGCTGGCGTACAACACGCCGCACCCGCTGCCCGTCGAGGACACCCTGCGCGAGATCGCCGCCCGCGACCCGCGGCTGGTGCTGCTGCCGGTCGCCGGCTCCACCTCCAAGGCGCAGAACATCAACGCCGCGGTCACCCGCGTCCGCGGCGAGTTCGTCGGCATCTTCGACGCCGACCACCACCCCGCCCCGACCGCCTTCAAGGACGCCTGGCACTGGCTGTCCAACGGCTACGACGTCGTCCAGGGCCACTGCGTGATACGCAACGGCGACAGCTCCCGGGTCGCCGAACTGGTCGCGGTGGAGTTCGAGGCGATCTACGCGGTCAGCCACCCGGGCCGCACCCGGCTCTACGGATTCGGTGTCTTCGGCGGCTCGAACGGCTTCTGGCGCACCGACCTGCTCGCCCGCACCCGGATGCACGGCTCGATGCTGACCGAGGACATCGACTCCACGCTGCGCGCACTGGGCGAGGGCGCCCGGTTCGCCGTCGACCGCACCCTGATCTCCCGCGAGCTCGCGCCCACCACCCTGAAGGCCCTGTGGAACCAGCGCTCCCGCTGGGCGCAGGGGTGGCTCCAGGTCTCGCTCAAGCACCTGTGGCGGGGGCTGCGTTCACCGGTGTTCACGGCCCGTCAGAAGCTCGGCCTGTTCGTCCTGCTGGGCTGGCGCGAGGTGCAGCCCTGGCTGACGCTGCAGATCCTGCCGATCCTGCTGTACTCGGCCTGGCGGGCCGGCGGCCCGCACAAGCTGGACTGGGCCGTGCCGGTGTGCGTACTGGCCGTGCTGTTCACCATGGCGGCCGGCCCCGTGCAGGCGCTCTTCGCCTGGCGGCTCGCGGTACCCGAACTGCGCGCCCGCCGCCGGTGGTTCTGGTCATACTTCCTCGTCTCGACGTTCTTCTACAGTCACTTCAAGAACATGGTCGCCCGGCAGGCCCATCTGAAGGAGGCGTTGGGCGACCGGCAGTGGCGGGTCACGCCGCGGGCCGCCACCAAGGCGGTGGCCCGCCGATGAGCGCCGAAGCCGCCCCCGCCCGCGCCCGGGCGAGCGCCATCGACGGCTTCCGCGGGCTCGCCGCGCTGAGCACCGTCGTCTTCCACGTCTGGCAGCAGTACTTCCGCTACGACGCCGAGGGCGCCCACCCGCCGGTCGACGATCCGGCGCTCGGTGCGGTGCTGTCCCTCGAGGTGATCGACCTGTTCTTCGTGCTGTCCGCGTATCTGCTGACGCTGTCGTACGCACGGGCCGCGATCGACGGGCGCTCGACCAAGCCCGCCCGGCTGTTCCTCTTCCGGCGGACGATCCGGATCCTGCCGCTGTACGTCCTGGCGGTCCTGGTCGTCTGGGCGACGCGCAACCCGACCCTGCCCGGCGACTGGCGGGACCTGGTCGAGCACCTCACCTTCACCCATGTCTTCGACCAGCAGCGGATCTTCTACACCCTGGGCCCCACCTGGTCGCTCTCGCTGGAGGTGCTGTTCTACCTCCTGCTGGTGGCGCTCGGGCCGCTGGCGGTCCGCGCCTGCCGGCCGCTGCGGCGGCGCGGCAGCCGGGTGGCGGTGTGCGCGGCGGGGTGCGGGGTGCTGTTCGCCGCCCCGCTCGCCTGGATCGCCGTCGCCCACTACGTGTTCGGCGTGCCGCACACCGACTGGGTGGTGTACTTCGGCCCGCAGGCCCGGTTCGGCGGCTTCGCTGCCGGAATGGGGCTGGCCGTGGCGGTGGTCGCGCTCGGCGACCGGGGCCGGCTCGGTCCGCGCACCGCGCTGCCGCTGGCGGGGCTGGGGCTGGCCGGGCTGTTCGCCCTCTCCCTGGACTCCGGACCGGAGAACTTCACCTTCACCTTCTACCACCCGCTCGCCTCGCTCCTGTGGGCCGGGCTGGTCTTCGCCACCGTCCACGTGCGGCAGCAGACCCGCCGGCACCGGATGCTGACGGCCCGTTGGCTCACCGCCGTCGGGCTGGTCAGCTACTCCCTCTTCATCTGGCACGAGCCGGTGATGCTCCAGCTCCACAAGGCCGGCCTGCTGCCCGTCGGCCAGGCGGGCTTCCTTCCGGCCCTGCTGATCGTCCTCGCGGTGGCGCTGCCCGCGGCGGCGGCGAGCTACTGGCTCGTCGAATACCCGGCGAGTCTGCTCGGCCGCCTCAAGGACCACCGCGGCCGGCCGCGCGAGTTCTACCCGGAGCCCGCCGCCCGCTGACCGTCCTGGAGTCCGTCCGACCCTTCGCCGGGGACCCGCGCCGTGCGCGCCGGGTCCCCGGCGAAGATCTTGTCGAGGTGGTAGTCGAGGGTGCGGCGTACGTCGTCCAGCGTGCGGCGGTGGTGCAGTACATCGCCGCCCAGCCCGATCGCCCCGGAGACCAGCAGATCGGCCTCGTGCCAGGCGTCGAGACCGGGCGCGGTCCGCCCGGCGTCCTGCGCCGCCCTGATGAGGTCGGCCACCAGCCGTTCCAGGGGCTGTTCGGCGGCGAGGAACACCTCGGCCAGCGCGGGATCGGTCAGGCTCCGGGCGTAGTAGGCGGCGAACACCCGCAGCGCGGTGGCGCGTTGGGCGTCCACCGGAAGGAACTCCTCCAGCACCGCGCGCAGCAGGGCGCGCGGGTCGGCGGGGTCGTGGGGGACGCGGGAGCGGGCGATCCGCTCGTTCTCCTCATGGAGCATGTGCAGCGCGGTGACCAGGAGATGGTGCTTGCTCTCGAAGTGGTACTGCACCGCGCGCAGCGACACGCCCGCCTCGGCCGCCACCTCCCGCAGGCTCGCGGCGTGCAGCCCCCGCTCGGCGGCGATCCGCCACAGCGCCTCGGCCACCTGCCGGCGCCGGCGGGCCTGGGCGTCGGTCACCGCCGGTCGCTCGGCGGCCGGAGCCGGCGTCTGCTTGCGCCGCCGGTAGGCCTTCGCCTGGCAGCCGCGCGAGCAGTAGAGCGCCGGCCGGCCGCGCCGGGAAGGGGGCAGCGGCACACGGCACATCCGGCACACCGGCCCGGCCGCCGGCTTCTTTTCGTCACGCATCATTCCCCTTTCCCGCACCTGAAATTGTGTGACGAAAAGCGAATTCACCGGTGAATAGCCCGCCAGTTGTCACTTTCTCGATGATACGTTCGTAACGTCCTGAGGGCGCGCAATGACCGACGCGCAATGCGACAGGAAATCCGACGCGCAATGCGGCGCGGAACTCTACGAGGGGACGTTGGGGACACAGATGAAGTACGACATCCTGCAGGGCATCGGCGCCGTGGTGATGGTGCTCTTCGCGCAGGGCGCCATCCGGCTGCTCGTCGACCACGACGACACCGGCCTCCTGGGCCGGCTCGGCGGCGGCTTCGGCGGCGCGCTCACCGCCCATCTGGCGCTGGTCGCCGTGGGCGTGCTGCTGACCGGCTGGTCGCACTCGAAGGCGAAGGCGCGCGGCCGACGCGGCTGAACCCGCCCGGCGGGCCGGCCGGGCGGGTTCAGTGGTGCGTCCGGCCGTTCAGCCGACGTGGATGCGCGGGCGCCGGGCGAGATCGGGCTCGGCGCGGCGCAGGACCTCGCGGGTGACCGGAGCGACCTCGCCGTCGCCGAAGACCAGGAACCGCAGCAGATGGCTGAAGGGGTGGCCCTCGGTCCAGTTGAAGTAGGCGTGCGGTACCTGCCCGGTGTGCTCGCGCAGCTGCATCAGCACGGCGGCGATGGTGTTGGCCACACCGGCACCCTCCACCCGCAGGATCTGCGCGCCGTACCGCTCCTCGCCCTGGACGTGCAGACTGCTGGTGAAGTCCGAGGAATCCCGGACGGTCACCTCCAGGAACAGCACGGGACGGCCGTCGGGGATATGGGTCTCCTCGCGCTGGCTGTACTCCTTCTCCCGGTACTCCGCCGCGTCCCGCTCGTCCGGCTCGTTGGCGATCACCCGCAGCGGCCCGGCCGCCGCCGCGGCGTCGATCAGGCGCACCGCGGTCTCGTCGAAGTCGACCTCCGTGGCGCGCAGTTCGAAGGCGCGGTGGACTCGGGAGGCGAACGAGGTCAGCAGGATGCCGAGGATGAACAGCAGCGCGATCTTCAGGCCGTCGGGCCGCTCGATGACATTGGTGACCAGGGTGTAGCCGAACACCACGGTGATGGCGCCGAATCCGATGGTGGCCGCACGCAGCCGTCGGTGGCGGGCGGCGACGGTGGAGGCGAAGGACGCCGAGAGCATCAGCACCAGCACACCGGTCGCATACGCCCCGCTCTGCTCGTCGACGCTGGCGTCGAAGACGACGGTGACGCCGAAGGCGATCGCCAGGAAGATCAGTACCAGCGGGCGGACCGCCTGGGTCCACTCCGGGGCCATGCCGTAGCGCGGCAGATAGCGCGGTACGAGGTTCAGCAGCCCGGCCATCGCCGAGGCGCCGGCGAACCAGAGGATGGCGATGGTGGAGACGTCGTAGACGGTGCCGAACGCCTCGCCCAGGTGCTCGTGCGCCAGATAGGCCAGGGCACGGCCGTTGGCCGAGCCGCCCGTCTCGAACTCCTTCTGCGGTATCAGCAGGGTGGTGGCCAGGCTCGACAGCAGCAGGAAGCAGCTCATGATCAGGGCCGCGGTGGTCAGCAGCCTGCGGGTGCCGCGGATCCGGCCCGCCGGCCGCGCGTCGGTGTCGGTGGCCTCGCCCCGGACCTGCGGCATGACGGCGACACCGGTCTCGAAGCCGGACATGCCCAGCGCCAGCTTGGGGAAGACCAGCAGCGCCACCCCCGCGATCGCCAGCGGCGAGGAGTGCTGGGCGCTCATCGCGCCCCACCAGTCGCCGATCACCACGGGGTGCGAGAGCACCTGCCAGGCCGAGGTGGCCAGCACGACGACGTTGAGCACCAGATAGGTCCCGACGAGCCCGACGGCGATGCCGATCGCCTCCCGGAAGCCCTTGAGGAAGACCGCGCCCAGGGCCGCCAGCAGCACCAGCGTGATCCACAGATTGGCGCCGTGCAGCGCCTGCGGCGCGAACGGGTTCTCCACCACGTGCGCCGAGGCGTCCGCGGCCGACAGCGTCATGGTGATCACGAAGTCCGTGGCGGCGAACCCGAGCAGCACCAGGACCAGCAGCTTCCCCGCCCACCAGGGCAACAGCCGCTCCAGCATGGCGATCGAGCCCTCACCGTTGGGGCTCTCCTTGGCGACCCTGCGGTAGACGGGCAGGGCGCCGAGCAGGGTCAGCGCGATCAGTACGAGGGTGGCGAACGGCGAGAGCAGCCCGGCCGCCAGCGCCGCGATGCCCGGCTGGTAGCCCAGGGTCGAGAAGTAGTCGACGCCCGTCAGGCACATGACGCGCCACCAGGAATGCCCCCTGTGCTCGGCCGGCGGGGTGCCGTGCGGCCCGGAGTGACGGGCGGTGCGACTGCTCAGTCCGTCCAGCAGCCAGCCGCGCCACCGCTGGGCGGCGGGGACGGCAGGCGCGGGGTCCGCCTGTGTGGGGGTGGTCATGCGGATGCGTCCTGCCGTTCGTCGGTCGTGGGTTCGGGCTGCTTTCGGCAACGAGGAGCGAGTATGCAACACCGTGTGCCCGGCGATCCGGCCCGCCCCGCGCCCGGCGACATCGGCGGCGCCGACCCCGGCCGTCAAGGCCGTGTCAGAATCCGGCCGTAGTGCGTACGTACCGCGTCAACAGATGCCACCGAGGCGCTCGGACACCGCCGGGGCGCGCAGACTGACGGCAGGGCCCAGGCCCTACGGCAGGAGGTGCTTCCCATGGCTGCGCTTCACCCCCCGACGCCGCTCCGGCGCCCGCGCATCGTGCACATCGCCGGCTTCCCGCGCGCCGCGCTGCGCCCTCCGCGCGTCGCCCACCGGGCGCCGCCCACCCGCACCCTCGCCGGCGACCTCGCCGTGCCGCTCGGCGCCGTCGGCGCGGCGCTGCTGGCGACCGCCCTGCTGCTGGCCGGCCAGACGCCGCACACCGCCGTGGCGCTCGCCGTCTTCACCGCGCTGACCGTGGCCGTCTGCGCGCTGGCCAGACCGCTGCTGGTGCCCGCCGTCGCCCTGGTGTGCTGGCTGTTCTACGACGGCTTCGTGCTCAACCAGCGCTCGGACCTCGCCTTCCAGCAGTCCGACCGGACGAGCCTGCTGGTGCTGCTGCTCGCCGGCCTTGCGGGCGCGGGCTGCGCGGCCGCCGTACGCGCGGTCCGCCGGCAGTCGGCGGCCGGCACCGGCCCCGGACCCGGCACCGGCAGCTGAGCGGAGCCGCGGCACAAGACGCTCAGTGGCCAAGGCGGTGAAGGGAGGTGAGGAGCAGCAGAAGCCGGAGGCAGGGAGGTCAGTGGCAGTGGCAACGGCACCGGTGGCGGTGCCGGCGCCGGGTGGCGCACCGCCCGCAGTGGGCCGCCCGCCGCGCTCTGCCCGACGCGCTCAGCAACCCCAGTCCGATCCCCAGCATCCAGGTGTCCTTGGCCATCGCAACCCCGTCCGGGGTCGGTCGCAGACTGCCCGGCTCCCGCATCCCGGGGAGCCGCAGATACAGGCCGACCAGCCCGCCGGCGAACCCGGTCAGCGCCAGTCCGGCAAGCCGGGTCGGCACGAACGGCGCGAGCAGTGCGCTCCCCACCGCGACCTCCGTGCACGCCAGCAGCCGGGTGAACCGCTCGGCCGGAATCCTCTCCAGGAACGGGTACGCCGTACGGGCCATCGCGTGCACGCCCTCGGCGGTCGCCCGGTCCGCCCGCAGCTTCGTCAGCCCGGTGTTCAGGATGAACGCGCCGGTGGCCAGTCGCGGGGCCACATCACGGGCTTGGGGCAGCGGCACCATCGAGCCTCCAGATCGGGTCGTCGGCCCCTTCCCCGAGCCTAGGACCACCGCGGTGGAACCGCTCGCGCTGATCCACCGGAAGCGGACCGGCCGCCGGCCGCGGGTCCACCTCACCTCGTGGGCAGGTCGTCCCACTGGTCGAGGATGTCGTCCACCGACTCCGGGCCGGGTTCCGGTCCACCGCTGTCCAGGGTCTGCTCGGTCCAGATGACCTTGCCGCCCGGGGCGTAGCGGGTGCCCCAGCGCTCGGCGAACTGGGCGACGAGGAACAGGCCGCGGCCGCCCTCGTCGGTGGTCGCGGCCCGGCGCAGATGCGGTGAGGCGCTGGTGCCGTCGGAGACCTCGCAGATCAGGGCGCGGTCGTGCAGCAGCCGGACCCGGATGGGCTGGGCGCCGTAGCGGATGGCGTTGGTGATCAGCTCGCTGAGGATCAACTCGGTGGTGAACGCGATCGCCTCCAGCCCCCAGGACTCCAGCCTGCGCAGGCAGGCGGACCGGATGGGGGCGACGGCCGCCGGGTCCGAGGGCACCTCCCATTCGGCGACCCGCGCGGGGTCCAGCAGCCGCGTGCGGGCCACCAGCAGGGCGATGTCGTCGCTGGGGTGCTCGGACAGCATGGCGTCCAGGACCGCCGTACAGGTCTGCTCCGGGGTGCGGTCCGCCCCGGAGGCCAGGGCGGTGCGCAGCAGCTCCAGTCCGGTGCCGATATCGCGCTCGCGGTCCTCGACCAGCCCGTTCGTGTACAGCACCAGCCGGGAGCCCTCGGCCAGGGTGAGCTCCGCGGTCTCCACCGGCACGCTGCCGCCCAGGCCCAGGGGCGGCGAGACCGGCACCTCGGGGAAGGTGACGGTCCCGTCGGGGCGGATCAGGGCCGGTCCCGGATGGCCCGCCCTGGCCACGGTGGCCCGGCCCCCGACCGGGTCGTAGATGGCGTACAGGCAGGTCGCGCCGGTGATCCCGGTACGGCTGCCCTCCGGGCGGACGCTGTCGCCCTCGCTGCTGACGCCCGGCCAGAAGGCCTCGTCGTCCGCCGGGTTCCCCTCGCCCGCGGCCCCGCCGGCCGCCCGCGCCTCGTCGGTGTCGATATGGCTGACCAGTTCGTCCAGGTGGTTGACCAGCTCGTCGGGCGGCAGGTCGAGCGCGGAGAAGTTGTGCACCGCGGTACGCAGCCGGCCCATGGTGGCGGCGGCGTGCAGACCGTGTCCGACGACATCGCCGACGACCAGTGCGACCCGGGCGCCGGGCAGCGGAATGACGTCGAACCAGTCGCCGCCGACGCCGGCCTGCGCGGGCAGATAGCGGTGCGCCACCTCCAGGGCGGTCTGCGCGGGAAGAGCCTGCGGCAGCAGGCTGCGCTGCAGGGTGACGGCGAGGGTGTGCTCGCGGGTGTAGCGGCGGGCGTTGTCGATCGAGACCGCGGCCCGCGCGGCCAGCTCCTCGGCGAAGGACAGATCCTCCCCCGTGAAGCCGCCGGAGCCCGCGGACCGCCAGAAGTTGGCCAGTCCCAGCACCACCCCCCGCGCCTGCAGCGGGACGGCGATCACCGAGCGGATGCCGATGTCCAGGATCCGCTGGGTGGCCGTGGGATCCTGCTCCCGCCACTCGTCGGAGCCGCCCATGTCGTCGACGAGGACCGGGTGGCCGCTCTCCAGACTCGACGCCATCGGCGTGCCGGGCGGGAACCGGAGCACCTCACCGATCTGGTAGACGGGCGAGTCCTCGGTCACGCCCCGGACCGCCATCCGCCGCAGATCGGTGCCCGACCCGCTCTCCGGCTCGTCCCCGCGCAGCACCGGCTCCAGCAGCTCGACGGTGACGACGTCGGCGAACCGGGGGACCGCGACATCGGCCAGTTCCTGGGAGGTCTGCGACACATCCAGCGTGGTGCCGATCCCCAGCCCCGCGTCGTAGATCAGTTTCAGCCGCTCCTGGGCCACCTCCGCCGCGCCGGAGACCGCCCGCAGTTCGGTGGTGTCCCGCAGCGTCACCGCGCACCCGGCCGGGCCGCCGTAGGGGGCGGTCGGCCGGACGTTGACGGCGAGCAGCCGGTCGCCCGCCAGATGCACCTCGTCGGTCACCTCCCGGCCGGAGGTCAGCAGCGCGCTCAACCGGGGCTCCAGGCCCAGGCCGGCGACCGGGAGCCGGTCCGCCACCGCGCTCTCGGGCAGGCCGAGCAGCCGCCGTGCCTCGTCGTTGGCCAGCAGCAGCCGCCCCTCACTGCTGATGATCAGCACGCCCTCCCGTACGGCGTGCAGCACCGCGTCGTGGTGGTCGTACATCCGCCGCATCTCGGCCGGGTACAGCCCGTGGGTCTGCCGCCGCAGCCGACGGTTGATCAGCACCGCTCCGCCGGCGACCAGCAGCAGCGCCGCGGCCGCGAAGCCGAGCAGCAGCGGCAGCTGGTCGACCACCCGCTCGTCGGTCCGCTGGATGCGGATGCCGACGGACACCAGCCCGGCGACCGAGCGGTCCCGGTCGACGACCGGGACCACGGTGTTCACCGCGGGGCCGAGGGCCGAGGGGACGGTGGCGGTGAACGCCTTGCCGTGCAGGGCCGGCTGGAAGGAGCCGCCGACGACACGCTTGCCGATCAGGCGCGGGTCCGGGTGGGTCCAGCGGATGCCGTCGGGACGGAACGCGACGATGTAGTCGACGCCGGAGCCCTTCCGGGCCGCCTCCGCCTGGGGCTGCAACACCGCGCTGGGGTCGGCGGACTTCATGGCGGCGAGGGTGCCCGGCGCGTGCGCGAAGATCTCGGCCCCGACGACCGAGCGCTGACGGGCCTCCTGCGTGAGCGCTCCCTGTGCCTGGAAGACCAGGGCCAGCACGGCCGCGACGACCAGCAGCACCACAAGGGCGAGCTGCAACACGAACACCTGGCCGGCGACGCTGTGCGCCTCCAGCAGCGAGCGGAGGGGTTGCCGGGGGGAGGGCGACGACCGCTGTGGGGCGTCACCCTCTCGCCGGAATTTTTCCGTCATGCCCCATATTTAGCATTCTGATCCCCTGAGGGGTGATCAGCTGCGTCAGCGTTGTGCCGCCGCTTCGGGGGCGACCGCAGGTCGATTCCCCATGACTCCGGCCGGATTGCACCCCTCGCACGGCTCCCGGGGTCCCGGGTGGACGGAGGCCCTATTGAGCGGTGCTTAGCGGCTCCCTATGCTCGGCAGCCATCGTTGCACCGACCATCGATGCACCGCGTGATACGAGCCGCAGCCCGCCAGGAGCCCGGATGAGCTTCAATCTCGCGACCGCCCTGCGTGAATCCCGCCGATCCCACCCGGACAAGGCCCTGTGCCACATCGGGGAGCTGACCGTCACCTACGCCCAGGCCGACCAGGCGTCCGGCCGCATCGCGGCCACACTGCGGGCCCTGGGCCTGGGGCCCGGCGCCAGGGTCGCCGTCCAACTGCCCAACGTGCCGCAGTTCCTGTTCGCCTACTTCGGCATCCTCAAGGCCGGACTGGTCATGGTCCCGCTCAACCCGCTGCTGAAGGCCCCCGAGATCGCCTACCAGCTCCGCGACGCCGGCGTCCGACTCCTCGTCACCTTCGAGGAGTTCGCGGACCAGGCCGTCAAGGGCGCCGAGCTCGCCGACGGCGTCGCCACCTACGTCGTCCCGCTGCCCGGCAGCGACCGGACGATCGCCGGCACCCGCCCCTACGAGGAGCTGTACGCCGCGGACGACACCGGCGAGATCGCGCCGACCGGCTCCGACGACACCGCCGTCCTGCTCTACACCAGCGGTACCACCGGCCGCCCCAAGGGCGCCGAGCTGACCCACTTCCAGCTCTATATGAACTGCACCGTCACCGGGCAGGTGTTCGGCTACCGCCCCGACGACGTCGGCCTCGCCGTCCTGCCGCTCTTCCACGTCTTCGGCCTCTCCGGCGTCCTCAACATCGCCGTACGCCACGGGGGGACCCTCGCCCTCGTACCGCGCTTCGAGACCGCAGCGGTCCTCGACGCCCTCGAACGGCACCGCTGCACGATCTTCGCCGGCGTTCCCACCATGTACACCGCCCTGCTGCAGGCCGACATCGCCGGCCGGGACCTCGGCGCGCTGCGGATCGGCGTCTGCGGCGGCGCGCCGCTGCCCGGCGAGATCCTCCGCGCCTTCGAGGAGAAGTTCGCCGGCGTGGCCATCCTGGAGGGCTACGGCCTGTCGGAGACGGCCAGCACCACGACCTTCAACATCAGCACCGAGCAGCGCAGGGTGCTCTCCATCGGCAAGCCGATCTGGGGCGTGGAGGTGCGCATCGTCGACGACACCGGTGCCGTACTCCCACCGGGCCCCGACCACGTCGGCGAGATCCTCGTCCGCGGCCACAACGTCATGAAGGGCTACCACGGGCGGCCCGAGGAGACCGCCGAGGCGCTGCGCGGCGGCTGGCTGCACACCGGAGACCTCGGCCACAGGGACGACGACGGCTACTTCTTCGTCGTCGACCGCAAGAAGGACCTGGTCATCCGCGGTGGCTACAACGTCTACCCGCGCGAGGTCGAGGAGGTCCTGCACACCCACCCCGCCGTCGCCGAGGCCGCGGTCGTCGGCCGCCCCGACGACCGGCTCGGCGAGGAGGTCGTCGCCGTCGTCAGCCTCACCCCCGGCGCGCAGGCCACCGCCGAGGACCTCACCGCCCACTGCCGGCAGCAGCTGGCCGCCTACAAGTACCCGCGCGAGATCCGGATCGTCGACGAGCTGCCCAAGGGGCCCACGGGCAAGATCCTCAAGAAGGAGCTGCGCGCCCGCCTGTCGGCCCCCTGACGCCCGAAGTGGGCCGCTCGGCGCCTCACACCGCCTGCGCCGGGCCGAGTTGGCGGTCGATGCGGCCGATCAGTTCGGCGCGGCGCAGGCGCAGTTCGGCCGGGGCGCAGGTGAGGGCGATGCGGTGCGCCTCGACCAGCGGGCCGAGTTCCGGCGGCGGCTCGACCACACCGGCGAAGAGCGGCGCCATCAAGGCCGTCGTCGGAGCCTGCACCGGCCCGTCGCCCGGGAGCGCCGGGGTGGGCGGCGTCGGACCGGCCTGGCCGTGCAGCATACGGGCGGTGAGGATGGCCGCCTCCCAGACGCGCATGCTCTCCAACCGGACGTGGGAGGCCAGTTCGTCCCGCAGCGCGCACAGGTCGCTCCACGCCTGCTCGTGCTCGCGCAGGGCCTGGCCGGTCCGCCCCACCAGCCAGGCGTACGTCATCCGGGTGCGCAGCAGACCGCGGCGGGCCTCGGCGGCGCTGTCCGCGTACGGGTTGTGCGCGACGACCTTCATGGCCACGGCGGTGATCGCGAGCACCAGCATCAGCACCGCGACCCATCCGGGCGCGTACCGGGCGCCCTCGATCGCCCCCTCCTCCACTCCGGTGTCGCGGGCCCGCAGCACCGCCCACACGGTGACGGTGAACAGCACGGCGGCCAGGTAGAGGGCGGGCAGGGCGAGCGAGCCGAGCAGCGCGAGGACGGGGCGGCGCTCGCGGAGCGCGTGCAGCCGTTCGCGTATCCGGTGCAGCGGAGCCGCGATGGCGTGCCCGGACAGCATCAGGGCCAGGGCCAGCACGACACCCGGCAGGAAGGAGACCGTCTGCTCGATCAGCGAGACGTCCGCCTCGCTGACGGTGAGGTACTGGAAGACCCGCATGAAGTACCACGCGTCGAACACGGCCATGGCACCGATGACCGGCCAGCGCAGCACCCGGATCCACATCTCGCGGCGGCGCCGGTCGTGGGCCCCGTCCGCCACGTGGCGGGCCTGGACCGCCTCGTGGGCCGTCCGGGCCGTCCGCAGGGAGGCGGCGGCCTCGAAGCGGGCCAGGGAGTGGAGCGTCTCCTCGGTTCTGGCGTGGGCGTCGATGGTGCGGGCCCGTGCGGCGGCGAGTTGGTCGCGGTTCTGGCCGACGAGTTCGGCGACCTCGCGGGCCGCGCGCAGCAGCATCCGCATCTCACCGTTGTCCAGGTGCTCGGGCTCCCGTTCGGGGCCCTCTTCGGCGCCCTTCACCAGGTGCCGGATGTCGCATCCGCACCCGTGGTGACAGGGGATGCCTCGGTGGTTGTGGGACATGGAGGAGTCCTTTGCTTCAGAGCCGGGTTGCGTCGGGGAGTCGGATGGCGGCCCGGGAGCCGGTCATCGGCGCACCGTCACGGCGACCTCGACCCGGCGGTTGCAGGCCATGGCCGCGTAGTCCGGTACGCCGTCGCGGTATTCGGGGGTGCAGCTGGGCCGGTCGTCGGAGTAGCCGCGCACCGAGGCGACGGCGATCCGGCGCTGGACGAGCGCGGACCGTACGGCCTTCGCGCGGGCCAGGGAGAGCTGCCGGCCGTGCTGTTCGCTGCCGCGCGAGTCGGTGTGCCCGAAGACGGCGACGGACAGCGGGTGCAGCTCCCGCACCCGGCGTGCGACGTCGTCGAGCGTGCTGCGGGCCGCCGCGGACAGCTCGGCGCTGTCGGTGGCGAACAGGACGGAGCCGGGGAGGGTGAGGGTGGTGACCCGGCCGGCCGGCCGCTCCGAGACGGCGGGGAAGGCCACCTCGGGTTCGCCCTGGCCGGCCTTCTTCCCGGCCCCGGTGTGCTTTCCGGCCGCGTGGGACCGGGCGGTGGCGGACACCTTGCACCGTGCGGCCCCCGAGGCCTCGCACAGCCGGGTCCACAGCGAGGTGAGCCAGGCGGTCTGCGGCGACGACGGGGCCTGGCCCCGGGCGGTGCGGCCGATGCCGACCAGGCTCACCTCGGCGCCCTTCAGGGCGGGGAGTTCGCCCGCCGTGCGGCAGCGCCGCACGATGGCCTCGATCTCCGGCACGCCGTCGAACCCGGCGGAGCGCAGGTCGGTGCAGCCGGTGTTCGCCAGTCCGTCGGTCGCCATCACGATCCGGCGGCGGCCCTTGCCCGGGGCGAGCTGGTCGGCGGCCGCGGCGAGGGCACCGAGCACGTCCGTGCGATCGGCGCCCGGCTCCGTGGCGGACAGTTGCCGCAGCCGCTTCTCCAGGCAGCCGCGCCGGGCGTCGCGCCGGTCCTCCTTCAGCGTCTCGTTGCCCTTCGCCGGTGTGACGGAGACCCGGTCCACCTGCCAGTCCACGGTGGCCCTGGTGCCGTCGAAGCCGGCGACGGAGAGCAGTCCGCCCTCCAGCTCCGGCAGCGCGAGCCCAGGGGCGGCCAGCAGGGTGGCCGCCCAGTCCGGTACCCGGGCCGTCGCCGCGGTGGCCTTGCCGGGCCGGGTGGAGGAGCTGCGGTCGACGAGCACGACGGTCTGCTTGCGGGCGCTGCCCGCGTCGTCGGAGACACCGGCCAGCCAGTTGCAGGGCTGTGCGGTGGGCATGTCGAAGGCGCCGCAGCCGCTGCCCGCCATGACCGCGGTCATGGTCAGGGCCAGGGCGACGAAGCGGCGGGGGGATATGCGTGTCAGGGGCATTGCTGGGCTCTCCAAAAGTGAGCGGAATCCGCATTTATGACTGTTGTCGGGCCACGCCAGGGGAGTTACTGGGAGCCTTCGACCACCCGGCGCCAGGAGGTTTCCGTGTCCAGCTCCGTTCCCCCAGCCCCCCGCACCGCCGGAGGTTCCGGCGAGGACGGGGGCGGCGCCGCCGGCCTCCGGTCGGGGCTGGCCGTCTACACCTCGCTCCAGGCGTCGGCCCAGTTCGCCGACACGAAGGTCGGCATACTCGGGGCCGTCCAGGTGGCGCTGGCGGCCACCGCGATCCCGCAGGGCGGCGTGGTGCGGGAGGCCTGGGGGCGCGGCGGCCCCGGAGCCGGGGTGGCGGTCGCCCTGCTCGTGCTGCATGTGGCCGCGTTCCTGCCGGCCGTGTACTGCGTCGTCCAGGCGCTCCGCCCCCGGCTGGGGCCGCCCCCCGCGCCGAACCGGTTCAGCCTGCCGCTGCTGGCCGCCGCCGACGGCAGCCCCCCACCGCCGGACGAGGACAGCGAGCGGGCGGAGATCTGGCAGCTGATCCCGGTGCTGGCCCGAGTGGTGATGGCCAAGCACCGGTACATCGCCCGGGGGGTGGTCTGGACGGGGCTGATGGCAGTGGCCGCCGGGCTCTCCTTCCTCGCCGGTCCGCTGCTGGCCTGAGCCGCCCCGAGGCCGCTCAGGTCCGGGCCGGCCGCGGCAGCGGCTCGGCCGGCCCCTCGCCGGAGCCGTCCTCGCCCGGCAGGGCCAGCCCGAAGAGCCGCATCGCATGGCCGAGTTGCTGCTCGTTCTTCGCGACGAACTCGAACAGATCGCGCGCCTCGTACTCCTTGTGCTGCCGCCCCAGGAGCTTGACGTACCGGTCGAACTGCTCCTGGCGCAGCCGGAACATGCTGCCGACCTCGGTGGCGGCCTTGTCCGGCTGCTCCGCCAGCAGCACCGCCCAGGGCGTGAGCCAGGAACTGGCCTCGTCGTCGTGCCGCACCCCGGCCAGACCGCCGGCCAGGAACTCCCGCCACTGCTCGGCGACCTCGCTCAGCAACCGCACCTGAAGCGCGGACTTGGCGTAGCGGTGCTCGATCTGCTGCATCTCCAGTGCCGCCCTGCGCTGCTGCTCCAGCACCTCGGGCGCGGGCTTGAGAATCGCCGTGGTGCGGCACGTGACCAGCCCGTTCTCGAAGCACTCACCCTCGCGCAGGGCGTCGTTGACGGCGCGCTCCGCCTCCTCCACACGGAACGGCGCGTACCGGCCGGCGATGTCCCGGACCCGCTCGGTGAGCAGCTGCGGCATCGTCGCGCGGTAGCCGTCGATGGCGCGGCTCAGCGTGCCCTGGTCCAGTCGCCCCTCGGCGCACCAGTCGCAGCGGATCTCGACCTGGAAGTCGAATCCTCCGCCTCGGGCCGGGGTTTCGAACGACACGGTGGATTCCTGGTGCGCCGCCTGCAGCTCCGGGACGTGCACCTCCGCGGATTCGAAGAGCGGGGCGGCGGCCTGCGGCCCGCGCCCGATGAGGGCGCGCAGCCAGGTGAGCGGGCCACGACGCGAGGTGCTGGTCATATCGACCACCTTTCGGTGACAAGGGAAGCGATGTGTGCGGCCGCGTCGACACCGACGCCCTGGTGCTCCCACAGCCGCAGGTAGAAGAGGAACCGCTCGCGCAGGCGGTCCGAGGGGTCGTCGGTGTCGGGCGGCAGCTCGGCGACGAACTCCGCCAGCGCGGTGTCCAGCCCCGGCTCGTCCGCGGTCCGCTCCACCCACAGCCGCAGGGTGTCCCAGCCCCGCCGCCAGATGGCGAGGTCGCGGCTGAGCAGCACGTTCCGGGTCAGCCGCAGCAGGTGCCCGCGCGGAACCGGCTCCTTGAGGAAGCCGGTGATCGCCAGCTCGCCGCGGAACCGGCTGAGCTGCTGAAGACACATGGCGGCGTCGTCGCGCAGCCGGTAGTGCGGTGAGAGCGACCAGTCCGCCAGCCGCTCCAGGGTCTGGGTCCGCGACCCCGCGGCGTAGATCTCGTGGATGGCGGCGCGTACGCTCCTCTGCTGCGTCTGGGCGATCTTCTCCAGATTGCCCAGCGCCTCGGCGGGGAAGAGCACGCCGATCTGGGTGCCGTACGCCGCCTCGGCGCACGCCTGGTAGTCGCGCCTGCGGGACCAGTTCCGCAGCAGCCGCCGCACCCGGGGCGCGAGCATGTCGTCGTTCGCCGCCCGTTCCAGTGCCCACGCCGCGGCGAACCGCCGCCGGGCGGCGTGCTCGCCCTTGTCGGTCGCCCAGCGGACCAGCGGCTCCTCCTGGATGTAGGTCCAGTCGAAGGTGGCCAGCAGGCCGACGGTCTGGGCCGCCGCGACCCGGATGTCCTCCTCGCCCCGGATCACCAGGTCGTCCAGCCACTCCAGCAGCGGCCGGCGGGCCCCGCTGTGGTCGTGCCACAGCACCTCCAGCACGGCCTCGCCGAGACCGCGCTGACTGACCCGCACCCGGCACTCCGGGTGCCGGGCCCCGACGGTGTTGCCCTCACGGTCGGTGAACTCCACGTCGGAGTCGTCCAGCCAGTCCTTCAGGCTCTCCTGGAAGAGCGGCATCTCCGGCACGGAGGACGGCGAGCGCACGCCGTGCAGCAGTTCCGCCAGCCGATGGGACTCCCGGCTGACCCGGCTCAGCGGCGTCCCGTCGAGCACCACACAGGCCAGCAGGAACGCCCGGGACCACAGGGAGACCGGCACCTTGCCCGCCCCGCCGTCCCCGGACGGCGCCGGCGGACGCAGCAGCCGCTCCGCCCTGGCGCGCAGCCGGGCGTTCAGCCCCTGGACGATCCGGTCGGTGTCGTGGCCGTCCCGCTCGCCCTGCGCCAACTGGCGGGCCAGGCGAGCGATCTCCGCCATGGACGTGCGGCCGCGCAACTCCTCGACCAGGGCCTCGTGCTCCAGGAGCTTGCGAGCGCCCTCCGGCCGGTCGTCGAGCAGGACCGTCAGATGCCGCGTCAGCACCTCGAACCGCAGGTCCTCCGTGTTTGGATGCTCGACGACATGGTCGTCCAGCCCGTCGACCGGCACCTGGTCGTCGACGATGATCACCAGTGGGGAGCGCCGGTAGGTCTCGGCGCGCAGGCGGTTGAGGAGCTGTCCGCGCAGCGCGGACGCCCAGGGCCTGCCGTCGCCCTCGACGACATGGCCCCGGCCCGGCTGGAGGCCGCCGGACGGCAGGTCCTTGTTCAGCAGCCGCTTGAGGTCGGCCTCCGGGTCCAGGTAGACGACGTCGGCGTCCATCACCTCCTGCGCGGTCAGCAGCGCCGTGGTGTAGCGCCCGGAACCGGGCGCCCCGCGCAGCACCGCGACACCGTGGAGCGTCAGCAGCTTGCGCAGCTCGCCGTGCGAGCGGGGCTCCACATACAACTCCCGCAGCCGGTCGAGGTCGCCCCCCGGGACCCGTCCGTCGAACGGGACGTCCTGCGGAGCCGTGCCGTAGTAGTGCTTGTTGATCGTCCCGGCGGCATCCCCGGCGCCGAAGCCGGCGACCCCGCCCGATACGAACGGCGCACGCAGGCCCTGCCGGCGCAGTCGGCGGATGTGGTCGGCCTGCTCGGCGAGCTCCTCCTCGGACCGGTCCTGCGGCTGCCGTCCCTCCTCGTCGTCGAAGTCGCCGGACGGATCCGCGAACCCGTCGTCCACCGGCTCGTCCACGGGTTCGTCGGCGGAGCCGGTGGTGTCGTCCACCGCCTGCCCCTCCATCACCGGTAGTACTTCTTCTCGATGGTGTTGGCCGCGTCACCGCTTCCGAAGTGGACGACGCCGCCGTCGATCCGCTCCACGAGGTTGGTGGGCGCGGGCCCGGTGCCGCTCGTCGCACCGTCCGGTTCCGGGTCGGCGACCAGCGGCCGCACCTCCTCGGGGCCGTGCTCCGGTACGTGGATCCAGCCGTAGCCGTTGAACTCCTTCTGGCGGATGTGCGCGCTGACGTACCGCTGCGGGTCCAGGCCCTGCCCCCGCAGCCGCACGACGTCCTGGTAGAGCCGGTCGGAGACGATGACCACGAGGTCGGTCGAGTCCATGGCCGCCAGCACCCGCTTCAGCTGGGGCGCGTTGAGGTACCGGGCCACGGCTATCGGGGCGGGACCGGAGTACCCGAGTGCGGCGGTGCGGGCCACACCGATGTCGATCGCCAGCCGGAGCCGCATCCGGTCCCCTTCGGCGCGGTTGGCGTTGCGCTCGCCCAGCTGGACGGCCAGGTGCCGGACGAAGTCGCCCAGCACCACCGCCTCCGGGGTGTCCGGAGGCAGCACGGCGAACTCCTGGTCCCCCTGAGGCTGGCGGGACCAGGTCGTACGGTCGAGGCCACTGAGCACGGCCGCCTCCTCCAGCACCTGGACCAGGTCGGCCTGAACGACTTCCTGGCTCGGAGTGTCGAGGCGGCTGTACTTCTCCACGTCGGCCGCCATGCACAGATGGCGGGTGATGATCTCCTGTGTGTGCGGCTGCGGTTGGGACTGGGCCGGGGGCTGCGATGTCATGGGCTCTCGCCACCTGTCTGCCGTAGTTGACCGAGGTCGGGCGTCAACTGTGCGGCCGGAGGCGGAAAACACCGAGTGGGTCGTAGAAATACGGTTTTCGGCCGTAGTGGCGGGCGTTACGGAACGGCCGGGCCCATCCGGGCGACCTCCCGCAGCCGGCTCAGGTCCAGCACGGTGGTGCGCCGGTACCCCGTGGTGATCAGGCCGTCCTTGCGCAGGTCGGCGAGCGCCTTGTGGATCGTGACCTCCGCGGAACCGGTGAGCGCGGCCAGCTCCGGCTGGGTGAGGTCCACACCGATGACCAGTCCACGCGGCACCGGGTGGCCGTAGGAATCCGCCAGCTCCGCGAGGACCCGGGCGAGCCGGACCTTGACCGGATAGCCGCCGAACTCGATGCGCCGGCGGTTGGCCCAGCGCAGCCGCTGGGCGACGATCCCCGCGATGGTCAGCGCCGCATCGGGATGGGTGCCGAGGAAGAACCGCAGATCGGACTCGCGGACGATACTGGCGACCACCTCTCCGCAGGCGGTGACCGTGGCCGACCTCGGGGCGTCGTCCATGGCCGCCATCTCGCCGACGATGTCGCCGCCCACACGGATGGCCAGCAGCGCCTCATGGCCGTTGTCCAGGCGGGCGGTGACCTTCACGAAGCCGGAGCGCAGCAGCACGACATGGTGGGAGCGGTCGCCCTCGCGTATCAGGATCTCCTGCGGCAGATAGCGGCAGCGGGTACCGAGCCGGAGCAGCTCGGTGCGCACGGCCTCCGGCATACCGCCGAGGAAGTTGCGGACGGGCCACACCTCCCGGCCCTGGGTTTCGGACTGTGTCGTCAAGGGCGTTCCTCTTCTCCTCAGCTGCCGCCGTGATTCGTCCGATCCGTACGAATCATGTGACACAGAAGAGCAGTTGGGAGAGCACCAGGGCAGAGAGTGCGCATGGCCGACTTGATGCGCTGGGCGCACGCTGGGGCGCACAGCGGATTACGCAAGCGCCGGTCGCCGGCCCACGCCGGGGCGGCGCGGGGTGTTCGCTGAAAAAAGGGTTGGCTCTGCCGCGCGCTGCTGTTCTAGGCTCGGAGACGTTCCTGACGGTGGCCTGGAGCTGCCGTTGTTCCGTCGTTCTGCCGTCGTTCGGCCGTTGAGGAATCCCGGAGGTGAGTACTGATGACTGTCATTGCGGTGGGCGCTGCCCGCATTCAGAAGACCATCACTCTCATTCCCGCGGTCTCCGGCTGACTTCACGTCACTTCACTGTATTTCTTTGCGCGTTGCGCGATATCCGTACGTTGCGCGCGTAGCCGGGGCCGCTTCTTCCTGAAGGGTCATCCCGTTGTTCGAGTTCAACCTTTCCGCTGCGCACCCCCTGACCGGCTACGGCTGGGACGAGGGGTTCGCGGAGAGCTTCACCCCCTTCGCCGGGCAGGGGTTCGTGCCCGGCCGGATCGTCCGCGTGGACCGCGGGCGGGTGGACGCCGTCGTGGCCGAGGGAGCCGGCGTCCGTACGGTGCTCGCCGACACCGCGCTGGTGGCGACCAGCGACCCCCTGCGGGTGCCGTGCACCGGTGACTGGGCCGTCGTCGACCTGGAGAACGGCCGGGTGGGCGACCATGTCGACGGTGTGGTGCGGGCGTTGCTGCCGCGGCGCACGTCGTTCGTGCGGTCTGCCTCGTCCAAGCGTTCCGACGGGCAGGTCCTGGCCGCGAACGTCGATCACGCGGTGATCGCGGTGTCGCTGGCCGATGCGCTGGATCTCGGGCGTATCGAACGGTTCGTCTCACTGGCCTGGGAGAGCGGCGCGGAGCCGCTCGTGGCGCTGACCAAGGCGGATCTGGCCGGGGGGCCGGACGGACTGGCGCACCTCGTGGCGGACACCGAGGCGGTGGCGCCCGGTGTGCAGGTGCTGGCGGTCAGTTCGGCGACCGGGGAGGGGCTGGACGTGCTGTCCGCCGTGCTCTGCGGGGGGACGTCCGTGCTGCTGGGGCGGTCCGGCGCGGGCAAGTCCACGCTGGCCAACGCCCTGGTCGGCGAGGACGTGCAGGTCGTCCAGGCGATCCGCGACCGGGACGGCAAGGGGCGGCACACCACGACCACCCGGGATCTGCATGCGCTGCCCGGCGGCGGGGTGCTGATCGATACGCCCGGCCTGCGCGGCGTCGGGATGTGGGACGCGCAGGGCGGGCTCGCCCGGACCTTCGCGGACGTCGAGGAGCTGGCCGAGGAGTGCCGCTTCCAGGACTGCGCCCATCAGGCCGAGCCCGGCTGCGCCGTACAAGAGGCGGTGGAACACGGGGAGTTGCCCGTACGGCGGCTGGAGAGCTACCGGAAGCTGCTGCGCGAGAACCAGCGCATCGTGGCGAAGACCGACGCCCGGCTGCGTGCCGAGATCCGGCGGGACTGGAAGCAGAAGCAGGCCCTGGGGCGGCACATGGGGGAGCGGAAGCGGGGAGCGCGGGGGTGAGGTGAGCGGCCTTGCGCTGTCTCCCCCGGGGGCCGGCCGGTGTGGGCCGGCCCCGAACGCCATGTCCGATTCCCGCCAGTCATGGCGCCGGGCGCGGCGGACACTGGGGGTGTGATGGACGATGAGGCCAGGTACGAAGCGGTGTCCAGTCGGGACGGGCGGTTCGACGGGGAGTTCTTCTTCGCGGTGGTGACGACCGGTATCTACTGCCGGCCGAGCTGCCCGGCGGTCACGCCCAAGCGGGTGAACGTGCGGTTCTTCGCGTCGGCCGCCGCCGCGCAGGCGGCGGGGTTCCGGGCCTGCCGCCGGTGCCGGCCGGACGCCGTGCCCGGTTCGGCGGAGTGGAACGTGCGGGCCGATCTGGTGGGCCGGGCCATGCGGTTCATCGGGGACGGCGTGGTCGACCGGGAGGGCGTCGGCGGGCTCGCCCGGCGGCTGGGCTACAGCCCGCGTCAGGTGCAGCGGCAGCTGACGGCCGAGCTCGGCGCCGGACCGGTGGCGCTGGCCCGGGCCCGCCGGGCGTACACCGCGCGGGTGCTGCTGCAGACCACCGGGCTGCCGGTCACCGAGCTGGCGTTCGCGGCCGGTTTCGCCAGCATCCGCCAGTTCAACGACACGATGCGGGAGATCTACGCGGGGACGCCGAGCGAGCTGCGGGCCGCGGTCGGGCGCGGGCGCGGCAGCGGGGCAGGAGCCGGGGCAGGCGCCGGGTCCGGAGCGGAGCCGGGGAGCCCGGCGGCGCTCGGCGGCATTCCGCTGCGGCTCGCCCACCGCGGGCCGTACGCGGCGGCCGAGGTCTTCGACTTCCTTCAGGTACGGGCGGTACCGGGGGTCGAGGAGATACGCGGCGGCCGCGGCTCGCGTACGTACCGCCGCACGCTGCGGCTCGACTACGGCAGCGGGATCGCCGAGGTCGACGAGCCCGCCGGGCCGCGCGGACGGCGCCGGCCGCCGGCCGGCCTGGTGTGCCCGGCCGCGCGGGGGACGGACGGCGGGTGGCTGGAGTGCCGGCTGCGGCTGACCGACCTGCGGGACCTGCCGACGGCCGTCCAGCGGATGCGCCGGCTGTTCGACCTGGACGCCGATCCGTACGCCGTCGCCGAGCGGCTCGGCCCGGATCCGCTGCTGGGGCCGCTGGTGACCGCGCGCCCGGGGCTGCGTGCGCCCGGTGCCGCGGACCCCGTGGAGCTGGCCGTACGGATCGTGCTCGGCGGCCCGCCGACGCGCGCCGCCGCTCTGGTGCGGGCGTACGGAAAGCCGCTGGACGCGGCGGACGGCGGCCTCACCCACCTCTTCCCGACGCCCGCGGAGCTGACGGGCGGGGAGGTCGCGGAGCCGGTGCGGACACTGTGCGCGGCGCTCGCCGACGGGGTGGTCGTGCTGGACGCGGGCGCCGACCGGGACGCGGCCGAGCGGACGCTGGCCGCACTGCCCGGGGTCGGCCCGCGCGCGGCCGCGTACATCAGGATGCGGGCCCTGGGCGACCCGGATGTGGGGACCGGGGCGGCGCGGGAGCGGGTGGGGGCGGCCGCGGCGTGGCGGCCCTGGGGGGCGTACGCCCTGCACCATCTGTGGAGCGCCGGGTTGCTCCCGGTGGGTGAGCTGCCGGGAGGCGGGGCCGCAGGGGGCGCGGAGCCGGACGCGGTGCCCGAGCCGGCCGGGTACGCCGGCGCCGTCCGGGCCGGGTGACCCTCGCCGCCGGTCCTTTGCGGCGGCCCGCGGCCCCCGGCGCCCGTCCCTCAGCCCGCGACCACCGCCCCGGTCCACGCCCCGACCACCAGCAGACAGGCGAACAACTCGATCAGCACGCTCAGCCCGATGGCGCGCATGGCTCTGCGCGTCGAGGCCCAGGCGTCGCCGTGGCCGCCGAGCCGGAGCCGTTCCAGCAGGTAGAGGCCGCCGATCGCGCCCAGCGGACCGCCGATGACCGGGACCACGAAGAAGCCCACGATGCCGGCCGTGCCGGCCAGGAACAGCGTGCGGTACGGCGTGCCCGCGGCCCGCAGATCGCGGGCCGGCAGCAGCCATTTCACCGCCTGGTTGAGGAGCAGGAGGGCGGTGGCGCCGAACAGCACCGTCCAGGCCGCGGTGGTCGTCTCGGTCAGCGCCCACCACAGCACACCGGCCCATACGATCAGCGGCCCCGGGATGCCGGGTACCAGCACGCCGAGCAGTCCGAGCAGCATGACCGCCCCCACCGCGACCAGCTGCCAGGCACTCATGCGCCGGCTGCACCCCCCGTGACGGGCCGTACGTTGCGCTCTTCCATGGCCCAAGCCTGCCGGATGCGGCCCCGAAGCGCTTGCCGGGGGTACGCACGCCCATGCGCGCCCTGTTTCGGTGACCACCGCGCAGGAACAATACGGCCCATGAATCAGCAGGGGGCACGACGCGGCCAGGAGGACGACTGGTGGCGGCAGTTGTACGGGGAGGGCGGCGGGGAGGGCACGGCCGGCGGAGCCCCGGGGCGCGGCGCCGTGGGCGACGCGGGTCCGGCCGACGCCTCGGACACCCTCGACGACCGGGTGGAGTCGGCGCTGCGGGCGGTCGGGGCCCCGGGGCGGGCGGCCCCGCCCGCACGGACCGAACCGCCCGCGCGGACGCTCCCGCCGCCGCCCGCACCCTCCGCGCCGATCCCGCTCCGGGCCACCGGCCCGGGATCGCGCCCACCCGCCCCCACTTGGGGCGTGCCGTCGTCGCCCGCCGCCGAGCCGGTCGCGCTGCCCGCCGCCGACCCCGGCGCGCTCGACGAGCTGGTGCCCGACACGGTGCTGGACGGCGCCCAATACGGCTCGCTGACCCTGCGTGCCGCCTCGCAGCGCGGCGCCTTGGCCCGCTACCGCGGTGAGGCACGCCGAGACGCGCTGCTCACCGCCCGCTTCGGCACCGGCCGGCACACCCTGATCCTGGTGGCCGTCGCCACCGGGCTGCCGGCCGCCGAGGGCGCCCACCGCGCCGCACACGACGCCTGCGCCTGGATCGGCGGCGCGGTGGGCCGCAGTTGCACCCGACTGGCCCAGGACATCCGTACGGACCGTCGCGGCGCCCTCGTCTCCGGACTGCAGCGGCTCACCGACCGTACCTACGGCAAGCTGCGCGCCCGGGCGCTGGACCTGGGATCCGCGCCGGAGAACTACACGGCGGCCCTGCGGTGCCTGCTGCTGCCCGCCGACCCGGAGTGCCGTACCAGGGTGTTCTTCGGCGCCGGCGCGGGCGGACTGTTCCGGCTGCGCGACGGCGCCTGGCAGGACCTGGAGCCGGCCGCGACCAACCGGCCGGAGCCCTTCCGCTTCCGTGCGGAGTTCGGCCGTCCGGGGGACACCCTGCTGCTGTGCAGCGCCGGCCTGGCGGAACCCCTCCAGCAGGAGCCCGACTTCGCCGCCCGCCTGGCGGCCCAGTGGTCCGCCCCCGAGCCCCCGGGCCTGGTCCCCTTCCTCACCACCACCGCACAACTGCGCGCCCGGGGCCATACGAAGGACCGGACGGCGGTCGGGGTCTGGGAGTCCTAGGGCCCTCGCCACGGACCCTCCCGGAGGCGCACCCGGGCCCCGCGTGGGTTCATGGGAGGGACCCGGGAGCCGAGCCCCGACCCCGCACCCCGCCGAAGGAGCGAGCGCGACATGGCGAAGCAGACCGTGGCCGAGCAGTTCGTGGACATCCTGTCGCGGGCGGGGGTGCGGCGGCTCTACGGGGTCGTCGGCGACAGCCTGAACCCGGTGGTGGACGCCGTCCGCCGGCACTCCGCGATCGAGTGGATCCAGGTCCGGCACGAGGAGGTCGCGGCGTTCGCCGCCGGCGCGGAGGCGCAGCTCACCGGCACGCTCGCGGCCTGCGCCGGTTCCTGCGGCCCGGGCAACCTCCATCTGATCAACGGCCTCTTCGACGCGCACCGCTCCATGGCCCCGGTGCTCGCCCTGGCCTCGCACATCCCCTCCAGCGAGATCGGCACGAGCTTCTTCCAGGAGACCCACCCCGACCGGCTGTTCACCGAGTGCAGCCACTACAGCGAACTGATCTCCAACCCCCGGCAGATGCCGCGGGTGCTGCAGACCGCGATCCAGCACGCCATCGGGCAGAGCGGCGTCGCGGTGGTCTCCCTCCCCGGCGACATCGCCGCCGAGCAGGCCCCCGAGCGCGCCATCGAGCACGCCCTGGTCACCGCGCGCCCCTCGGTACGTCCCGGAGACACCGAGATCGACAAGCTGGCCCGCATGATCGACGAGGCGGGCAAGGTCACGCTGTTCTGCGGCAGCGGCACGGCGGGTGCGCACTCGGAGGTGATGGAGTTCGCCGAGCGGGTGAAGTCCCCGGTCGGGCACGCGCTGCGCGGTAAGGAATGGATCCAGTACGACAACCCCTACGACGTCGGCATGAGCGGGCTGCTGGGCTACGGCGCGGCCTACGAGGCCACCCACGGATGCGATCTGCTGCTCCTGCTCGGCACGGACTTCCCGTACAACGCGTTCCTGCCCGACGACGTCAAGATCGTCCAGGTCGATGTCCGGCCCGAGCACCTGGGCCGCCGCTCCCAGCTCGACCTCGCCGTGTGGGGCGATGTCCGCGAGACGCTGCGCTGTCTGATCCCCAAGGTCCGGCTGAAGACCGACCGCACGTTCCTGGACCGGATGCTGAAGAAGCACGCGGACGCGCTGGAGGGCGTGGTCAAGGCCTACACCCGCAAGGTGGACAAGCGCACCCCGATCCACCCCGAGTTCGTCGCCGCCGTCCTGGACGAGGAGGCCGCCGACGACGCGGTCTTCACCGTCGACACCGGCATGTGCAACGTCTGGGCGGCCCGCTACCTCACCCCCAACGGGCGCCGCAGGGTGATCGGCTCGTTCAGCCACGGCTCGATGGCCAACGCCCTGCCGCAGGCGATCGGCGCCCAGTTCCTCGACCGCGGGCGGCAGGTCGTCTCGATGTCCGGCGACGGCGGATTCGCCATGCTGATGGGCGACTTCCTCACCCTGGTCCAGTACGACCTGCCGGTGAAGGTGGTGCTGTTCAACAACTCGGCGCTGGCCATGGTGGAGTTGGAGATGCTGGTCTCCGGCCTGCCGTCGTACGGCACGACCAACCGCAACCCCGACTTCGCGGCCATCGCCCGCGCGGCCGGCGCGCACGGCGTGCGGGTGGAGAAGCCCAAGCAGCTGCGCGGGGCGCTGCGCGAGGCCTTCGCGCACAAGGGGCCGGCACTGGTCGACGTCGTCACCGATCCGCACGCGCTGTCCATCCCCCCGAAGATCAGCGCGGAGATGGTGTCCGGCTTCGCGCTGTCGGCCGGGAAGATGGTGCTGGACGGCGGGGTCGGCCGGATGCTGCAGATGGCCCGTTCCAACCTGCGCAACATCCCCCGGATGTAGGGCGTCTCCTCGCGTCAGCCGTGGGCCGCGGGGTGGGGGCGCAGCCGTAGCGTCAGGATCTGGAAGGGGCGCAGGGCGAGCGTCACATCCGAGGTCGGTCCCTCCTCCTCGTCGTGCAGGGGGCGCTCCAACAGGTCGGTCACGGTGACGCGTTCGAGAGGGAAACCGGGGGAGAGCGTGCCGGTGGCGCGGCCGCCGCGGGACTCGTACAGCCGCACCACGACATCGCCGCTGCGGTCCTCGGCGAGCTTGACCGTCTCGACGGTGATCGCCGGGTGGTCGACGCGGATCAGCGGGGGAACGGGCGGGGCGGTGGTGGCGGTGCGGAGCGGGAGGTTGAGGGCCAGGCCCTCGGCGACCGCCTCACCGGGCCCGGCGCCCGGCAGCAGTGCGTAGGTGAAGCGGTGGTGGCCCTGGTCGGTCTCGGGGTCGGGGCTGCGCGGTGCGCGCAGCAGGGTCAGCCGGACGGTGGTGCCCAGGCCGTCCGGGTGCGGGGTGCGGGTGACGTCATGGCCGTACGTCGAGTCGTTGAGCAGGGCGATGCCGTAGCCGGGCTCGGCGACGGACAGCCAGCGGTGGGCGCAGATCTCGAAGCGGGCGGCGTCCCAGCTGGTGTTGGTGTGGGTGGGGCGGTGGACATGCCCGAACTGGATCTCGGCGGTGGACCGTTCGGCGTGCACGTCGAGGGGGAACGCGACCTTGAGGACCTTCTCCGACTCGTGCCAGTCGACGTCGGTGCGGATGTCCAGACGGCGCGAGCCGGCCCGCAGGATCAGTTCCTGGGTGCTGCGGGACGCGCCGAACGCCCTGGTCACCCGGACCGTGGCGGACAGCGGCCCGCACGCCGGCAGCTCGACGGACTCGGCGTCGGTCAGATCGGTGTGCCGGTTGCGGTAGTGCCGGTCCAGGTCCCAGGCGTCGTACTGGTTGGGGTGGTCGGGGTGCAGCTGCAGCAGATTGCCGCGCGCGCCGGGCGCCAGGACCTCCCGCCCGGCGTGCAGATCGCGTACGGAGACCAGCAGGCCGTCGGCGTCGACGCGGACGCGGAGGAAGCCGTTGTCGAGGGTGACGGTGCCGTGGGCGTCGGTGCTCGCCCGGACGGGAGGGGGCGGCGGGGTGGGGGAGTCGGGGCCGGGCGGGCGGAGGGGGGCGGATCCGAGCGCGGGGACGTGGACAGCGACGGCGGTGGGACCGTCCGGCTCCGGGCCCGCTGCCCGGGCCGGCAGTTCGACGATCTCGTCCCGGTCGTAGGGCGAGGCGTTGAACACCGTCGGCGGCCAGGTCGCCTCCTCGGGTCCGCCCAGCGCCCCGATCGCGGCCTCGGTGAGCGCGGTCAGCTCCGCCTCGACCGCCGCGTAGGTCTCGCGGGCCTCGCGGTGCACCCAGGCGATCGACGAGCCCGGCAGGATGTCGTGGAACTGGTGCAGCAGAACGGTCTTCCAGAGGCGGTCGAGGGCGTCGTACGGGTACGCGTGGCCCGCGCGCACCGCCGCCGTCGCCGCCCACAACTCGGCCTCCCGCAGCAGGTGCTCGCACCGCCGGTTGCCCTGCTTGGTCTTCGCCTGGGAGGTGTACGTACCGCGGTGGAACTCCAGATACAGCTCACCCGACCAGACCGGCGCCGCCGCCCCGTACTCCTCGTGGGCGGACGCGAAGAACCGGGCCGGCGCCTCGATCTCGACGCGGGGCGAGCCCTCCAGGGAGCGCAGCCGGCGGGCCCGCTCCAGCATCTCGCGGGTCGGGCCGCCGCCGCCGTCGCCCCAGCCGAAGGGGACCAGGGACCGGGTGGCGCGGCCCTTGTCGGCGAAGTTCCGTTCCGCGTGGGCGAGTTCACCGGCGTGGAACTGTGCGTTGTAGGTGTCGACCGGCGGGAAGTGGGTGAAGACGCGGGTGCCGTCGATGCCCTCCCACCAGAAGGTGTGGTGCGGCATCCGGTCGGTCTGGTTCCACGACAGCTTCTGGGTGAGGAACCACTTCGCGCCGGCCAGCCGGGCCAGCTGGGGGAAGGCGGCGGTGTAGCCGAAGGAGTCCGGCAGCCAGATCTCCTCGGTCTCCACCCCCAGCTCCTCCAGGAAGAAGCGTTTGCCGTGGACGAGCTGCCGGGCCAGCGCCTCGCCGCCGGGCATGTTGGCGTCGGACTCCACCCACATCGAACCGACCGGCACCCAGTTGCCGGCGCGTACCGCCGCTTTGATGCGTTCCCAGATGTGCGGCTGGTGGTCCCTGACCCAGGCGTACTGCTGCGCCTGGGAGCAGGAGAACAGCAACTCCGGGTACTCCTCGGCGAGTTGGGTGACATTGGCGAAGGTGCGGGACGCCTTGCGCACGGTCTCGCGCAGCGGCCAGAGCCAGGCGGAGTCGATGTGGGCGTGCCCGGTGGCCGACACCCGGTGCGCGCTGGCGGCGGCCGGCCGGCTCAGTACGTCGCCGAGCGCGGCCCGGCCCGCGGCCGCGGTGGCGCCGACATCGTGCAGATCCAGCGCGTCCAGCATGTCCTCCAGGGCCCGCAGGATCTCGTGCCGGCGCGGACGGTCGGCGGGCAGCTCGTGCATCAGCTCCGAGAGCACCTCGATGTCGAGCAGCAGATGCCAGACGTCTTCGTCGAGTACCGCGAGATCCGCCGAGGCGAAGCGGTACAGCGGGCGGTCCGGGGCGGTGCGCACGTCGCCGAGGTCGGTGGGACGGAAGTCGCGCAGCACCGCCGGGTTCGCGGCGGCCTCCAGCAGCAGCCGCACCTCCTCGCCGCCGCGGGCCGGGGAGCCGACGGGGACATGGCGGTTGCGCGGATGGATGCCCTTGAGGGGCACCCCCTCGGAGTCGTACACCAGGCCCTCCGCCTGGAAGCCCGGCCCGTCGCCGCTGAAGCCGGGGTCGATGACGGCCTCCACCCGGCGCCCCGCCCACTCGTCCGGCACCTCGCCCGCCAGCCGGAACCAGCTCGTCGACCACGGCGGGCCCCACGGTTCGCCGGCCGTGAACGGCTCGTACCCGGCCCGCAACGCCTCCTCCACCGGCACTGGTTCTCCCGGCGCATGCCATACGGCGAGCCGCAGCGGCAGTCGCGCGGCGTACTGCGCGGGCCGGATGAACTGCCTCAGCGCCCGCTCCAGGCGCCCCTCCACCAGCAGGCGGTCGTCGTGCACAGCGGCTCCTCACGCTCGTCGTGGACGCATCCGGGCCCGGCCGGACCGACGGCAGGCTCAGGTCAGGCATACCCACCGCAACCCGGCCCGGCGCACCCGGCGCGCGGGTACGGCGAGCGGGCGCGAGGGCGGAAGCATGGCGACTGATCCGATGGGCATGCTGACCGTGAGGCTGTTCGAGACCGGGCGCCGATGTTCGTTGGGGGCGGGGGAGAGAATGCGTCAGCCTGTGCGGCGCGAGGAACGGGACAGACAGCAGGGGACGACCGAGGGGGGCCGGGGCGGGGGAGTCGCGCGAGCGCCGGGTGTGCTGGAGCGCAAGGTGCGGCATGCGGACCTGCGTGCGGTCGGCGAGGTGCGCCGGGAGCTGCGGCAGTTATTGAGCCGCTGGGCCGGCGGCGGCGAGCTCACGGAGGTGGCGACGCTGCTCACCAGCGAACTGGTCACCAACGCCCTGGTGCACGCGGAGGGCGGAGCGGTCGTCACGGCCAGGATCGGCGACCGGCTGCGGGTGGAGGTGCGGGACTGCGCGTCCGGGCGCCCCGAGGTACGCGCCGCGACGGCGGACGGTACGTCCGGCCGGGGGCTGATGCTGGTGCGCTCCCTGGCGGACGCCTGGGGGATTCGCACCGAGGGGCTGGGCAAGTGCGTGTGGTTCGAGCTGGGCGGCGGACCGGCCTGACCCGAATGCGGGGGTGTCGGTCGGCGCGGTCCGCCACCGGTCAGCCGAACTGCCGTTCGATCTCGGCGAGTTTCTCTTCGAGGGAGTCCAGACGGGGCAGCGTCTGGGTGTCGTCCTCGGCGGTGAGGTCCACGGCTCGCGGGCCGGCCGGGCCGGCCGGGCCGTCGACGCCGTCGGCGTCAGCGCCCGATACCGCCTTGAGGGCCGGGCGGGAGCGCACGGGCAGTTCTACGGTGGGGAGTGACGGCGGATCACCGGCTATGGCGGAGTCCGGGCCGGCGACCTCCGCGGGGGCCGCCGACGCGGACGTCACTGCCAGTTGGCGGCCGCCGCCCCGGCCGATGCTCCAGGAGCGGTGCCGGTGCTGCCGGTTGATGGCCTTGATGCGGGCCCGGTCGATCTTGCCCTGCTCGCGTCTGCGCAGCCGGCTGAGGTGCTTCTCGCGTCGGTCCTCACGGACCTCCTCGACCGCCTCGTCCAGCGACCGCACGCCTTCCAGCAGCATCAGCGACCAGGCCGCGAAGGTCTCGCGGGGCGCGCGCAGCCAGCGTACGACCCGGATCTGCGGCAGCGGGCGGGGCACCAGGCCCTGCTCGCGCAGCGCCGCCCGCCGGGTCTGCTTGAGCGCCCGGTCGAAGAGGACCGCGGCGGACAGCGACATGCCGGCGAAGAACTGCGGGGCGCCCGCGTGGTCCAGGCCGCGCGGCGCGTGCACCCAGTTGAACCAGGCCGCGGCGCCCGCGAACGTCCACACCAAAAGCCGCGAGCCCAGCGCGGCGTCGCCGTGACTGGCCTCGCGTACGGCCAGGACGGAGCAGAACATCGCCGCACCGTCGAGCCCGAAGGGCACCAGATACTCCCAGCCCCCGGAGAGGCTGAGGTTTTGCACACCGAAGCCGACCAGCCCGTGGAAGGACAGCGCGGCGGCGACCGCGGCACAGCAGAACAGCAACAGATAGGAGGCGGAGGCGAAGACGGCCTCCTTGCGGCGGCGGCGCTCCTCGCTGCGCTCCCAGGAGTCGTCGCCGCCGGCCTGGGCGGCGGCGCGCCTGCCGCGTACCACCAGGGCCGCGGCGGCCATGACGGCACCGAGCGCCAGCGCGCCGGGAACCATCCAGTCCAGCGATATGTCCGTGTTTCTCATGTGGGGATCCCTTGCCTCGGGGTAGGCGATTTCGCGCGACATCCTGGCGGAGTCGGCCCCTCGTGCAGAGGGTTTCGGAGCAAGAGAACGCCAAGGAGGTCCGGGGACCGGCGGATCGTGGACGTCTCGTCGAACTCCCTTGTGGGAGTGGCGAGTCGAGTTCGAATTCGGTGCCCCGAAAGGGGGGTGTGGGGGTCAGCTGGTTGCCGTGAGGCGCGTGATGCGATCCGCGTCGCAGGTGCGCGGACAGGTGACGCAGGTGTCCTCGGGGCGCAGTGTGTAGAACATGCAGCAGCTGGCGCGGTCCCGGGTCGGCAGCGCCTCGCCGTTCGGGCCGGTCAGTGTGCGGAACCCGGCGCCGCCCACGTACGGGGCGGTGGCGCCCGGCAGCAGCAGCTCCAGTTCTGCCACCGCCCGCGGCTCCTCGCCCAGCAGGTGCCCCAGGTACCAGAGCCCCTCGACGATCTCGTCGGACGCCATGCCCCACAGCGCCCGCGGCCCGCGCCGCATCCGGGAGCGGAAACCTTCCAGCACGGGTTCGAGGTGCCCGGCCACCGCCGCCCGCACCTCCGCGCGCAGCGCTTCCTCGTCCGCGACGACCCGGGCGCCGGGCAGCGCCGCCGCGGGATCGTCCGGAAGGCACCCGAAGGCGCCGATGCGCACCGCCATCTGGCCCAGCTCGCGCTGGAAGGAGACGTCCTGCACGGGCAGCACCGGAACCCGGCGGTGCAGGAACCAGGGGACGGTGATCAGCAGGCACGCCGGCCAGGCGTAGCGGTGCAGCGCGAAGCTGGCGATCACGTCGTTCCGGCCGCGCTGTCCGTAGTCCCGCTGGATCTGGGCGTCGTCCCAGGCGAGGAAGGTGTCGAGGGCCTCACCGCCAGCCGCGAGCCCGGCCGCGCTCACCCAGCCGTCGCCGGTGGGCGGGGCGGACTCCCAGGCGGTCACCTGCAGACCGGGGAAGACCTCGAAGAGCCGGGCGTAGGCATCGGCGACGGGGTGGGCGGCGAGCGGGGCGGCGAGGGCTGAAGTCATGCGGGAGACCACCGAATCGCGATCGTTAGCAGGTAAGCCTTACCTTATCCGAAGACTTTACCCGCGCCCGCGG
The DNA here is from genome assembly GCF_056436545.1 of Streptomyces sp. NPDC043738. Taxonomy (NCBI): domain Bacteria; kingdom Bacillati; phylum Actinomycetota; class Actinomycetes; order Kitasatosporales; family Streptomycetaceae; genus Streptomyces; species Streptomyces sp. NPDC043738. The sequence continues at coordinate 48,251 of NZ_JBWKCJ010000016.1, read as the reverse complement.
AAAGCCAGTCCTGCCCGCCCGACCCGCGCCCGGATTTGAACTGCGGCCGAGGCCGCCTATGGTGCTGGGAACGTCAGGAGGGACCGTCATGGAGCAGGGCACAGCGCAACAGCAGCCGCGCGCACGGGCCTGGGTGCCCGCGCAGCCCGGCTCCGCCGCGCCCCGGCGGCACTCCGTCCGCGGCCAGGTGCTGGCCGCGCTGCGCCAGGCGCTGGCCGGAGGGGAGCTGAACCCCGGCGAGGTCTACTCCGCGCCCGCGCTCGCCGAGCGCTACGGCGTCTCCGCGACCCCGGTCCGCGAGGCGATGCAGCAGCTGGCCGTCGAGGGCGCCGTCGAGGTGGTGCCCAACCGCGGCTTCCGGGTCGCCGAGCGCAGCGCCCGCGACCTCGCCGAGCTGGCCGAGGTCCGCGCCATGCTGGAGGTGCCCGCGATCGTCCGGCTGGCCCGGGCACTGCCCCCGGAGCGCTGGGAGGAGCTGCGCCCGCTCGCCGCCGCGGGTGTCGCGGCCGCCGCCCGCGGGGACCGGGCGGGCTACGCCGAGGCCGACCACTCCTTCCACCACGCGATGATCTCGCTCACCGGAAACCGTCGGCTCACCGAGGTCACCGGTGATCTGCTGCGGCGCACCCACTGGGCGGGGCCCGGCGGGCTGCGGCGGCGTACGGCCGAGCTGCTGGCCGACGCCTCCGAGCACACGGCGCTGCTCGACGCCCTGATCGCGCAGGAGTACGCGGTGGCCGAACGGATCGCCCGCGAGCACGTCTCGGTGGCGCGCCACCCGCACTGAAGCAGCCCCGCAGGCCACCCGCACCGCAGCCGGCGGCCCGCCCCGGCGCCACCGCACGCAGGCCACCCGTACGGCGTGACGCGTACGGGTGGCCGCGAGGCCCGGCTGCCGCGGCTCAGCGCGGCAGCAGCTCCGCCAGGGGGATCGCCGCCACTTCGGCGGCGGGCCGGGACAGGTACAGGTCGGCGTGGTAGTAGCCGTCGGACTCCTTGCCCGCGATGGACAGGCCGCGCCCGGCGAGCGCCTCGAACGCCGCCCGGCGCTCATCGCCGTCCGCGAACCGCCGCTGGCGGAACGTGCGCGTGGTGAGTTTCTCCGTCACCAGGCCGGCGCGGGCCAGCAGCGCGGAGACCGGCCGGTAGGACACCTCGCGCAGGACGAACGCGGCGATCCAGGGCGGCGAGGTCATGCAGTCGACGAGCCGCCCGAAGGTGCGGGCGGTGATGTATCCGACGCCGCCGGTGACGGTGATCAGATCGGTGCCGGCCAGGGTACGCCGCAGTGCCGGACTCGGCTCGTCGACTTCGAGGTTCTCCGCGAAGCCGTGGTCGAGCAGGCCGACCGCCTTGGCGTACTCGACCGCGTTCTCGGCCGCGTCGAGGCCGGTGATCCGCACCGCTTCGTCACGCCGCCGAGTGGCGAAGAACGTACGGTCCGCTTCGATGAGTTGGCGGGTCGTCGGGACGTCGGGGCGGTACCTCGTGTAGCGGCCGTAGAGATCGGCGAGGGACAGCCGGTGGTTCAGCAGGGCCGCGTTGACCCCGTATGAGCAGCACAGGTCGACCACGTTCAGTGGGGGGCGGTCGCTGCGGTGCCGCTGCAGGATCTCGGTCACGGCGCGGAACACCGCCTGGCCGTGGTGAGGAATCTGGTAGTCCAGGGGTTGCAGTGTGGTGAAGTACCGACGGGGATCAGGGCAGTTGTAGATCGCCTCGAAATCCGCCTTGCCCCAGTCGGTTCCGGCGGTCGTCTTGGTCACTCCTGCGGTCATGGATCGCCTCCATACAGGATCTGTGAAGGGGGAGGTCCCGCTGGTCCCGGACCAGCATCCAGTGCCCACCGTCGCGTCACAGTGCGACTTGCGGCCATTCTCGGGGCCTGTGGGGCGTAATGGGGCGGCACTGCCCTCGGGCCTCCGCTCATCGTCCCACCTCCCGGTTCGCTCGGCGCGTCGAACCCGGGGCGGCGGCGGGACCGTCGTACCCCGGCCGATCCGCCGCGGGGACCGTCGGTTTCCGGCCAATCGACGGAGGACCTGGCATGGCCGACGGCGGGGGGTTGACGGCGCGCAGGCGGCGGCGCCATGAGACGAACGCACGAACGCGGCCAACCACCCCCGGAGCGGGAGTGGTTGGCCGGGTGGGTGAGCGACCGCCGGCGGCGCGTCAGGTCGCGGCCGCAGCCGTGGACAGATGGTCGGCGAGCCAGGTGGGGACGCCGCCCATGAGGCGGAAGAGCCGGGCGGCCTCGGCGCGCAACCGGACCGCGTCGCCCTCCGGCGCCGCGTCCGCCAGCGCGGCGAGGGCCGGTGCCGTACCGACGAGGAAGCCCAGCTCCTCGCGGATCCGCAGCGACTCGGCGAAGCCGTGCCGGGCCTCCGCCAGCTCGCCGTCACGCAGCGCGAGTCCCGCCAGGTGGCGCCAGGTGAAGGAGAGCAGCAGGTCGTCACCCTGCGCGGTGGCGCCGGCATGGGCGCGGCGGTAGGCGGCGCGGGCCGCGTCCGGGCTGTCGGTGAGGTGCTCGGCCATCAGCCCGCGGCGGAAGTCCAGCAGCGGGCGGCCGGCCGCGGTGGGGGCGAGCAGCGCGGCGGCCCGGCCGAGCGCCGAACGTGCCTCGTCGGCCCGGTCCCGTACGCCCAGGACCGTGGCGGCGTACGCGAGGTGGCCGCGCTCGCAGGCCGCGCCGCCCCGCTCTTCGTCGTCACCGGCCAGCGCCTCGGCGGTGCGCAGCGCGTCCTCGGCCTCGGCCCAGCCGGTGGCCGTGAACATGCAGCGCTCCACCAGGAGCGCGGCGCGGCGCAGTGCGGAGGGGGCGTGCCGGACGGAGTGCGGTTCCAGGAGCGCGGCCGCGTCGCACCAGCAGCCGCGGGAGCGCAGCCGCCAAACGGCGCGGTCGAGGGGGTCGTCCCCCTCGACCGTTCTGGCTGCCGGTACTTCCGGTGCGGGTGCCGGTCCCGGTACCACCGTCGGCACCGAATCCGCAGAACTGACCGGATCCGTGGATTCCGCGGATCCTGGCATGGCGGTATCCGCCACGTTGCCCTCCCCGAGCGCGCCATTGAGCTGGAAATTGGAAGCCGTGCGCGCATCTCAGCACGAATTCCGCAGCGGGGCCAAGGGGGTGGGTGAATGTTTTCACAATCACTCATGGGGTGATCGCGGCCGCCCGCGCAGCGCTGATCGGCCGTGCCGCGCCGTGCCGCGTCGGGTGCCCCCGTACGCGCCGTTGACGCGATGCCGCCCGATCGGATGAACGCGAATGGCGGATCTCCGCCGTCCGGCGACGGGATCCGCATCGCTCTTCCGTCGGGGGACGCCCGGGGGGACGTCCTGCGGCAGCTCAGCTCATCCGCAGTGCCAGGAAGAAGTCGAGCTTGTCCTCCAGCCGGGACAGATCGCGGCCGGTGAGCTGCTCGATCCGGCCCACCCGGTAGCGGAGCGTGTTGACGTGCAGGTGGAGACGGGTGGCGCAGCGGGTCCAGGAGCCGTCGCAGTCCAAGAACGCCTCCAGCGTGGGGATCAGCTCGGCGCGGTGCCGGCGGTCGTAGTCGCGCAGCGGGTCCAGGAGGCGGGCGGTGAAGGCCCGGCGGACGTCGTCCGGCACGAACGGCAGCAGCAGGACGTGCGAGGCCAGCTCCTCGTGCCCGGCGGCGCAGACCCGGCCCGGACGGGCGGCGGCGACCCGGCGGGCGTGCCGGGCCTCCTCCAGGGCGCCGCGCAGCCCCTCCGCCGAGTGCACCGAGGCGCTCACCCCGACCGTCAGCCGCCCGTCGTCCGCCAGACCGCGGCCCAGCGGCTCCTGGACGGCACGGAGCAACTCCTCGGCGTGCAGACCGGCGGCCGAGGGGTCCCCGGACTCGTCCGGGACGGGCAGCGGCACCAGCGCCACCGCCTCGTCACCGGTGTGCGCCACGGCGATCCGGTCGGAGGGCTCGGGACCGAAGGTGCCCGGGTCGACCAGCATCTCCTCCAGCAGCGTCTGCGCCACCGGCCCGCCGGGGACGTCGCCGCCCTCCCACTCGACCCGGGCCACCACGATCTGCCAGTGCGGGGCGGTGCCCAGACCGGGCAGCAGCACCGGGGCCGCCACCCGCAGCCGGGCCGCGATCTCGGCGGGCGGCGCGCCGGTCTGGACCAGCTCCAGCACCTCCTGGGCGAGCCGTCGGCGGACCGTACGGGCGGCATCGCGCCGGTCGCGTTCCACGGCGATCAGCTGGGTGACGCCGTGCAGCAGGTCCAACCGCTCCGCCGGCCAGTCCCCGGCGTCCGCCTCGACGGCCAGCAGCCAGTCGCTCAGCAGCGTCTGGCGCAGGTCACGGCCCTCGTAGCGGATCGGGAAGAGCGAGTAGGTGGCGCCGCCGAGGGTGATCCGGTGGGGGCCGCGGCGGCCGGTGCGGGCGGCGGCCAGATGCTCGCCGGCGAGCCGGGCGGCCAGTTCGCCGGACAGCTCGGGCCCGGAGTCCGCCAGCGTGGAGCCGGCGATCTGCCGCCCCGTGGGGGAGAGCACCCAGGCCCGCAGGTCCAGGTCGGAGCCCAGCAGGTCCAGCACCACCTCGGGACCGCCGCCGGCGGGGCCCGAGGTCATCAGGCGGCGGTGGCGGTCCACCACGGCGGCCAGGTCACCGGCCCGCTCGCTGGAGACCTGGCGTACGACGTGCTCGGTGATCGAGGCGAACGAGACCGCCTCCTCGACCGAGAACAGCGGCAGCCGGTGCCGGGCGCAGGCCTGCACGAGGTCGTCCGGGATCGCGCCCAGCTCGGCCTCGCCCGCCGCGAGCCCGGCGACGTTGGCCGCGGCCAGGATGCGCACGAACCGTTCGGAGTCCTCCGGTTCGCGGCGCCAGGCCAGGCCGGTCAGCACCAGCTCCCCGCCGGAGAGGTAGCGACTGGGGTCGCGCAGGTCCGTGGTCATCACGCCGCGGACAGTGCGGTCCAGTTCGTCCTCGCCGCCGAGCAGCCGAAGGCCGAGAATGTGGGTGTCCAGGAGTGCGCGGAGCCGCATGACCTCGCCCGCCGTTCTTTGCTGTCTGGTGTTGCCGGTGGAATGCCGCGAGGTTTCAGAGCCTCGTCTTTCGTTCGAATCTACAAGACAGGTGGCTTGGCCAGCCAACCGCTTCATGGTTTCGGTGACTGCACCGGGTGGGGCCGCTGAGCGTTCACTAAGCCCAACGGCGTTAACAAGACATGAACAGCTTGACGGAGACCAGGGCCGGCGCCCGCTCCCCGAGCAACGAATGACCGATTTCGCAGAAGAGGCCAACCATGGACTTCCTTCGCCCCGCCAGCTGGGAGGAGGCGCTCGCCGCTAAGGCCGAGCACCCCACCGCTGTGCCCATCGCGGGCGGTACGGACGTGATGGTCGAGATCAATTTCGACCACCGCCGCCCCGAGTACCTGCTCGACCTGAACCGCATCGGTGATCTGAGCGAGTGGGAGGTCGGAGAGAAGACCGTACGCCTGGGCGCCTCCGTTCCCTACACCCAGATCATGGAGAACCTGCGGGCCGAGCTGCCGGGCCTGGCCCTGGCGTCGCACACGGTCGCCTCCCCGCAGATCCGCAACCGCGGCGGCGTCGGCGGCAACCTCGGCACCGCCTCCCCGGCCGGCGACGCGCACCCCGCGCTGCTCGCCTCCGGCTGCGAGGTCGAGGTCGAGTCCGTGCGCGGCCGCCGCATGATCCCCATCGACGACTTCTACCTCGGCGTCAAGCGCAACGCGCTGGAGCCCGACGAGCTGATCCGCGCGGTGCATCTGCCCAAGGCCGACGGCCCGCAGCAGTTCTCCAAGGTCGGCACGCGCAACGCCATGGTCATCGCGGTCTGCGCGTTCGGCATCGCGCTGCACCCCGAGACCCGTACGGTGCGCACCGGCATCGGCTCGGCCGCGCCCACCCCCGTACGGGCCCGCGAGGCGGAGGACTTCCTCGCCGCGGCGCTGGAGGAGGGCGGCTTCTGGGAGTCCGGCGCCCCCATCCCGCCGTCCGTCGCCAAGCAGTTCGCGCAGCTCGCCTCCGGCGCCTGCAACCCGATCGACGATGTACGCGGCAGCGCCAAGTACCGCCGGCACGCGGTCGGCATCATGGCGCGCCGCACCCTCGGCTGGACCTGGGAGTCCTACCGCGGCAACGAGAGGAGCGCACAGTGCGCGTGACATTCACCGTCAACGGCCGCCAGCAGGAGGCCGACGATGTCTGGGAAGGCGAGAGCCTGCTGTACGTCCTCCGCGAGCGGATGGGCCTGCCGGGTTCGAAGAACGCCTGTGAGCAGGGCGAGTGCGGTTCCTGCACGGTCCGCCTCGACGGCGTGCCGGTGTGTTCCTGCCTCGTCGCCGCGGGCCAGGTCGAGGGTCGCGAGGTGGTGACCGTCGAGGGTCTGGCGGACTTCGCCAAGCAGCGTGCGGAGCACGGGGGCTGCGGCACCGGAGCGTGCGGTACCTCTCTCCAGGACGCCCAGCAGTGGTCGGCGCACGGGTCCGACAGCGGGCTCCGCCCGCGGGCAACCGACTCCCAGACCGGCGAGGGTGGCGAACTCTCCCCGATCCAGCAGGCGTTCATCGACGCCGGCGCCGTCCAGTGCGGCTTCTGCACCCCGGGCCTGCTCGTCGCGGCCGACGAGATGCTGGAGCGCAACCCGCAGCCGACCGACGCGGACATCCGCGAGGCGCTGTCCGGCAACCTCTGCCGCTGCACCGGTTACGAGAAGATCCTGGACGCCGTCCGTCTCGCGGCCGCGCGCCAGGACCGTCAGGAAGAGGCGGTCTGAGCATGGGATCCACACGTACGACCGGAGCCCCCACCAAGATCACCCAGGGCTCCCAGACCAAGGGCGGCATCGGCGAGTCGACGCTGCGCCCCGACGGCACCCTGAAGGTCACCGGCGAGTTCGCGTACTCCTCGGACATGTGGCACGAGGACATGCTGTGGGGCTTCACGCTCCGCTCCACCGTCGCGCACGCCGAGATCGTCTCCATCGACACCTCCGAGGCGCTGGCCCAGTCCGGCGTCTACGCGGTGCTGACGTACGACGACCTGCCGACCTCGATCAAGAACTACGGCCTGGAGATCCAGGACACCCCGGTGCTCGCGCACGGCAAGGTCCGCCACCACGGTGAGCCGGTGGCCCTGGTCGCGGCCGACCACCCGGAGACGGCGCGGCGCGCGGCCGCCAAGATCAAGATCGAGTACAAGGAGCTGCCCGTCGTCACCGACGAGGCCTCCGCGACCGCCGACGGCGCGCCGCTGCTCCACGAGGGCCGCGACGACCACCACGCCGGGCACGTCCCGCACCCCAACATCGTCCACCGCCAGCCGATCATCCGCGGCGACGCCGACGAGGCCGCCAAGAAGGCCGATGTCATCGTCTCCGGCGAGTACGTCTTCGGCATGCAGGACCAGGCCTTCCTCGGCCCGGAGTCCGGCCTGGCGGTGCCCTCCGAGGACGGCGGGGTGGACCTCTACATCGCCACCCAGTGGCTGCACTCCGACCTGCGCCAGATCGCCCCGGTCCTCGGCCTGCCCGAGGACAAGGTGCGGATGACGCTCTCCGGCGTCGGCGGCGCGTTCGGCGGCCGCGAGGACCTGTCGATGCAGATCCACGCCTGTCTGCTCGCGCTGCGCACGAACAAGCCGGTCAAGATCGTCTACAACCGCTTCGAGTCCTTCTTCGGGCACGTCCACCGGCACCCGGCGAAGCTCTGGTACGAGCACGGCGCCACCAAGGACGGCAAGCTCACGCACATGAAGTGCCGGATCGTGCTGGACGGCGGGGCCTACGCCTCCGCGTCCCCGGCCGTGGTCGGCAACGCCGCCTCGCTGTCGGTGGGTCCGTACGTGATCGACGACGTCGAGATCGAGGCCGTCGCGCTCTACACCAACAACCCGCCCTGCGGCGCGATGCGCGGCTTCGGCGCGGTCCAGGCGTGCTTCGCCTACGAGGCGCAGATGGACAAGCTGGCCGCCAAGCTGGGCATCGACCCGGTCGAGCTGCGCCAGCTCAACGCCATGGAGCAGGGCACGATCATGCCGACCGGGCAGCCGGTCGACTCGCCGGCGCCGGTCGCCGAGATCCTGCGCCGCATCAAGGCCCGTCCGCTGCCGCCCGAGCGCCAGTGGGAGTCCAGCGAGGGCGCCGACGTGCGTCAGCTGCCCGGCGGCCTGTCCAACACCACCCACGGCGAGGGCGTCGTACGCGGCGTCGGCTACGCGGTCGGCATCAAGAACGTCGGCTTCTCCGAGGGCTTCGACGACTACTCCACCGCCAAGGTGCGCATGGAGGTCATCGGCGGCGAGCCGGTCGCCACCGTGCACACCGCGATGGCGGAGGTCGGCCAGGGCGGCGTCACCGTCCACGCGCAGATCGCCCGCACGGAGCTGGGCGTCACGCAGGTGACGATCCACCCCGCCGACACCCAGGTGGGCAGCGCCGGTTCGACGTCCGCGTCGCGCCAGACCTACGTCACCGGCGGCGCCGTCAAGCACTCCTGCGAGCTGGTCCGCGAGAAGGTCCTGGAGATCGGCCGCCGCAAGATGGGCACCTACCACCCGGCGTGGGCCACCGCCGAGCTCCTCCTGGAGGGCGGCAAGGTCGTCACCGACGGCGGCGAGGTCCTCGCCGACCTGGTGGACGTGCTCGAAGGCGAGACCGTCGAGATCGAGGCCGAGTGGCGCCACCGGCCCACCGAGGCCTTCGACCTGGTCACCGGCCAGGGCAACGGCCACGTCCAGTACTCCTTCGCGGCCCACCGCGCGGTGGTGGAGGTGGACACCGAGCTGGGCCTGGTCAAGGTCATCGAGCTCGCCGTGGCCCAGGACGTCGGCAAGGCGCTCAACCCGCTGTCCGTCGTCGGCCAGATCCAGGGTGGTACCACCCAGGGCCTGGGCGTGGCGGTCATGGAGGAGATCATCGTCGACCCCAAGACCGCGAAGGTGCGCAACCCCTCCTTCACGGACTACCTCATCCCCACGATCCTCGACACCCCGACCATCCCGGTTGATGTGCTCGAACTCGCCGACGAGCACGCCCCCTACGGGCTGCGCGGCATCGGCGAGGCCCCGACCCTGTCGTCCACCCCGGCCGTCCTCGCGGCGATCCGGAACGCGACGGGGCTGGAGCTCAACAAGACGCCGGTGCGTCCCGAACACCTCACCGGCACATAAGGAGCCGTCCGGGGGGCGATCCCCCCGGACCCCGGCCTCCGGGCGGTGCGCGTCAGGGGTGTCCCTGTCCGTCCTCCTCCGTGTACCGCCCGGAGCCCAACCCCGCACCACGCAGTCGCTGCTGTCCCCCACACAGCCAGCACCCCGTTCGTCTCGGGCCGTCCCCCGGGTCGTGCAGCCGAAGATCCATCCCAAATCTCGCATCCCCCTCGCGAGTGCCCCTGTGAACCTTGGGAGTTAGGCACCATGACCCAGCAGTCCACTGAGCCGAGGACCACGGCGGAAGACGCGGGCGACGGCTCGCGTCAGCCCGCCGGCCGGTCCTGGCTCGACCGGTACTTCCACATCTCCGACAGAGGATCCACCGTCGGCCGCGAGGTGCGTGGCGGCGTCACCACCTTCATGGCGATGGCGTACATCATCCTCCTGAACCCGGTCATCCTGACCACGACCAAGGACATCACCGGCGCCACGCTCAGCGCCGCCCAGGTGACCACGGCGACCGCCCTCGCCGCCGCCGTCACCACGATCGTCATGGGCTTCCTGGGCAATGTGCCCCTGGCGCTGGCCGCCGGCCTGAGCGTCTCCGCCGTGATGTCCTTCCAGGTCGCCCCGCAGATGACCTGGGACAACGCCTGGGCGATGTGCATCATCTACGGCGGCGTGATCGTACTGCTGGTCGTCACCGGCCTGCGTGAACTGATCATGAACGCCATCCCGTTGCCGCTCAAGCACGCGATCACCATGGGCATCGGCCTGTTCGTCTGCCTGATCGGCCTGGTCCAGGCGGGCTTCGTCACCTCCATGCCCGGCCCGGGCGGCCTCGCCGGTGCCAAGCCGATCCAGCTCGGCACCGCCGACATGCTCACCGGCTGGCCCGTGCTGTGCTTCGCCTTCACCGTGCTGCTGATCTTCCTGCTGCAGGTCCGCAAGGTCCCCGGCGCGATCCTCATAGGCATCGTCGGCGGTACGGTCTTCGCCGCGCTCGTCCACCAGTTCGCCGGGCTGAGCGTCAACGACTGGGGCGGCCGCAACGCCCCGGTGATCTCCGGTTCCATCGTCTCCACCCCCGACTTCGGACTGCTGGGCCATGTCTCCTTCAGCGGGCTGGGCGACGTCGGCGGGATCACCATCGGCGTCATCGTCTTCACCCTCGTCCTGGCAGGCTTCTTCGACGCCATGGGCACGATCATCGGCATCGGCCAGCAGGCCAACCTCGCCGACAAGGACGGCAAGATGCCGGGGCTGAACAAGGCCCTGGCCATCGACGGCGCCGGCGGCATGGTCGGCGGTCTGACCGGTGCCTCGGGCCAGACCGTGTTCGTCGAGTCCACCGCGGGCGTCGGCGACGGCGCACGCACCGGCTTCGCCAGCGTCATCACCGGTCTGGGCTTCGCGCTGTGCCTGTTCTTCACCCCATTGGCGCAGGTCATCCCCACCCAGGTGGCGGCCGCCGCGCTGGTGGTGATCGGCTCGATGATGCTGACCAACGCCAAGCACATCAACTGGGACGACCCGGCGACCTCCATCCCGGTGTTCCTGACGACGGTCCTGATGCCGTTCACGTACTCCATCACCGCGGGCATCGCGGCCGGCGTCATCGCGCACGTCGCGATCAAGGCCGTACAGGGCAAGTGGCGCGAGCCCGGCTGGCTGATGTGGGTGCTCTCCCTGGTGTTCCTGGCCTACTTCTCGCTCCATCCGATCGAGAGCTGGCTGGGCGTGCACCACTGACCCGCCCCTCCACTCATCCGCAATCCGTAAGGAGACCGACATGCTGGACATCGCCGAAGAGCTGCACCGGTGGGTCGAGCAGGGCCGCGAGTTCGCGGTGGCCACCGTGGTGGCCACCAACGGCAGCGCACCCCGCCAGCCCGGAGCCGCCCTCGCCGTCGACGCCGACGGTACGGCGATCGGGTCGGTCTCCGGAGGATGCGTGGAGGGCGCGGTCTACGAACTGTGCCAGGAGGCGCTGCGCACCGGTGAGCCGGTCGTGGAGCGCTTCGGGTACAGCGACGAGGACGCCTTCGCCGTCGGCCTGACCTGCGGCGGCATCATCGACATCCTCGTCCAGCCGGTACGGACGAGCGTCCCGCGCCCCGCCGGCGACAGCGGCGGCGCGGGGAAGTCGGCGGAGCACACCGCCGACACGCTCGCCGCCGCGCTGACCGCTGCCGCATCGGGCGGGGCCTCGGCCCTCGCCCGGGTCGTCCAGGGCCCCGCCGAGCTCCTCGGCAAGGCCCTGCTCGTCCGCCCCGACGGCGGCCACACCGGCACCCTCGGCGGCCACCCGGGGCTCGACCACACCGTGGTCGAGGAGGCCCGCGCCCTGCTCGACGCCGGGCGCACCACCACCCTGGAGATCGGCGCGGAGGGCTCGCGGTGCGGCAGCCCCGTCGTCCTCCTCGTCGAATCCTCCGTGCCCGCGCCCCGCATGATCGTCTTCGGCGCCATCGACTTCGCCTCCGCGCTGGTCAAGGTCGGCAAGTTCCTCAACTACCACGTCACGGTCTGCGACGCCCGGCCCGTCTTCGCCACCCGGACCCGCTTCCCCGACGCCGACGAGATCGTCGTCGACTGGCCGCACCGCTATCTGGACTCGCAGGAACTCGACTCGCGCACGGTGCTGTGCGTGCTCACCCACGACGCCAAGTTCGACGTCCCGCTGCTGGAGCGCGCCCTCAGACTCCCGGTCGCCTACGTCGGCGCCATGGGCTCGCGCCGCACCCACCTGGACCGTCAGCAGCGGCTGCGCGACGTCGGCCTGACCGAGCTGGAGGTCAACCGCCTGCGCTCGCCCATCGGCCTCGACCTCGGCGCGCGCACCCCCGAGGAGACCGCCCTGTCCATCGCCGCCGAGATCGTCGCCAACCGCCGCGGCGGCACCGGTGCTCCGCTGACCGGTGCCCACACGCCCATCCACCACGACACGGCCCGGCCGGTGGGGCGGATCGGGTCGGTGGCCTGAGGGCCGTACCGGGGATCTCCACCGCCCCGGACCATCGGAGGGCGTCGCCGCGGCGGCGCCCTCCGTCGTTCTCCGACGGGACCGCCGTCCGCGGCGGTCCCGGGCCACCCTTCCGATGGCGGTGCGGACGGTGCTGATCAAGAGACGGTCCCTTGCGGACCGAAGTCGTCCGCAAGGGCCGCTACCGTCGTCGCCATGACGCAGCGCCGCACCTCCCCCCTGCTCACCGCCCGCGCCCTCGGCCGGGCCACCCTGGACCGCCAACTCCTGCTCCGCCGCGGCGAGATGGGGGTACTCGACGCCGTCGAGCGGCTGCTCGGACTCCAGGCCCAGGCACCGCGCCCGCCGTACCACGCGCTCGCCGCCCGGCTGGCCGGCTTCCGGCCGCAACAGCTGTCCGACCTCCTGGAGAGCCGGCAGGCCGTCCGCATCTCCGCGATGCGCTCCACCATCCACCTCGTCAGCGCCCGCGACGCCCGGCTGCTGCGCCCGCTGCTCCAGCCGGTGCACGACCGCGTCCTGCGCGGCAACTTCGCCCGGCGGCTGGCCGGCGTCGACCTGGACCGGCTGGCCGACCTCGCCCGCACGCTCGTCGACCGGCAGCCGCTGACGTTCCAGGAGCTGGGGGAGCGGCTCCAGGAGGAGTGGCCGCGGCACGAGGGCCGGTCGCTGGCCCTCGCCGCCCGCCAGCTGCTCCCCCTGGTCCAGGTCACCCCGCGCGGCCTGTGGGGGCGTGCCGGCCGGGCGGCGCACACCACCCTCGACCACTGGCTGGCCACCGCGCCGGAACGGGCCCGGCGGCCGGCTCCCGCCGACCCCGATCCGCAACGGGACCTGCCCGCCGTCCTCCTGCGCTACCTCGCCGCATTCGGACCGGCGTCCGTCAAGGACATCCAGACCTGGTGCGGGCTGACCCGGCTCCGCGAGGTGGTCGAGCCGCTGCGGCCGCGGCTGCGCACCTTCCGCGACGAGCACGGCGTCGAGCTCTTCGACCTGCCCGACGCGCCGCTGCCGGACCCGGACACCGAGGCGCCGGTCCGCTTCCTCCCGGAGTTCGACAACGTCGCGCTCTCGCACGCCGACCGCACCCGCATCCTCGCGCCTGAGTACCAGGGCCGCACCTGGGACCGCAATGTGGCCTACCGCGTCTTCCTCGTCGACGGAACCATCCGCGGGCTGTGGCGGACCGACACGGCGGGCGGCGCCGCGTGGCTGACCATCGAGCCCTTCGACACGCTGACCCGCCCCGAGCGGGCCGCGGTTCAGGACGAGGCGGCCGGCGTACTGCGGATGACGTCCCCGGACGCCACCCACGACATCCGCTACGGCCGGGTCGCCCGGAGCGGGGCGGCGCGTCAAAATACGGATGAACCTCCCGGCGCGGCGGGTTAGCGTCCCTGGGTGACCTGCGACGACCACCCCCACGCCACCACGGACATCCGTGACCTCCCCGAGTCCGACCTCGGCCAGGCCCTGGACCTGGCCTACCTCGCCTTCCACCTGAAGCCGGCCGACAAGACCCGTCAGCACCACCACGACCTGCTGCGGGCCTGCGCCCGGGTCGGGGCGTACGACGGCGGGCGGCTGGCCGGCCTGGTCGGTGCGCACCGCCTCACCCTCTCCGTCCCCGGCGGTCGACTCCCTTGCGCCGCAGTGGACTTCGTCTGCGTGGCGCCCACGCACCGCCGTCGCGGAGTGCTCACCTCGATGCTGGACGGGCTCTGGCGCCGCTGCGCCGACGAGGACCGGCCGATCGCCTGCCTCTGGGCGTCCGAGAGCGCCATCTACGGCCGCTTCGGGTTCGGCGCCGCCACCGAGGCGTACCGCGTCGAGATCGACTCCTCCCGCCCGCTGGCACTGCGCCTGGCCCCCGACGCCCGACCGCTGCGGCTGATCGCCCCGGCCGAGGCGGCCGCGGTGCTCGCGCCGCGCTACGACGCGAGCCTGGCCCACCGCGCGGGCCGGTTCACCCGCGACGAGGCGTGGTGGCGCAACGAGGTGCTGGACCTCGACGGCGCCCGCAGCACCGAGGACCTGGACGGCTTCGGCGCCCTGCGGGTGGTGGTGCTGGGCGCGCCCGGCGAGGTGCCCGGTGGCTACGCGGTCTACCGCACCCGCGGGCCGGGAGACGGCCGCCCCGGCGCGGTCCGTGTCGACGAGCTGGAAGCGGAGAGCGCACCGGCCGCCGCGGCCCTGTGGTCCTACCTCTGCTCCATCGACCTCACCACGAAGGTCCAGATCGACGCCCGCCCCGCCGACGACCCGCTGCTGTACCTCGTCGCCGACCGCGACCAGGTACGCGTCACCGGCCAGGAACCGTCCCTGTGGGTCCGGTTGGTGGACGTCCGCGCCGCCCTGACCGCCCGCTCCTGGGCGTCCCCCGTCGACCTCGTCATCGACCTCGGCGACGCCGCCCTGCCCGCCAACGCCGGCCGCTTCCGGCTGACCGCGGGGCCCGGCCGGCCCACGACCTGGACCACCGCCACCGACGCCCCCGATCTCACCCTGGACGTACGGGAGTTGGCCGCCTGCTACCTGGGCGGCAGCCCGCTGCGGCGGTTCGTGCACACCGGTCTGGCCACCGAGCACACCCCGGGCGCGGTCCGCCGGCTGGATGCCGCGCTGGAGACCGAGTGGCTGCCGTTCACGGGGGAGAACTCCTGATCCGTCGACGCGGCGCGCCGTACGAGGAGCGCGCCGCGGGAGGACCAGGGCCTGTCCGCCGGGCCGCGGCCGCGAAACCGGTTGCCCGGCGAGCGGCCGCACGATGAGGATCGGCGGAGCACCCAGGCCTTCGCGCTGGGGTTCGCGTTCTTCCTGATGGCGCAGCAGCTCACCGACCGGCTCAAGGACGACAGGCAGCACACCCCGGCCTACTGGCGGTCCAAGGCGGGCCTGCCGGCGCCGCGCCCGCTCCCGCCATCGGCCTGAGGCCGCGGCGCCAGTGCCGCCATCACCAGCACGTCGTGCCACTCGCCGTCCCAGTGGAGCGCCTCCCGCATCCGGCCCTCCACCTCGAAGCCGCACTTCTCGTACGCCCGCCGGGCCCGCCCGTTGAAGGCGAAGACCTCCAGCTGGACGCGGTGCAGGCCGACGCGCTCGAAGGCGTAGTCCAGGAGCAGGCGGGTCGCCTCGCTGCCGAGACCGCGGCCGGTGGCCTCCGCGGCGAGGGCGATGCGGAAGCTGCCGCACGCGTTGTCCCGGTCGATCTGGCTCAGCGCGAGGTCCCCCAGGAACGCACCGGTCTCGCGGTCCTCGACGGCCAGGTCGAGGCGTTCCGCGCGCTCCGCGGCCCCCTCGCACCAGGCCTGGAGCTCGGCCAGCGTCCAGTCGTGGTGCGTACCGGTCAGCCGGCGGGTCTCTTCGTCCAGGAAGGTGGCGTGGAAGGCGACCGCATGCCGAGGAGCGAGCGGTGTGAGCCGGATCCGGTCACCTATGAGGACCGGCTTCTCGGAGAGTGCGCTGGCATCGATCATGGGGGGATGATGGCGAGGCCGCGGGGCGTGCGGCAAGCGAATTGACCAGCTGGGAAGAGCCGGCCGGGAAGGGGAGGGCGTGGAGCTGCGGCAGGTGCGGTACTTCGTCACGGTCGCGCAGGAGCTGCACTTCGGCCGGGCGGCGGAGCGGCTGCACATCGTGCAGTCGGCGGTGAGCCAGCAGATCCGCCGGCTGGAGCGCGAGTTGCAGACCGAGCTGTTCGACCGGTCGTCGCGCCAGGTGCGGCTGACGCCCGTCGGCGAACGGTTCCTGCCCGAGGCGCGGGCGCTGCTGGCTGCCGAGGAGCGGGCCCGTGCCGTCGTCACGGAACTGACCGCCGGCCGCGCCCGCACCCTGCGCCTGGGGACGAGCACGGGCCTGGGCGCTCATCTGGACCGGGTGCTCGACACACTGGCCGGTCTCGCCCCGGAGGTCGGGGTGGAGCTGGTGTCCGCACGGGCCCAGCAGCGGCTCGACCAGGTGGCCGGCCGTGAGTTGGACGCGGCGTTCCTGCGCGGCGACCCGGACGGCGCCGGACGCGACGGCCTGAGCTTCGTCCCGCTGTGGCAGGACCCGCTGGTCGCGGTCGTCCCGGCCCGGCACCCGCTCGCCGCCCGGCCCGGCACCATCGCGCTCACCGACCTGGCGGCCGTCCCGCTGGTGCTGACCGAGCGGCGCAACAACCGCGCGCTGGTCGACCTGGTCGTCAACGCCTGCCACGAGGCCGGCTTCGCCCCCGTGCCGGGCCCCCGGTACGGCTCCCTGGACGACACCCTCACCGCGATCGGCGCGCCCGGCGGCCCGGAGCACGGCCTGTGGACCGTCGTCTACGCCTCGCACGCCGCCCGGCTGAGCATCCCCAGGGTCGCCTTCCTCCCGTTCCGCAACCCGGGCATGGAGCTCACGACCTACCTCGCGGTACGCCGCAGCGATCCGCCCGCCGGGCTCGACCTGCTGCTGCGGGCCTGCGCGGCCACGGGCCACGACCAGAGCGCCCGCTGAAGGCCGGTCGGCCGGGACCGGTGGTCGCGGGGTACGCCCTGAACCGCTCAGGTCCGCTGGCCCCCCGACCGCCCGATCTCGACCGCCCGATCTCGATCGGTGATCGCTGTGTGCGCGATCCGCTTCTTGGTCGCGCGCCCCGTTCACGATGGACTGAGGACATGCCGGTCAAGCACCGGACGGCCTTACTCGAAAAGGGAGTTCAGCCATGCCGATCGTCACCGTCCAGCAGGGTCCGCGCAGCGTCGAGCTGAAGCGGGAGCTGGTCAAGCAGATCACCGACGCGTTCGTGGACGCGTACAAGATTCCCGCCGAGACCGTTCAGGTCTGGATCCAGGAGGTGCCCACCGACAGCTGGGGCGCGGCGGGCACGCTGACCGCCGACAAGTAGGACGACGCGGCGGGGCCGGCCCGGAGGAGGGCCGCCCCACCGCACGCGGGGCGGTGCACGCGGGGCGGTGCCCGGACACCCGGCGCCCGCAATGTCCGGGTCAGGGGCCATTTCCTGCCCCATGCGGCTGACCTCCCGACCTCCGACCGCCGCCGACGCGGAAGCTGCCGAATTCGCTGCTGGTGGATGCGTCAAGTGGCAGACTCCCCCTTCCAGACGTGGTGGTTCCGGGTACAGGAGAGAGCATGCGGACACCGATGACGATCGCGGATTTCCTCGACAGGGCCGAACTGGGCTTCCGCGACGGCCCGGGGGTGGTCGACGAGCCGGACCAGCCCGCGCAGCCGGTCCCCCTGTCGACGTATGGGCGGTTCGGTGAACGAGTCCGTGCGTGGCAGGCCGGTCTGGATGCGCTCGGGATCGCTGAGGGCGAGCGAGTGGCGGTGGTCAGCCACAACTCCGCGCGCCTGCTGGAGCTGCTGTTCGCGGTACCCATGAGCGGCCGCGTCTGCGTGCCGGTGAACTTCCGCCTCAAGCCCGACGAAGTCGAGTACGTGGTGCGGCAGAGCGGCTCCTCGGTCCTCCTCGTCGACCCGGAACTGGACGACGCCCTCTCCGGCGTCAAGGCGCGCCATCGCTTCGTGCTCGGTGAGCAGACCGACACCGAGCTCATGCGGTTCGGCGTCGAGCCGCGTCCCTGGTCCCACCCGGACGAGGACGCCACAGCGACCATCAACTACACCTCGGGCACGACCGCCCGGCCCAAGGGCGTGCAGCTGACCCACCGCAACATCTGGGTCAACGGCCTGACCTTCGGCCTGCACACGCGGGCATGGGAGCGCGATGTGTACCTGCACACGCTGCCGATGTTCCACTGCAACGGCTGGGGCATGCCGTACGTCATGGCGGGCCTGGGCGCCAAGCAGGTCGTGCTGCGCAAGGTGGACGGTACGGAGATCCTGCGGCGGGTCGAGGAGCACGGCGTCACGCTCATGTGCGGCGCGCCGGCCGTGTGGAACATGGTGCTCGACGCGGCGGCGACGTGGGCGGGCGAGATCCCGGGCCGCGACCGTGTGCGGATCGTCTGCGCGGGCGCTCCGCCACCGACCAGGACGATCCAGCGTGTGCAGGAGGAACTGGGCTGGGAGTTCACACAGCTCTACGGCCTCACCGAGACCTCCCCCTTCCTCACCTTCAACCGCACCCGGCCGGCCGACGTGGACCTCCCCGCCGAGGAACGGGCGCGCAAGCTGGCGCGAGCGGGACTGCCCGGGCTCGGGGTGAAGCTGAAGGTCTCCGAGTCCGGTGAGGTCCTGGCCCGCTCGAACACGGTGCTCGACGGGTACTGGGAAAAGCCGGAGGAGACCGAGGACGCCCTTGAGGACGGCTGGTTCCACACCGGCGACGGCGGCATCCTCGACGAGACCGACGGCCACCTCACGATCTCGGACCGCAAGAAGGACGTGATCATCACCGGTGGTGAGAACGTGTCGTCCATCGAGGTGGAAGACGTGATCTTCAGCCACCCGGCGGTCGCCGAGGTCGCCGTCATCGGCGTGCCGCACGAGAAATGGGGCGAGACCATCAAGGCGCTCGTGGTCCTCGCCGAGGGCGCGACGGCCGGGGAGTCCGACATCATCGCCCACTGCAAGCAGCACATGGCCGGCTACAAGGCCCCCACGTCGGTCGAGTTCCGCGACACGATCCCACGCACCGCCACCGGCAAGATCCAGAAGTTCAAACTCCGCCAGCCGTATTGGGCCGACCTCGACCGGGGAGTCAACTGACGGGCCTGCGCCTTGCGCCAAGCCTCCCTTGCCTCCCTTGTGTGCCCGGGCCCCGCATCACTGCCGGGCCCGGGCGCGGGGCCCCCTCTGGCCGGACGGTGGTTCAGGCGAACTGCCGCATGGTCTTCCAGGAGCTGCCGCCGTAGGGGATGGTGGTCGCGGTGTCGACGCGGCCCCTTCCGTCGCCCTCGGATGCGAACGCGGACGCGGCCGAGCAGTCGGCGAAGGGCGCACAGGCCTCGGCCGGCAAGGCCAAGCAGGCGGCCGCCAACGCTCGCTCGGCCGGACGCTCGGTCAATCAC
Organism: Streptomyces sp. NPDC043738; assembly: GCF_056436545.1. NCBI lineage: Bacteria > Bacillati > Actinomycetota > Actinomycetes > Kitasatosporales > Streptomycetaceae > Streptomyces > Streptomyces sp. NPDC043738. Next base: position 29,164 of record NZ_JBWKCJ010000016.1, on the reverse strand, counting down.
TCCGCCAACCGCGCTGTGGACGCCGCCCGTCGCGCGGTGGCTTCGGCCAACTCGGCCCAGTCCTCGGCCGCTTCCGCCCGGGATTCCGCCCTCCAGGCCGGCAGGGACGCCAAGACGGCGGCGGCCGCCGCGACCAAGGCGCACCAGATCGCCATGGCCAAGCGAAAGGCTGAAATCGAGGCGGCCGCCAAGAAAGCAGCTCAGGAATCCCACGAGGCCAAGAAGGCCGGAAAGAACCCTGCCGACACCCCGGAGAACGACGAGACCAAGAAACTTCCCTGGTGGCAGCAGACGGCTCGGGACCTGGCAGACGTCACCAATCAGATCAGCATCATCACCGGATTCGTCGCTGCTGGTTCCGGCCTCGTCGCCGGAACGCTCGGCGTGTTCGGTGCCGAGCTCCCCGCAGCGGTCTTCGCGGGCATCGCCAAGTACTCGGGATACGCCTCCCTCGCCGCCGGCGGACTCAACGTCCTGTTCACCGGATTTGGCTACGGAGTGCACAGTCATGAATTCAGGCAATCCGTCGGAAGCGCCGCTCTGGGCCTGATCACCTTCGGTCAGTCCAAGTGGATCGGAGCGTTGGCCGACTTCAAGGAAGCCGGACGGCTCACGCAGATCGGCGCAAAAATCACGGAGTTCGGACACGACCTCATATCGCCGATCACCGGCTGGCTGGGATCCTAATCCGCCCGGATCGGACGGGTATGCTGTAAAAAATGCTCAAGGGTTGGCGGGGTGTTCGCCGCCAACCCTTGAGCGCGATCGAAAGGCCCGGCGTGCTGGCTCGCCTCCCCCTTGCTTACCTGCTGCTCATGGCAGCTTTCGCCACTTTCATCTTCTGCTTCGTCGTAGCCAGGTACGTAAAGATGCGCAAGGCGACAGTGCTGTGCTGCGTGGTTTCCGTCGGGTGCTGCATCGGCATGATCGCGGTAGGGGGCCTCCAGGCCCAGCACTGGAGCGCTGAGCAGATGCTGGTCCTGTACTCGTTCGCGTGGACGGGGTTCACGATCGGTCTTCTTCCCTATAGAAAGCCCTATCTCCAATACCGTGACGAACAGCGCAGAGGAGTAAAGCGGGAGGGATATGAGTTCCCCAAGTGGTGCCCGATGGCAACGGTTTCGTCGGTCATCGCCGCAGGACTCTTGGGCGCCGTTCTTGTGAGGTGATCGAGCGTCACGCGCCCGGCGGAAGTGTGGCGTTCTCTCTGTGAGGTCAGATGCAGTCTGTCCTCGCCGTGGGCGGGGCATGCGACTACCTCTCAGCAGGTCGTGCGCAGAGCACATCGAGGGCACCCGAAAGTCACTCGCCTCGGTTCCGTAAAGTGTGGGTCATGTCGGCGGAATCCCCCCTTATACAGAGCATGCGTACGGCCGTCGCGGCGGCGCCCGAGGACGTGCCCCTGCGGCTGCACCTCGCCGAGTTGCTGCTGAGCGCGGGGCACGGTGACGCCGCCGTGGGGGAGATTTCCGTGGCGTTGCAGCACGCGCCCGGTGATGTCCAGGCACGCGAGCTGATGGTCCGGGCCCTGACAGGTGCTTCGGCAACCACGCCCGGCGAAGCCGCGCCTTCCGCGCCATCACAGGTCCCGGCCCCGGGCCCGGGCTTCGACTGGGTCGCCGCCGAGGATCAGGTCGGCGATGTGGTGCCGCCCCGGTTCGTGGAGGCGCCGCTCACCGTTGACGGGTGCGGCGATGATCCTGGGACTGCCGCCGCCTGGGATGTGGAGCGGCCCGGGGCCGTCCGCCTTGCCGATGTGGGCGGCATGCAGGAGGTCAAGGAGCGGCTGGAGGCGGCTTTCCTGGCGCCGTTGCGCAATCCGGAGCTGCGTCGCCTGTACGGCAAGAGTCTGCGCGGGGGCCTGTTGCTGTACGGGCCGCCCGGCTGCGGCAAGACCTTCATCGCGCGGGCCGTCGCCGGTGAGCTGGGGGCGAACTTCCTGTCCGTGTCGGTCAACGATGTGCTCGACATGTGGATCGGCAACTCCGAACGGAACATGCACGAGCTCTTCCAGACGGCCCGCCGCCAGGCACCGTGCGTGGTCTTCCTGGACGAGCTGGACGCACTCGGCGGGAAACGCAGCCGTACCCAGAGCAGCGGCATGCGCAACACCGTCAACCAGTTGCTGACCGAACTGGACGGCGTCGAGGCGGAGGCGAACGAGGGCGTGTTCGTGCTCGCCGCCACCAATGTGCCCTGGGACGTGGACATCGCCCTGCGCCGCCCCGGCCGGCTGGACCGGACCTTGCTGGTGCTGCCGCCCGACGGACCGGCCCGGGAGGCGATTCTCCGTTATCACCTCCGTGAGCGGCCCATCGAGAACGTCGACCTCGGCAAGCTCGTCAAGGCCACCGAGGGCCTGTCCGGTGCCGATCTGGCCCATGTCTGCGAGGCGGCGGCTGAACAGGCGCTGCTGGACTCGGCCCGTACCGGGACCGTACGCCTGATCGGGATGAAGGACCTGCTGGCCGCGGCAGGGCGGATCGCGCCCTCGACGGAGCCGTGGTTCGCGGCCGCCCGCAACGTGGCGATGTACGCGAACGACGGCGGGATGTACGACGACCTGGTGGCCTACCTGAAGAAGAAGCGGAAGCTGTGACCGAACCGAACTCGGCCGTCGAACAGGCCCAGGCCCTCATCGATTTCAAGCGCTACGACCAGGCCCGGGCCCTGCTGTCGCAGCACCTCGCCGAGGACCCCGGCGACCTGCGCGCCTGGATCAAGATCGGCTACTGCCATCTGTACACGGAGCAGCCGGAACAAGCCCTCCGGGCGGCCGACGAGGCGCTTAAGCTGGCTCCCGAGGACTTCTTCGCACTCATCCTGCGTGCCAAGGCACTGACCCGCATACCCCACAGGGCGTGGCGCGAGGCCGAGCCCGTACTGCGTGAAGCGGTCCGGGCCGACCCGCACCACTGGTACGGCCATGCGATGCTCGCGGACGCCGTGTGCCGCATGTCGCTGGTCCGTTACGGCCAGGCCAACGGCTCCCAGTTCCCCCCGGACCACGAGCGCGACCACGTCCTGCGCGAGGCGGCCGACCTGGCCGCGGAGGCGCTGCGGCTGGGCCCCGAGGAGGTCTACGCCCACGAGATCGCCCACCAGATCGCCACCTTCTCGCTCAACACCGTCCTTGCCGACCAGCTCGAACGCGCCATCCTCCGGCTCGACCCCACCCACGAGGAGGCACTGGCCGCGCAGACCCGGAAGGCTGCCCAGGCCCCGGGCGTCAAGGCCACCCGGGCCGCCGACCTCTACGCCACCGGACTCGCCGCCGTACCGGACTCCGCCGAGCTGCGGCGCGGCCTCGACCAGGCCACGTACCGCATGCTGCGCGGGGTGCGGTGGCTCGCCCTGCTCTGCGTCGCCTTCGCCGGGACGGGGATGGACCTGTTCGCCGTCGAGGGCGAGGTGCAGAGGGAGCTGCCGGTGCCACTCGGCCAGCGCCTGTGGTTCCTCGTGGTGGCGACCGCCATCTGGCTCGTCGGCGCCCTGCTGCGCTACCGGCGACGGCGTGCCGGCGTCCAGCTCAACGTGCGGTCACTGATACGCCGCCGCCGGTGGCCCCGCGTAGTGCTGGCCCAGGCGGCCTGGGCCATGCTGTGCGCCCTGCTGATCGCCGAAGTTCCCTGGACGGACCGCCTGGTGCCGCAGGTGCTGTTCTGGGCAGGGCTCGCGCCGACGTTGGGCACTATGTGGTTCGACCGGAAGAAGACCCGGTGAAGTGCGGCCCGAGCCGCGACCGGGTCTGCCGGTCACTCGGCGCCGGCGCGACGACGGTGCGGGCGCGTGGTTCCGCGGGCGGACGCGCCACGTTCCCCTGATGACGGACGACGGATGACGCCTGGGCGGTCGGTCGAGGCGGTCTTCGCAGGCGAAAGGGTAGGCGCGCCAGGGATCCTCCGGGCACGCTGGATGCCATGCTGCACAAGGCGCGTACCGGTTGTCCCTGGAGTGACCTCTCTTCTCCACCGGGCAACCCAGCCGGCGTGTGGTAGCGATGGCTGAAGGCGGGCTTCTGGGAGGAGCTCATGGACACACTGACTGATATGCCGGGGGAGTCGCTCCCGGGCGGCGGGGTGGCGCTTTTGCCCCCTGAGGTTCGCGGGCGGGTCGGCCGCCGGCTCATGCCGGGCCGGGACATGTCCCGCGGAAACGGCGATCCGTTCACGGCGTCCGACCACAAGCTCCCCCGAGAAGTCCTGGCCCCCTACCAGGGCATCCGGCGGCTGGAGTTCGCCGAGCCACCGAAGACCGTCTCCGGCAGGATCCGCCGTGTCGCACCGCGCGAGTGCACCGCGCCGGGCGGCGGCGGTGCCGAGTACTTGGAGGAGAACCACCGATGAGCCCGTCGCACCAGGAGCTGTCGTACGCCAGCGGGGCCGCCGAGCGGCCGCTGCTGGGGCACACCATCGGCGCCGACCTGGCCCGCACCATCGCCCGGTACGGCGACCGCAAGGCGCTGGTGGAGGTGGCGAGCGGCCGCCGCTGGACCTACACCGAACTGGGCCGGGCCGTCGACGAGGTGGCCCTCGGCCTGCTCGCCAAGGGGGTCGGCAAGGGCGACCGGGTCGGCATCTGGGCGCCCAACTGCGCCGAATGGGTCCTCGTCCAGTACGCCACCGCCAAGATCGGCGCGATCCTCGTCAACGTCAACCCGGCTTACCGGGTGCACGAGTTGGCGTATGTCCTCCAACAGGCCGGCATCACCGTCCTGGTCTCCGCGATCCACCACAAGACCAGCGACTACCGCCGGATGATCGAGCAGGTGCGCGCCGAGAGCCCGGCGCTGCGCGATGTGGTCTACATCGGCGACCCGACCTGGGGCGGACTGCTGGCCGCCGGCGCGGCCGTCCCGCACACCCGGCTCGCCGAGTGCGAGCGGGCCCTGACCGCCGACGACCCGGTCAACATCCAGTACACCTCGGGCACCACCGGCTTCCCCAAGGGCGCCACCCTCTCGCACCACAACATCCTCAACAACGGCTACTGGGTCGCCGAGACCATCGCCTACACCGAGCACGACCGGGTGTGCCTGCCGGTGCCCTTCTACCACTGCTTCGGCATGGTGATGGGCAACCTCGGCATCACCTCGCACGGCGCCTGCATCGTCATCCCGGCCCCGGGCTTCGACGCCGCCACCACCCTGCAGACCGTCCAGGACGAGCGCTGCACCTCCCTCTACGGCGTCCCCACGATGTTCATCGCCGAGCTCAACCACCCCGACTTCGGCTCGTACGACCTCTCCTCGCTCCGCACGGGCATCATGGCGGGCTCGCCGTGCCCGGAGGAGGTGATGAAGCGGGTGGTCGCCGAGATGCACATGGCCGAGGTGTCCATCTGCTACGGCATGACCGAGACCTCACCGGTGTCCACCCAGACCCGCCGCGACGACGACCTGGAGCACCGCACCGCCACGGTCGGACGGGTGCTGCCGCACATCGAGGTCAAGGTCGTCGACCCGGCGAGCGGGGTGACCGTGCCCCGTGGCACGCCGGGCGAACTGTGCACCCGCGGCTACAGCGTGATGCTCGGCTACTGGGAGGACGCCGAGCGCACCGCCGAGGTCATCGACGCCGCGCGCTGGATGCACACCGGCGACCTCGCGGTGATGAACGACGACGGCTACGTCCGGATCGTCGGCCGCATCAAGGACATGATCATCAGGGGCGGCGAGAACGTCTACCCGCGCGAGATCGAGGAGTTCCTCTACTCCCACCCCAAGATCGCCGACGTCCAGGTGGTCGGCGTCCCCGACGGCAAATACGGCGAGGAGATCGCCGCCTGCGTGATCCTGCGCGACCCCGAAGACCCCCTCACCCGCGACGAGTTGGCCCGCTACTGCCGCTCCCGGCTCGCCCACTACAAGGTGCCGCGGTACCTGGAGATCGTCGACGCGTTCCCGATGACCGTCAGCGGCAAGGTGCGCAAGGTCGAGCTGCGCGAGCGGCTGGCCCAGGAGCTGGGGCCGGTACCGCGATGAGGGGCGGGCGGTGCGGTGGGCGGGCTCACCGCACCGCCGTGTTCGGGACATAGCCCAGATCGACCGGTTCAGGTACCGCGGCCCCGCCGGCCGTGCCGCGCCACGGGGCCAGCAGGCCGGGCAGCCGCGGAGGCCAGAGGGCGTCCGCGGTCCCGGCCAGCTCGGCCGGACTCCACCACCGCCACTCCAGGATCCGGTCGTCCGCATGCGCCGCCGCCACCCCCTCGGCCGGTTCCCTGCGCGGACCGTGGGCGAGGTAGATGTGCTCGTGCTGGCGGACGGGGACGCCGGCCGGGATTTCCCCTGCGGGAGCGGAGCCGGCAGCCGAGTGCAGGGTGAAGTCGTGCTCCCAGGTGCACAGCAGCGGGCCCGGTTCGAGATCGTGCCAGCCGGTCTCCTCGCGCAGTTCGCGCAGGGCCCCCGCGCGGGGCGTCTCCCCGGGGTCCAGCCCGCCACCGGGCATCGCCCAGTGGACACCGACCTTCTTCGTTGTCGTATCGGAAGAGGAAGAGCGCGCCGTCGGGGTCGAGGACGGCGACTCGCGCCGCCTGCCGGGGAGTTCGCATCGCAGCAGGGTACGTCGCGCCCATGGACGGCCAAACGGCAGGCCGCCTCGGTCGATTGTCAGACCCACCCGGCAAGATGAAGGGGTGAACGAACAGCGGGGAAGCGCCGCTGGGCACGTACCACGGGGAAGCGGGGACGGGACGATGACCGAGAGTGTGGTGGAGCTGGCGCGGCGGCTCAGGGGCGCGGACGCCGGCGGCTGGACGCCGGAGGGGGCACGGGCGCTGGTCGCCGGGCTCGGCTGGACCTGGCAGGACTCCGGCGCGGGGCCCGTCATCGGCACGGGGCGTGCCGAGGGCGACGCCCGGCTGCGCCCGGTCGGCTCGATCGAGGAGCGCTACGCCGGCGGGGAGACCTATCTCGAACTCGCCGTGCCGGTGCGGCTCGCAGCGCCGGACGCGGCCAGTCAGGCCGCCGCCTTCCGCGCGGTGCGCGAGGAGCTGACCGCGGCGCTCGGCGAGCCGTCGATCACGGGCGTGCACGGCGACCTGGGTCCGTTCTACGACTCCGGGCCGCTGTGGGGCACCCCGTTCGTGCGCTGGCGCGACCGGCCCGACACCCTCGAACTCCGCGCCGCGAGGACCGGCCCCGAGCTGGTCCTCCAGCCCACCGATCCGGTGGAGAACTGGTTCTGGCGCCAGGGCGTCGGCGAGGAGCACTCCATCACCGGCTTCTTCGGCAGCCGCAACGACGCGTCGAACGCGGGCCTGGGCTTCCCCGGTGGCTGGTATGCCCGGAGCTGGGAGACGGTGACCAGGGCGCTCGGCGACTTCCTGGACACCCTGCCGGCCGAGACGACCGCGCTCGGCACGTCCCTGGCCATGCCGTTCTACGGGCGGCTGGCCGAGGGCGGCGCCCCGATCCTCTTCGACCTCACCTGCCAGGACCGGCTCTCGCTGGGCTGCTTCGCACCGGACGCCGCGGACCCGGCGGCCCTGGGGTGGGGCACCGTCACCGAGTACCCCGGAACGGGGGAGTTGTGGCCCGACGACGATGACCCGCGTTGGCGTATCGACGCCGGCGGCCCCGGTGAGCCCAAGGGCCGGGCGCTGGCCGAGACGCTGGTGGCCACCGCACGGGCCGCGGGGGTGGCGACGCCCGCCGACCTGATAGTCGGCGGAGAGGCCACGTACATGGGCGGATACCACGTCACGTTCTACGGCCTGGGGCTGAAGACCGGATAGCACCGGCTGGAGCCCGCCCGCCGCTCGGCCGCCCCGGTCCGTCCGCCGGCTTGGCCGCCCCGGCCGTCCGCCCGCGGGCTCCGATGCCCCGGCCCGCCCGCGGGATCGGGGCCCCAGCCCGTCGCTCAGTGCTGCCGTTCCCCAGGCCAGTCGAGCAGCAGCCGCTGAGCGCGGGGGAGCGAGGCCACCACGAGGTCGTAGGAGTCCTCGATCATGTCGAGGATCAACCGGTCGGGAAGGGAGCCCTCCAGGGACACCGTGTTCCAGTGCCGCTTGTTGAGGTGATAGCCCGGCACCACCTCCGGGTGCGCCGCGCGCAGCCGTTCGGCCAGCTCGGGCTCGCACTTGAGGCTGACGGTCAGCGGCAGATCCGTCAGCGTGGACAGCGCGAAGATCTTGCCGCCGACCTTGAAGGTCGACACGTCCGGGTGCCGTGGGAAGGGGAACTCCTCGATCGCGCCGTTGAAGTCCAGACAGGCGGAGCGCAGCGCACGGGCGTTGATCATCCCGCCAATATAGGCGGCGCACCCGGTGCCCTGACCGGCCGTCACAGCGGTGCCTGCTGTCGCAGGCCTCGACCGGCCGCACCGGCCGCGACCCGCAGGCCGGTCAGGTCCCGGAGCCCGGCCGGCCGGGCGCGCGCCGCATGCACACCCGCGGCCAGCGATCCAGGCCGAGTGCCGCCTCCTGAGCGCGGATCGCCCGCAGGCCGGGCGTGAGGTCGGCCTCGGCCATCGTGCGGAAGCCGATGCGCTCGTAGTACGGCGCGTTCCACGGCACCTCGGTGAACGTGGTCAGTGTCAGCGCGAACGGTCCCCCGGCCCGCTCCGCCCGGTCGATGAGCCCGCGGCCGATGCCGCGGCGGGCGTGGTCCGGATGCACCGACACCTGCTCGATATGGGTGGAGCCGTCGACCGGCTCCCACAGCAGATAGCCCACGGGCAGACCGCCCTCGTAGGCGGCCAGCACCCGCCCGGCGCGCCGATACTCCGCCAACAGGGCCAACGAAGGCGGCTCGTCGTCCGCGACCGGGGCCATGCCCAGCGCCCGGAACGCCGCCCCGGCGGCGCGTTCGACGGCCCGCAGCACGGGCAGTTCGGCGGGGGCCGGTTCGTCGATGATCACCGGGTCAGTGTCGCCGGTCCCGCCCGGCGCGGCGACCGGATTTCCCGGCCCCGTCCGGCGGCGGTGCGACGCGCTCCGCGGACCGGCGGCGGTGCGGCGCGGGGCCGCTGGCGGCCCTCACCGGCCTGCCGCACCGTACTTGATCAGTTCGTCGGCCGGGTCGTTGACCGGCTGCGGGGTGCCGGTGAGGTCCATGACGAACAGCGGGATGTGCAGATCGTCGGCGCGGGCCCGGGCATCGCGGGCGTAGCCGGCGAGGGAGAAGAACACCGCGATGGCCGAGTCGTTGAGGCCGTTGAGCCAGACGCATTCGATCTCGCGGAGTCTGGTGGAGCGGGTCGAGGGGTCGACCTGGGCGACGACGCCGGTGCCGCGCAGGTCAACGCCGGAGGCGGTGCGCTCCTGGGTACGGGCGACATCGGCGTAGCCCAGCCACTTCAGATACTGCTCGGCGGCGGTGACGCAGTCGCGGGCCGTCCGGATCGTGACCGGGCGGAAGGCGGGCCGCAGGACGGCGTGCGGGGTGTCGGTGCCGGTGGCCGAGGCCGGTGGGGACGTGGGCGCGGGCCTTCCGGGCGAGGGGAAGTTCGGCGGGGGCGGGATGGGTGCCGGGACCACCGGGACCCGGACGACCGTGCCGCAGGCGCAGCCGGACTCCGGCGCCGGCCACTCGTCCTGCCGGCCGCAGACCTCGCAGCGCACCTCGACCCAGGAGGACTGCCAGGTGCGATGGAGTATCTCGACGGGCACGCCGCCGCGCAGTACGGGCATGGTCAGCGGGGCACCGCAGGCACACGGGAAGGTGGGCGGGGTGAAGGCGTTCTCGCGGCGGCACGTGGGGCACCGCACCGGCACGCTGTCGGCCATGGTCGGCTCCTGGCGGGTTGGGACGGCAGACAGGTCGATTCTGCTGCGGACCCCATCGTCCCTCCAAAGCCGGCCGTCGGGGGACGATTTCCTCCGACGGCGCCAGGTCGCAGAGGGAACGCAGAGGGGAGCCAGGGCGCACGCGGGGCGCACGACGGGCGCACATCGCCCGCATCCGGTGCCCCGGGCACGCCGGGGGCCGTGCCGCGTCCCGCCGTGTCCCCGACGGCGCACCGGCTCAACGACGCACAGGGCCCGGAATCCGTGACCGTATACGGATGCCAGGCCCTGTGCAGTGGTTCCCGTCCGACAGCGCGAGGGTTGGGCGCGACAGGACATCGCACCGCCGGACGGAGTCTTGTGGGGGTGGGGGAGCAGGCGGGCTCCGCGGTGGGGAAGGTGGCTCGTCCTCCCTATTGGACGAGCACGGCCACCGCACTGGGACCTCCCCGCATACCGCGGAGCTCGCGCTGCCTCTCCGTGCCGGCCGACCACCCCTCAACGGGCCGGCCGGCACGGATGCGCAAGGGAACTGACCTCCCGTCAGCCCTGGCGCAGCTCGTTGCGCTCGGTCAGTCCTCGCGCAGCTCGCGGACCTTGGCCTCGACGCGCTTGCCGTAGTCCGGGTCGGCGGCGTGGAAGTGCGCGAGGTTCTTCTCGATCACGTCGTCCCGGCTGACCTGGGAGAGACCGCCGGCGATGTTGTCCACCAGCCGGTTCTTCTCCTCCTGCGACATCAGGCGGTAGAGCTCACCGGCCTGGAAGAAGTCGTCGTCCTTGGTGTGCGCCGGGGCCTCGTGGGTGCCGGTGTAGCCGGAGACGGCGAGCGGGGCGGAGAGCGCCTCGTTCGTCTGGACCGGGCCGCCGTAGGAGTTCGGCTCGTAGTTCTTGGCGTGCCGGTCGTAGCCGTTGGCCGCCATGAGGCCGTCCCGGCCGTAGTTGTTGGCTTGGCCGCCAGAGACAGCCTTGGGGGCGTTCACCGGCAGCTGGGTGTGGTTGACGCCCAGGCGGTAGCGGTGCGCGTCGGCGTAGGCGAACAGCCGGCCCTGGAGCATCTTGTCCGGGGACGGGCCGATGCCGGGCACGAAGTTGTTCGGGGAGAACGCCGACTGCTCCACCTCGGCGAAGACGTTGTCGGGGTTGCGGTCCAGGACCAGGCGGCCGACCCGCTGCAGCGGGTAGTCGGCGTGCGGCCACACCTTCGTCAGGTCGAACGGGTTGAAGCGGTAGTTCGCCGCCTCGGCCGCCGGCATGATCTGCACGTACAGGGTCCAGGAGGGGTACACGCCCCGCTCGATGGACTGCAGCAGGTCGGTCTGGTGGCTGTTGGGGTCCTTGCCCGCCAGCTCGGCGCCCTGCTCGCTGCTCAGGCTGCGGATGCCCTGGTTCGTCTTGAAGTGGTACTTGACGAAGAAGGCCTCGCCCTTGGCGTTCGTCCACTGGTAGGTGTGCGAGCCGTAGCCGTTCATGTGGCGGTAGGACGCCGGGATGCCGCGGTCGCCCATGAGCCAGGTGATCTGGTGGGTGGCCTCGGGGGCGTGGGCCCAGAAGTCCCAGACGTTGTCCGCCTCCTGCTTGCCCGTGAAGGGGTCGCGCTTCTGCGAGTGGATGAAGTCGGGGAACTTGATCGGGTCCTTGATGAAGAACACCGGGGTGTTGTTGCCGACGAGGTCGTAGTTGCCCTCTTCGGTGTAGAACTTCAGGGCGAAGCCGCGCGGGTCGCGGGCCGCGTCCGGGCCGCCGAGGTTGTCGGCGACGGTCGAGAAGCGGATGAACGTCTCGGTCCGCTTGCCGACGGTGTTCAGGAAGTCGGCCCGGGTGAAGCCGGTGACGTCGTCGGTCACCTCGAAGTAGCCGTACGCGCCGGAGCCACGGGCGTGCACGACACGCTCCGGGATGCGCTCGCGGTTGAAGCGCGCGAGCTTCTCCAGCAGGTGCTGGTCCTGGAGGATGATCGGGCCGCCGACGCCGGCGGTGGAGGAGTTCTGGTTGTCGGCGACCGGGGCGCCGGACTCGGTCGTCAGCGTGGGCTTCGACATGGTGACCTTCCGTACGAGAGCGCGGAAGTTGGCTTCCGCATGTCGGAGCGTAAGAACAGCTCCGACCAAACGTCAACAGTTTGTTGAAACAAACCTGGGTGGGTGTGCGGGTGGGTATTCCGGGCGGCGGCCGCGCCTGGGCGCGACAGGACAGGTGTCGGCGCGGCCACCGCCCGGAAGCGGGTGGGAAGCCCTACGCGGCCCGGACCTCGATGAGGACCGGCCGCCGCGTGGAGACGGCTTCCTTGCGGGCCCACTCGGCCGCCGAGCGGAGCTCCGCCGGATCGAGGACGTCACGGCCCGCACAGCCGTACGCCTCGGCGAGCTTCACGTGGTCGGTGAAGTCCGCCTCGTGGTCGAGTGGGGTGAGCATGATCAGTACGAACGGCACCTCGTGCCGCACCGCGGCCGCCAGCTCCTCGGCCATGTGCGGCAGCCCCTGGCCGTCGACGACCGCCACGACCTCGGCATCCGGCTCGCCCCGGGAGTCCAGCGCCTTGCGGACGCCGATCGCGGCGGGCACCTCCCAGCCGGGAGGGCCGCTGCGGGCGTAACCGCCCGTCGCACCGCTGACGACGTACGGGTTCGGTCCGAAGAGTCCGGCGATCTCCGCCAGAGCCCCGGACGCCAGGGCCCCGGACGCCAGGGCCCCGGCTCCCGGGACGCGGAGGCCGCCGAGGTCGACCGATGCCGGCGGTCGCGACGCCGCTGCGCGTACGGATCCGGCCCCCGAAGGCCGCGGGCCGGTCCCCGCGCCGCGCTCGGCGTCGTACGCGATCTCCGCCGCGGCCAGATCGGCCGGAACATCGATCAGGACCGGTCCGGGGCGGCCCTCCCGCGCGATGCGGAAGGCCTCGCGAAAGGCCCCCGGAATCCGCTCGGGATCCTCGATCCGCTCGGCGCGCTTGGTGACCGGACCGGCCAGCCGGACCAGGTCCGGCGGCCGGAAGGCCGTGTGGCGCAGCGGGCCGGTCCCCGTCCGGCCGGTGATGCAGACCAGGGGGACGGCGTCCTGCTGTGCCGCGTACAGGCCGGTGACCAGCCGCGATGCCCCCGGGCCCGCGGGTACCGCGGCGACGCCGGCCCGCTGGCTGGTACGGGTCCAGCCGTACGCCATGTGTGCGGCCGCCTCTTCGCGGCGCACCGGCAGATGCCCGATGCCGCCGACCTCCTCCATCGCCGTGTACAGCGGGAGGAGGGCGGCGCCGGGGCAGCCGAAGGCGATGTCGACGCCCTCGTCCTTCATGATCTGGACGGCCGCCCGAATGGCGGGCATCCGCTGCGCCGCCATGGACTCAGCTTTCGGTGGTGTGTCCGGAGAGGCGTTCGACGCCGCGCAGGAGGGCGGAGTGGTCCAGGCCGCCGTCACCTTGGGCGCGCAGGGAGGCGACGAGGGAGGCGACGACGGTGCCGACGGGCAGGGCGGCGCCGACGGTGCGGGCGGCGTCGGTGACGATGCCCATGTCCTTGTGGTGCAGGTCGATGCGGAAGCCGGGCTTGAAGTCGCGGTTTTTGAAGTTGTCCTTCTTGCGGGCGAGGACGGTGGAGCCGGCCAGGCCGCCGCCCAGGACGTCGAGGGCGGCGGCGA
>NZ_JBWKCJ010000016.1:0-15713 GCF_056436545.1 Streptomyces sp. NPDC043738 | reverse complement strand
CAGGTTCTCGGCCATGGGCGAGCCCATGATGCCCAGCCCGATCCATGCGATCTTGGGGAGGTTGCTCATTGATGTGCCTCTTTCAACAAAGCGGGGGCGTCAGGAGGAGGGGGTGGCCGCGCGCAGGGGGGCCGGCAGCCACTCGAAGGCGCCGGCGCTGGGGCCCTCGCCCGGCTTGTACTCCAGGCCGACCAGGCCGTCGTAGCCGGCCTTCCTCAGGTGGTCGAGCAGGTCGTCGAAGTCGAGTTCGCCGGTGCCGGGGGCACCGCGGCCGGGGTTGTCGGCGATCTGCACATGCCCGGTCTTGGCGGTGTAGCGGTCGATGACCTCGTCCAGGTCCTCGCCGTTCATCGACAGGTGGTACAGATCCATCAGGAACCGGGCGTTGTCCAGCCCCGTCGCCGCGTTCACCGCGTCCACGACCTCGATGGCCTTGGGAGCCGAGACGATCGGGCACTTGGGCGACTCGGGCGCGTTGAGCGCCTCGATCAGCAGCGTCCCGCCCACCTCCCCCACCGCACGGGCGGCGAAGACCAGGTTCTCCAGCGCCAGCCGGTCCTGCTCCGCGGCCGTCACGCCCTCGACGCGGTTGCCGTACAGGGCGTTGAACGTGGTGCACCCCAGCGACGTCGCAAACGCGATCGCCACCGGCACATTGGCCCGGAACCGCTCCGACTCCTCACCCGGCACCGACAGCGCACCACGGTCGGGACCCGGCAACTGACCGGCGTAGAAGTTCAGCCCCACCAGCTGCGTCCCGGCATCCTCCAACGCCGCCCGCAACGCATCCAGCTCCGCCTGCTCCGGAACCGGGGCATCCACCCACGGCCACCACAGCTCCACCGCCGTGAAACCCGCCGCCCGCGCGGCCGCCGGCCGCTCCAGCAACGGAAGCTCGGTGAACAGGATCGACAGATTGACGTTGAAGCGCGTGTCCGTGAAACCCATAAAGGCCGGCGCTCCTTCCGGATAGTGGAACTGTTTTTCTGCGTAATGGAACATTGCCTGGCGTGTTCCGAGGCTGTCAAGGGGGCCCCGGGGCAATTTCTGGTGGCCGGGGCGAACCGCGCGTAGGTTGAGCGGCGTGCGATTGAGAGTGGAGTTCACGACGGAGCCGTTCGACCTGGACGAGGCGCCGGACCACGCGGTGGTGGCGCGCGACATCGTCACCGGCGCCGAGCTGGACGCCGTCGACGTCGGTCCGTTCGGCAATACGGCCGAGGGCGACGCCGATCAGGTGCTCGGCGCGGTGTCCGCGCTGCTGCGCGAAACCCTGCGGGCGGGCGCGACCCGGGTCTCCCTGCAGGTCAACGTGATCGGGGAAGCCGGGCGGGGCGAGGGGGACGCGACGTGACCGAGCCCGCCGACCACCCGTTCGTCCAGGCGGTCAAGCCGCTGGTGGACGCCATGGGTGGACAGATGGTCGCGCCGGACCTTGCCCAGGGCGACGATGTCGTGCTGGCCTGGGAGGGGCAGGACCGGGTGGCCGTGCGGCTTCCGCACCTGTCGGATTCGCTCGACCACATCCTGGCCGAGCTGGAGCGCCGGCACGGCATGCCGCTGGCCGATCTGGACCGCAAGACCAAGCAGTCGGTGGTGCGGATCCTGGAGACCCGCGGCGCCTTCTCGGTCCGGCACGGGGTCGAGACGGTCGCGGGTGCCCTTGGCGTCAGCCGCTTCACCGTCTACAACTATCTGAACAGGGAGAATGCCGCGAAGGGCGCCGACTGAGGCGATCCGGACGAAGAACCGCCCCGACCGCCGAAGCCGCCGTCCCGCATCCCCCGGACGGCGGCTTTTGTGTCACCGACTTTTCAACAAAGTGTTGACGTGATGTTGCCGGGGGTCTTAGCTGTTTCCAGCCAACCAGAGCTGTCCAGCACCAGGCCACGGAGGCTTCCCGTGTCTTCGAGCAAGACCCCGGGGCTCACCCGGTTCAACACCGCCGACGACAGTGCGGCACGGGCCGCACTGCACGAGGTGTGTGCCAGCCGGGCATGGGGCGACAAGGTTCTCGCCCAGCGCCCCTACGCCACCACCGACGCCCTGTTCGCCGCCAGCGACGCCGCCATGGCCGAGCTGACCGCACAGGACCTGGCCGAGGCGATGGCCGGGCACCCGCCCATCGGCCGGCCGAAGCCGGGGGACCCGACCTCGAACCGCGAGCAGAGCGGGATGGCCGGCGCCTCCGACGAGCTCAAGGCGGAGATGCTCGAACTCAACCTGGCCTACCAGGAGAAGTTCGGCCATGTCTTCCTGATCTGCGCCTCCGGCCGTACCGGAGAGCAGATGCGCGATGCGGTCCGTAACCGGATCGACAACACGCCGGAACAGGAACGAGAGATCGTTCGCGTGGAGCTCGGCAAGATCAACCGGATTCGCCTGGCCCGTATCGCGGAGCACGCAGAAGGAGACGCAGCATGAGCAGCGAGACGGCTGCACCGACGTCGGTGTCCACGCACATCCTGGACACCAGCGTGGGCCGCCCCGCGGAGGGCGTCGCCCTCACGCTCTCGGTGCGTTCCGGCGACGGTTCCTGGACCGCCCACGGCGCGTCCAAGACCGACGCGGACGGGCGCTGCAAGGACCTGCCGGCGCTGCCGGAGGGCACCACCCACGTACGCCTCGACTTCGCCGTCGAGGAGTACTTCGTTTCCGACAAGCACAGCACACACCAGCAAGCCGAGGAACAGCAGGACGCCCCCCGCGTAAGGGACAGCGGAGCTTTCTTCCCGGAGGTGGCAATCACCTTTGCCGTCAAGCCGGGCGAGCACTACCACGTACCGCTGCTGCTCAACCCGTTCGGCTACTCCGTATACCGAGGGAGCTAGCACCGACATGACTGCCCATTCCCGCCCGGCCCGCCCGGTGATTCTCGGCCAGAACCAGTACGGCAAAGCGGAGAACCGCGTCGTCAAGATCACTCGTGATGGCGACACCCACCACATCAAGGACCTGAACGTCTCCGTCGCCCTCTCCGGCGACCTGGAGGAGGTCCACCTCTCCGGCTCCAACGCCAACTGCCTGCCCACCGACACGACCAAGAACACCGTGTACGCCTTCGCCAAGGAGTACGGGATCGAGTCGGCCGAGCAGTTCGGCATCCACCTGGCCCGACACTTCGTCACCAGCCAGGAGCCGATCAAGCGGGCCCGGATCCGCATCGAGGAGTACGCCTGGGAGCGGATCGAGACCTCCGACGCCAACTCCCGCTTCATCGGCGCCGACGAGGTCAAGCACTCCTTCGTACGCCAGGGCCAGGAGACCCGGCTCACCGAGATCACCTACGACGGTGAGCAGTGGCAGGTCATCTCCGGCCTGAAGGACCTCGTGGTGATGAACTCCACCAACTCGGAGTTCTGGGGCTACATCAAGGACAAGTACACGACGCTGAAGGAGGCCTACGACCGCATCCTCGCCACGCAGGTGTCCGCCCGCTGGCGGTTCAACTGGACCGAGGACGAGCAGCGGATGCCCAACTGGGAGCGTTCGTACGAGCAGGTGAAGAAGCACATGCTGCACGCCTTCGCCGAGACCTACAGCCTCTCGCTCCAGCAGACCCTGTACCAAATGGGTTCGCGCATCATCAACAACCGCTCCGAGATCGACGAGGTGCGGTTCTCCCTCCCGAACAAGCACCACTTCCTGGTGGACCTGGAGCCGTTCGGGCTCAAGAACGACAACGAGGTCTACTACGCGGCGGACCGCCCGTACGGCCTGATCGAAGCCACTGTCCTGCGCGACGGTGTCGAAGCCCGGATCCCGGTGGATCTGACGAACCTCTGAGCGCCTTTGACGCCACGCCGTGCCTCGCGTCCCCTCCCCACCCGACAGCGGGGAGGGGACGCGGATCCTGAGGGGAACGACCCATGGCACAGCCATCGCACGACCCGCACCACCCTTCGTCCCCGGTCCACCCGGTGGACGAGAAGCCGGCGGCCAAGCGGCTCGTCCCTGCCGCGCTCCAGCACATCGCTGCCATGTACGCCGGTGTCGTCACCCCTCCGCTCATCATCGGCCAGGCCGTCGGCCTGGACGCCGCGGGCCGCACCCGGCTGATCGCCGCCGGCCTGCTCGTCGCCGGGCTCGCCACGCTCCTGCAGACGCTCGGCATCCGTCGCTTCGCCGGCAACCGGCTGCCGTTCGTCAACGCGGCCAGCTCCGCCGGCATCACCCCGATGCTCGCCATCGCCGAGACCACCGCGAAGGGCCATCAACTCCCCGCCGTCTACGGGGCGGTCATGGTCGCCGGGGTCTTCTGCCTCGCGGTCGGCCCGTTCTTCGGCAGACTGCTGCGCTTCTTCCCGCCGCTGGTCACCGGCGTCGTCATCACCCTCATCGGGGTCACCCTGATGCCCGTGCCGGTCGGCTGGGCGCAGGGCGGCGACGAGCACGCCGCCGACTTCGGCGCCATGCAGAACCTGGCGCTCGCCGCCTTCACCCTCGTGGTGATCCTGCTCGTCCAGCGCTTCGCCCAGGGCTTCGTCAAGCAGATCGCCCTGCTGATCGGCCTGGTCGTCGGCACCGTCGCCGCGGTCCCCTTCGGGATGGCGAGCTTCGACGGGCTGCGCTCGGCCCCGATCGCCGCACTGCCCACCCCGTTCTCCTTCGGCGCACCGGAGTTCCAGCCGGCCGCGATCCTCTCGCTGTGCCTGGTGATGCTGGTGCTGATGACGGAGTCGGCGGCCGGCATGCTCGCCCTCGGTGAGATCTGCGACCGCCCCACCACCAGCGCCACCCTCACCCGCGGACTGCGCACCGACGGCCTCGCCACCCTGCTCGGCCCCGTCTTCGGCGGCTTCCCGACCAGCGCCTTCGCGCAGAACGTCGGAGTGGTGTCGCTGACGAAGGTGCGCAGCCGCTACGTCGTCGCGCTCGCCGGCGCCACGCTCCTGGTCCTGGGCGCCTTCCCCGTCCTGGGCGCCGTGGTCTCGCTGGTGCCGATGCCGGTCCTCGGCGGCGCGGGTATCGTCCTGTTCGGCTCGATCGCGGTCAGCGGCATCCGTACCCTCGCCGAGGCCGGGCTCGACGACAGCTCCAACATCATCCTGGTCGCCGTGTCGCTCGGCGCCGGCATCATCCCGCTGGCCGCGCCGACCTTCTACGCGGACTTCCCGGCCTGGGCGCAGACCGTGCTCGGCTCCGGAATCAGTGCCGGGGCCCTGGTCGCGGTGCTGCTCAACCTGTTCTTCCACCATCTCGGCACCCGGAGCCTCCCCCAAGGACTTCGTCCAGGGGGGACCGCCAGACAGTCTCCGGCACTCAAATCCCCCTAGGGTCCTGCCGTGCCCGCCCCCGAGCTCCCGGTCTCGTTCGAGCAAGGGGGAGCCACATCGCCACCACAGAGAAGAGGAAGCACGATGGCACCATCGGCAGCCCAGCGCGTCGTCATCGAGAACTGTGCGATCGCGACCGTCGACGCCCAGGACACCGAGTACGCCTCCGGGTACCTCGTCGTCGCCGACAACAAGATCGAGTCGATCGGCGCCGGCAAGGCCCCCGAGGGTCTGGAGAACGTGGTCCGTCGCATCGACGCCACCGGCCACCTGGTGACCCCGGGCCTGGTCAACACCCACCACCACTTCTACCAGTGGATCACCCGCGGGCTGGCCACCGACCACAACCTCTTCAACTGGCTGGTCGCGCTCTACCCGACCTGGGCGCGCATCGACGAGCAGATGGTGCACTCGGCCGCGCAGGGCTCGCTGGCGATGATGGCCCGCGGCGGTGTCACCACCGCGATGGACCACCACTACGTCTACCCGAAGGGCTCCGGCGACCTCTCCGGTGCCATCATCAAGGCCGCCTCCGACATGGGCGTCCGCTTCACCCTGGCCCGTGGTTCCATGGACCGCAGCGAGAAGGACGGCGGTCTGCCGCCGGACTTCGCCGTGGAGACCCTCGAAGGCGCGCTGGCCGGCACGGAGGAGACCGTCAACAAGCACCACGACGCCTCCTTCGACGCGATGACCCAGGTCGCGGTCGCCCCCTGCTCGCCCTTCTCCATCTCCACCGAGCTGCTCCGGCAGGGCGCGGAACTCGCCCGCCGGCTCGGCGTGCGGATGCACACGCACGGCTCGGAGACGGTCGAGGAGGAGAAGTTCTGCCACGAGCTGTTCGGCATGGGCCCGACCGACTACTTCGAGTCCACCGGCTGGCTGGGCGAGGACGTGTGGATGGCCCACTGCGTCCACATGAACGACTCCGACATCGCGGCCTTCGCCCGGACGAAGACCGGTGTCGCGCACTGCCCGTCGTCCAACGCGCGGCTGGCCGCCGGCATCGCCCGCGTCCCCGACATGCTCGCCGCCGGTGTCCCGGTCGGCCTCGGTGTCGACGGCACCGCCTCCAACGAGTCCGGCGAACTCCACACCGAGCTGCGCAACGCGCTGCTGATCAACCGCCTCGGTGCGCACCGCGAGGCCGCGCTCAACGCCCGCCAGGCGCTGCGCCTGGGGACCTACGGTGGTGCGCAGGTCCTCGGCCGCGCCACCCAGATCGGCTCCCTGGAGCCGGGCAAGCTCGCCGACCTGGTGCTGTGGAAGCTGGACACGCTCGCCCACTCCTCCATCGCCGACCCGGTGACCGCCCTGGTGTTCGGGGCCGCGGCTCCGGTCACGCTCTCGCTCGTCAACGGCAAGCCGGTCGTCGAGAACGGCCGTCTGCTGCACGCCGACGAGGACGCCATCGCCCGCACCACGCGGGCCGAGGCGCAGCGTCTGGCCCGTATCAGCGCCGAGGGCTGACCCCCGCGGCGCGGCACACGCGGCCGACGCACATCCCAGACTCGGCCGGGAGGGACGGCTCCCGGCCGGGCTTGTGGATCCGAGCGGGATCCACAAGCGCCGGACCCCGGGGGTGCGGGATCGATCCCCACCCCCGGGCCGACGGCCCTTCCCGCCGCCGTCCACGCGCCACAAGCGCGGCCCTTCGCAGCATCGCTGACCAGGCGTCTTCTCGTACCACGCACCACATGGCAAGACCTCCGTGACAGCCTCGCCCTCGCCGGCCCCCGGTGACGCAGAAATCGAAGGAGGCCCGCAGTGGCCGCAACTCCCGGGCAGACCCTGGAGGAGGACCGGAAGCATCCGGTCGACGAGACCCTCCCGCCCTTGAAGATGTTCACCAGCGGCCTGCAGCACGTGGCCGCGATGTACGCGGGTGTGGTGGCCCCGCCGATGATCGTGGGGCCGGCCTGCGGGCTGAGCGCCACCGAGACCGCGTTCCTGATGGGCGCGAGCCTGTTCACCGCGGGCATCGCCACCCTCCTGCAGACCCTCGGCTTCTGGAAGGTCGGCGCCAAGCTCCCCTTCGTCAACGGCGTCTCGTTCGCCGGTGTCACCCCCATGGTCGCCATCGGCAAGGCCCAGAGCCCCGACAACGCGCTGCCGATCATCTTCGGTGCCGTGATCGTCGCCGGTGTGCTCGGCTTCCTCGTCGCCCCCTACTTCTCCAAGCTCGTACGCTTCTTCCCGCCGGTGGTCACCGGCACCGTGATCACCCTCATCGGTGTCTCGCTCCTGCCCGTCGCGTTCAACTGGTCCCAGGGAGGCAACTCCCAGGCCCCCGACTACGGTTCCCTGACGAACATCGGGATGGCCGCGCTGACCTTCCTGATCGTGCTGGTGCTGCGCCGGGTGCTGCGCGGTTTCCTCCAGCAGATCGCCATCCTGCTCGGCCTGATAGCCGGCACCCTGATAGCGATCCCCGTCGGCATCACCCACTTCTCCGCCCTCGCCGAGGCGGATCTGATCGGCTTCCCGACGCCCTTCCACTTCGGCGCCCCGCAGTTCGAGATCGCCGCGATCGTCTCCATGTGCATCGTGATGCTGGTCTGCATGACCGAGTCGACCGCCGACATGCTCGCCCTCGGCAAGATCGTCGACCGGCCGGCGGACGAGCGCACGATCGAGGGCGGACTGCGTGCCGACACCCTCGGCACGGCCGTCAGCCCGCTGTTCAACGGCTTCGCCAACAGCGCCTTCGCGCAGAACATCGGCCTGGTCGCGATGACCAAGGTCCGCAGCCGCTACGTCGTGGCCACCAGCGGTCTGATCCTGATCGTGCTCGGTCTGTGCCCGGTGGCCGCCTCGGTCATCTCGCTGGTCCCGCTGCCCGTCCTGGGCGGCGCCGGCATCGTGCTCTTCGGCTCGGTGGCCGCCAGCGGCATCCAGACGCTGGCCACCGCCGCGATGGAGAAGGGCGACAACGCCCTGATCGTGGCCGCCTCGGTCGGCATCGGGCTGATCCCGATCGCCGCGCCGGACTTCTACCACCACCTCCCCAAGGACCTGCTGGTCGTCCTGGACTCCGGCATCAGCACCGGCTGTCTGGTCGCCATCGTCCTCAACCTCGCCTTCAACCACTTCGGCGGAAAGCCGGACGGGGCGACGACGGACGGGGAGACGGCCGACGGGCGGACGGCCGGGTCGGCGGCCGATGACGGACCCGTCGACCCGCACATCCCGCAGCAGCCCGACCGCGGCGCCGTGGACGACAGCGGCGAGCCGGCAGCCACCCCCGCCCACTGAGGTACCGGGGTACGGACACCTCCCGCGCCTGGCAACGGCCCGTAGGGGAGCGCAACTGCTGCTCCCCTACGGGCCGTTGGGCATTCGCCCCGGTGCGGCCGGGGCGCGGCCGGCGGGTCAGTCGATGTGGAAGCTCTCCCCGTACACCTTCCAGTCCAGCGGAGTGTGCAGATCGAGGTTGCCGTTCTTGAGGAACACCCGCTGCGCGGTGTCGACCCGGCTGGTGTCGCTGTGCGCCTCCTCCTGCTTCATCGCCCAGACCCGGGCGTCGAGGAAGGCGTTGAGGTAGGTCTTCTCGTCGCCGCCCTGGGCCGGCGGCTTCGCCTTGGCCAGTGCGCGCTTGCGGATGCCGGAGAAGCTCGTCGGGTCGTCCCCGTCGCCGTGCATCACGATCGCGTCGTAGTAGGCGAACTGGCCCAGCACACCGATGCCGTCGGCCTTGCCCCGCTTGACCGCGGGGTTGAAGTAGACCCGGTCCCGCTCGTCGTTCTGGGCCTTTTGGAACGCGGGGTCCTGGGCGGCCTTCCGCCAGTCCTTGGGGTAGTCGGGGTCCAGCCCCTCGTGCGAGTCGCTGCCGTCCACCTCGCGCAGCGCGGGGAGGTACTTGGCGAGGACGTTGCCGGGCTTGCGCTGGGTGTAGAGCTCGACGAGTTCGAGCATGTCGTGGGTGCCGGAGCAGAAGCCGATGATGCCGCCGGTGTATCCGCGGCCGTCGCCGATGTCCTCGATGTACTTGTACTGGGCCTTCCAGTCCAGCGAGGAGTTCTCCGCACTGGAGACCAGCCGCATGGCGATCTCCTTCTTGGCCGGGTCGTCCAGGCCCGTCGCGGCCCGCACGGTGTGCGGCGCGGAGCCGGTCGCGGCCGGTCGCGGGTGCTGCGCCGGGCCCGCCGTGGCGACGGCGGTGGCGGGTACGGCGAGCAGGGCGAGGCCCAGGGCGACGCGGGTGGCGGTCTTGGGTAGGGCCGTGCCTATCGATCGGGTGCGCATGGAGTCAGTCCTCCGGTTCGGAGCGAGCTGTGGGGGATTCCCCAATCGTTAGGAAGCTTTCCTACCAGACTCCGGGGGCGGCGTATACCCGTCGGACCGAGGCCGCACGGGCCGGTCGGCCGGGCGGGGGCAAGGAGACGCACCGGCCCAACCCGTCCCCCCCTGCACCGCGGTTGCTCAGTCCAGCAGCCTTCCCAGCAGCTCACGGGTGCCCGGCCCCGGGTCGAAGTCCGCGACCGGGAAGGCGAGTTGGTGGAACACGACGCCGTCCATGTAGTCGAAGAGGATCTCGCAGTGCCGCCGCGGCATCGGTGAACCGAAGCGCTCCAGCCAGTCCGCACCCCAGTTGACGACGGCCTCCCGTCCGCGGGTGAGCGCCGGGCGGAGTTCGGGCCGGGCCGTGGACTCCAGGTAGAGGGCGAAGCGGGCGGCGGTCCTGGCCTGCCCGGGCCCGGTCGCGTACCGCAGGAACCGGGCGACGGCGTCGGCCAGTTCACCGATGTCGGCGGGCGCGACCCCGGTGGCGAAGGCCTCCCAGTCGCGGCGCTCCAGCGTCTGCAGGTGGTCGACGAGGCCGTCGATCAGTGCCGCCCGGTTGCGGAAGTAGTTCGACGTGGTGCCGGACGGGACGCCCGCCGCGACGTCCACGGCCTGATACGTCAGCCGCCGCGCACCCTCGCCCCCCAGGACCCCGATCGCCGCGTCCAGCACCTGCTCCCGCCGTCGTGCCACCGCGCATGCCTCCCTCGTCGCGCCCGTGCCTACTATGTTTGTAGTGCCGATTCACTGTGAACACAGTAGCGTGCGGTGCTGTCCGGCCCGAGTGACCGCGTCCGGCCCGACGCCGAAGGGCCCTTCCGTACCGCGACACGGCGGCAGGGAAGGGCCCTTCGGGTTCGGCGGACGTCAGCGAAGCAGCTCGTACGCCGGGAGGGTCAGGAAGTCGGCGTAGTCCGCGTCCAGGGAGACCTTCAGCAGCAGGTCGTGGGCCTGCTGCCACTTGCCGGCGGCGAAGGCTTCCTCGCCGGTCTCGGTGCGGATCGCGGCCAGTTCCTCCGCGGCGACCTTGCGGACCAGGTCCGCGGTGGCCGTCTCGCCGTTCTCGAAGACCACGCCGGCGTCCACCCACTGCCAGATCTGGGAGCGGGAGATCTCGGCGGTGGCGGCGTCCTCCATGAGGCCGAAGATGGCGACGGCGCCCAGGCCGCGCAGCCAGGCCTCGATGTAGCGGGTGCCGACCTGCACGGCGTCGACCAGGCCCTGGTAGGTGGGCTTGGCGTCGAGCGAGTCGATCGCGATGAGGTCCCCGGCGGCGACGGAGACGTCCTCACGCAGCCGGTCCTTCTGGTTCGGCTTGTCGCCGAGCACCGCGTCGAAGGAGGCGCGGGCGACCGGCACCAGGTCGGGGTGTGCGACCCAGGAGCCGTCGAAGCCGTCGCCGGCCTCGCGGTCCTTGTCGTTCTTGACCTTGGCCAGGGCCTTCTCGTTGGCCTCGGGGTCACGGCGGTTGGGGATGAAGGCCGCCATGCCGCCGATCGCGTGCGCACCGCGCTTGTGGCAGGTGCGGACCAGGAGTTCGGTGTAGGCGCGCATGAACGGCGCCGTCATCGTCACCGCGTTGCGGTCGGGGAGGACGAACTTGGCACCGCCGTCGCGGAAGTTCTTGACGATGGAGAACAGGTAGTCCCAGCGGCCGGCGTTCAGTCCCGAGGCGTGGTCGCGCAGCTCGTAGAGGATCTCCTCCATCTCGTAGGCCGCGGTGATGGTCTCGATCAGGACCGTGGCGCGGACGGTGCCCTGGGGAATGCCGACGTACTCCTGCGCGAAGACGAAGATGTCGTTCCAGAGGCGGGCCTCCAGGTGCGACTCGGTCTTCGGGAGGTAGAAGTACGGGCCCTTGCCGAGGGCGAGCAGCCGCTTGGCGTTGTGGAAGAAGTACAGGCCGAAGTCGACCAGGGCGCCGGGGACCGGACGGCCCTCGAACTGCAGGTGGCGCTCCTCCAGGTGCCAGCCGCGCGGGCGCATCACGACGGTCGCGATCTCCTCGGCGGGCTTGAGGGCGTAGGACTTGCCGGAGTCGGGGTCGGTGAAGTCGATCCGGCGCTCGTAGGCGTCGATCAGGTTGAGCTGGCCCGTGACGACGTTTTCCCAGGTGGGGGCGGAGGCGTCCTCGAAGTCGGCGAGCCAGACCTTGGCACCCGAATTGAGCGCGTTGATGGTCATCTTGCGGTCGGTGGGACCGGTGATCTCCACCCGGCGGTCGTTGAGCGCGGCCGGCGCCTCGGCGACCCGCCAGCTGTCGTCGGCGCGGATCTGCGCGGTCTCCGGGAGGAAGTCCAGCGTGCTGGTCCGGGCGATCTCGGCGCGGCGCTCGGCGCGGCGGGCGAGCAGTTCGTCGCGGCGCGGGGTGAACCGGCGGTGAAGCTCGGCGACGAAGGCGAGCGCGGCGTCGGTCAGGACCTCACCCTGCCGTTCCGGGGTGTGGGCGGGGTCGACCTCGGCGATGGCCAGCGGGGACGGCGCTGGTGCGGACATGAGCTGTCACTCCATTCAGCGGCGGTGCCTGGCGGCCGCCGGTGCGTCGAGCGGCACGGGGTGCCGCGGGCTCCGAGAAGCGGTCGCGGGCGCCGTCTGGGTTCAGGGCGCTTCTGACCAGTGGAGACTAGTTTCCTTATCGCGGAACTTCAATGGTTTGTTGATGTCGAGATTCTCAGGGTCGACAGAAGTGGTGATCGATTGGCTCTCGGTGCCACCTCGGTCACTCTCCATTACGCCGAGTCCGCCGCTCCGGCGCCGCCGCCCGGCCCCTTGTCCGGCCCATTTCGGCCCGGCCGTGCCTCACTCCAGCCGGTGCAGGTCCTCCGGCGTGTCGATGTCGTACGGCTCGGCGATGTCGGCGCACTCCACCAGAGTGAGGGCGTCGGCGTGCTCCTGGAGGTAGGCGCGGGCGCCGCGATCGCCCTGTGCGCTCGCCGCGACGGCCGGCCAGCGGTCGGCGCCGAAGAGAGCGGGATGGCCGCGGCGGCCGTCGTACGCGGCGGAGGCGAGCGAGTCGCGGCCCTCGTACGCGGTCAGTACCCGCGCCACCGCCGCGGCGCCGATGCCCGGCTGGTCCACCAGGGACACCACGACCGCGTCGGCCCCCGAGCCGGCCAGCGCGGCGAGGCCCACGCGGAGCGAGGAGCCCATGCCCTGCGCCCAGTCCGGATTGTCCGAGGTGCCGTACGCCGCGAGATCGGCTCGCGCGCGTACCGAATCGGCGGCCGCGCCCAGCACGATGTGCACCGGGTCGCAGCCGCCTTCCCGCAGGACGCGGGCGGCGTGTTCGACCAGCGGCCGTCCCCGGTGGTCGAGCAGTGCTTTGGGCCGGCCCCCCAGGCGGCGCCCACCGCCCGCGGCGAGCAGCAGGCCGGCCACCCTCCCCTCGGGCCGTCTCGGGGCTGCCGGGTCGCCCGTTCCTCCCGGGGACGTCGGCGGTGCTGTCGGTGGTGCGGGTGGTGTCGGTGCCATGGGGACTGCTTACCTCATGGCACCTCCAGGCGCGGCCCGTTGATCAGGCCGCGTCGTCGGACGCCCGCGGGCGGGGGATGTTCGGCCGGAACCGCTCCCGCAGATGGTGCGTGCGCTCCTCCGTGCGGCCCCGCTCGGCGACGTAACGGTGTATGTGCTCCAAGGTGATCTCCGACGCATCGGACAGTCCGTACGCGCGGCAGATGAGCTGTACGACGCTGTCGCCGCGGCGGTCGGGACCGGTGCCGGGGCCGGTGTCGGGCTCCATGGCGTTCTCCGATTCAGTGATATGCCGGATATTTCCCTGGAGGGAAGAATGCTCCACTCTGCCCCCGCGTACGCATGGGTTCCCGTGCGCCCATGCCAACGGGTGCCGGTGGGAACGCACGTGCTGACGCATGGTCAGGTCGCCGCCCGGGCATCGCGCGGGGCGTGCGCCGGTGGGCGCGGGGCGGCCCGGAAAGGCAGTCAGATCCGGTCGCGAAACCGGCTCTTCGGACATGCGTGACGTACGCCCACCGGCGATGTCACGGTGCGGCGCCTGGCCGGATAAGGTTCTGCCCCGTTGCGGACATCGTGGCCCCCCGCTCATCTGGCGGGCGGAGCCATTCTTCTGAGTCGGGGGACGTCGTGGTGAACAGTGTGGGCTCTTCCGGGATCTTCCAGCCGCTGGAAGGCGACGACCCGCGGTCGATCGCGGGCTACCGCCTCACGGCGAAGCTCGGCTCCGGCGGCATGGGCAAGGTCTATCTCTCCTACACGCCCGGCGGCCGGCCGGTGGCCATCAAGGTGATCCGGCCCGAGTTCAGCGAGGACAACGAGTTCCGGCGCCGCTTCAAGCAGGAAGTGCAGTCCGCGCAGCGGGTGCAGGGGCTGTTCACCGCGCCGGTCATCGACAGCGACGCCGAGGGCCCCAGTCCCTGGCTCGCCACCGCCTACGTCCCCGGCCCCTCACTGGCCGCGGCGGTCGCCCAGCACGGCCGGCTCCCGGTCCCCACCGTGCTGCTGCTGGTCGCCGGGATCGCCGAGGCGCTGCAGGTCATCCACGGCGCCGGCATCGTGCACCGGGACCTGAAGCCGTCCAACGTGCTGCTGGCCGGCGACGGCCCGCGCGTCATCGACTTCGGCATCGCGCGCGCCGCCGACGCCACGTCCCTGACCAGCAGCGGCGTCACCGTGGGCACCCCCACCTTCATGGCGCCCGAGCAGGCCGCGGGCAGCACCATCACCCCCGCCACCGACGTCTTCGCGCTCGGCCAGGTCGCGGCGTACGCGGCCATCGGCACCCCGGCGTTCGGCGAGGGCACCTCGCACGGGGTGCTCTACCGCATCGTCCACGAGGAGCCGGACCTGACCGGGCTGCCCGAGGAACTGCGGGAGTTGGTCACCCGATGCCTGGCCAAGGACGCCTCGGAGCGGCCGTCGGTCGCGGAGGTCATCGAGCTGTGCGGGGCGGCCTCCGGCCAGACGCAGCTGCGCCGCCCCGAGGAGTGGCTGCCCACCGCCGTCGCCGCGGACATCACCACGCGTGCGGCGGCCCCGGCGCCCGCGCAGACGCCGCCGCCCCCGCTGGAGGCGCCCACCGCGGGCGCACCGGCCCAGCCGCCGACCGCGCCCGCACAGCCGCCCACCCAGCCCGCGCAGCCGCCGTCCGCCCCGGCCCCGGCCGTCCCGCCGGTGGCCACCGAGCTGAACCACCCGCAGACCCCGCCCCCCGGCTTCGGGCCCGCGGCCTACGCGCCGACCGTCGGTGCCACCGCGCAGGGCACGCCGATGAACGCCGGCCCGGCCGCCACCGCTCCGACGGCCACCGGCCCCACCGCCGCCTACCCCGCCGCCGCGGCGCCGGCCCCCGAACCGCTGAAGAAGAAGCGCAAGGGGCTGATCACCGCGCTGGTGCTGGTCGGCCTGCTGGCCTTCGCGGGCGCCGGCGGCGGCGTCGTCTACACCTTCATGAAGGACAACGGCAAGAAGACCGGCGACCAGGCCGTCGACGGCAAGAAGGGCAAGAACAGCGCCGCGTCGCCGACGCCCGCGGGGGACCCGACGGCGACTCCCGGTGGCGAAGAGGGCAACACCCCCGCCGCCCCCGTGCAGGACCCGACTCCGGTCGACTACAAGGGCATCAACCTGCCCGACGAGTACCACCTGTCGATGGCCGACGAGCCGGTGCAGCCGACCAACACCGACACCGACACCGACGTCGACTTCTCGTACGACGACAACAGCTACTCGGACGACCAGGTCGCCACCGAGAACGGCAAGCTGGTGCTGCTCACCCCCGGCCAGGAGGGCTCGCTGGAGACGTGCCGCAGCGAGACCCGGTTCACCGAGACCATCCTGACCAAGCAGCTCTCCAAGGGTGCGCAGATGTGCCTGACCACCGACTACGGCCATGTCGCCCTGATCACCTTCAAGGGCTACGCGCCGAAGTCGGACCCCAGCAGCTACATGACCGTCGACGTACGGGTGTGGCGCAACGCGGTGCAGCCGAAGGAGAATTCCTGAGCACTGGGGGCTGGGCTCTGCGCCCTGGGCCCTGAGTGCCGGGCCCTGAGCGCCGGCCCTTGGGCGCGCCGAGGGCGAGTCGCCCCGTCGCGCCCGAGGCACACCAACTCCCCCAGTCCCTAAGGGATGCGCCCCCGGCAGGCCGTATACGGCCTGCCGGGGGCGCATCCCTTA
>NZ_JBWKCJ010000015.1:183738-199678 GCF_056436545.1 Streptomyces sp. NPDC043738 | reverse complement strand
CCCTCCCCCTTTCTCTCCTGTTTCGTCGTCTCTCCCCCCCCCCCCCCCCCCCCCCCCCCCCCCCCCCCCCCCCCCCCCCCCCCCCCGCGGGCGCGACGGGCACAGGATCGATACATGCTGTGGTCCGACCCGCCCGATGAGCCGCCCGAGGAGCTGCGTGATGTGCAGGCCAAGCTCCGCCGGATGGGCATCGTGCTGGCCGTGGCCGTGGTGGTGCTGATGTTCCTGCTCTCGGGGAGATGAACCGGCGCCGCACCGCTGCCGCGGGCCGCTGCCGTCCGCTGTTCCCGTGCCGGGCGAGGCGACCCTCACAGTTCCCGTCTGCAACCGCAGCCGCCGGAATCTCATCTTTCACTCTCGAAGAGCCGCAATTCGGGCGTAGCGCGGTCGGGGCGCCGATCCGCCCGGGCCGGCGCAGCCGATGGGGAGTGGGAGAGCGATGAACAGGCCGCTGAGGCACATAGCCGTCTTCTGCGGGGCGCTGGTACTGGCCCTGCTGGCCCGCGCGACCTGGGTCCAGTTCGTCCAGGCCGACGAGCTGGCCAACGACCCCAACAACCGCCGGGTGAAGATCGAGGCGTTCTCCTACCCCCGCGGCAACATCATCGTCGGCGGACAGCCGATCACCGGCTCCGTGACGACCTCCGGAGACTTCAAGTACAAGCGGACGTACAAGGACGGCCCGATGTACGCCCCGGTCACCGGCTTCGCCTCGCAGGCCCAGGGCACGACCTTCCTGGAGGGCATCTACAACAAGGTGCTCAGCGGCAAGGACGACCGGCTCGCGCTCAAGCGCGCCAAGGACATCCTGACCGGTGAGAAGCCGCGCGGCGGCGATGTGATCACCACCATCGACCCCAAGGCGCAGAAGGCCGCCTACAAGGGCCTGACCGACCTCAACGCCAAGGGCGCGGTGGTCGCCCTCGACCCGCGCAACGGCAAGGTCCTCGCGCTGGCCTCCACCCCCTCCTACGACCCGTCGGTCTTCGCCGGCATCTCCAACTCCGAGAGCCGGAAGTTCAAGGCGCTGGACGACGACAAGGCCAAGCCGCTGAGCAACCGGGCGCTGCGCGAGACCTACGCCCCCGGCTCCACCTTCAAGATCCTCACCGCGGCCGCCGCACTGGAGCACGGCGTGGTCAGCGACATCGACGCCCCCTCGGGCGCCCCCGCCCCCTACCAGCTGCCGCTGAGCTCGACGAAGATCGGCAACGACGTCGCGGGCGCGCCCTGCGACAAGGCCTCCCTCAAGACCGGCATGCAGTGGTCGTGCAACAACGTCTTCCTCGACACCGCGCTGAAGGTCGGCAAGGACAAGATGCGCGAGACCGCGGAGAAGTTCGGCTTCAACTCCGACGTCTACGACAAGGACTTCGGCGACATGCTGGCCACCAAGAGCCTGTACCCGGACAAGCTCGACAAGCCGCAGACCGCGCTGACCGGCATGGGCCAGGGCAGCCTGACCAGCACGCCGATGCAGATGGCGATGGTGGCCGCGGCGCTCGCCAACGACGGCAAGCTGATGATGCCGCACATCGTCGACGAGGTCCGCGGCTCCGACCTGTCGACGATCGAGAAGATCGAGCCGAAGGTGAAGTCCCAGGCCGTCTCCGCCGACACCGCGAAGAAGGTGCAGGAGATGATGGAGTACACCGTCGAGAAGGGCACCGCGGACAAGGCCAAGATCGACGGCGTGACGGTCGGCGGCAAGACCGGCACCGCCCAGCACGGCGCCAACGTCAACGACGAGCGCCCCTACGCCTGGTTCGTCTCCTACGCCAAGCAGAGCGACGGCTCCTCCCCGGTGGCGGTCGCCGTCTTCGTCGACCCCAAGGACATGGACATCCCCCGGGAGGAGATCGCCGGTGGCAAGCTCGGCGGCCCGATCGCCAAGAAGGTGATGGAGGCGGTCCTGGGCAAGTAGTCCGCCCGCGCCCCGGCCGTCCCCGGCTCCGTACGATGGCGCCCATGACCGAAGAGCAGCCCCACTCCCCCGCCCGCCCCCGCCGCCTCGTCCTCGCCTCCCAGTCCCCGGCCCGGCTGGCCCTGCTGCGCCAGGCCGGGCTGGCGCCCGAGGTCATCGTCAGCGGCGTCGACGAGGACGCGCTGACCGCGGCCACGCCCGGCGAGCTGGCCCGTGTCCTGGCCGAGGCGAAGGCCGCGGCCGTCGCCGCCCGCCCGGAGGCCGCGGGCGCACTGGTCGTCGGCTGCGACTCGGTCCTGGAGCTGGACGGCCGGGCGCTCGGCAAGCCCGCCGACGCCGAGGACGCCACCGCCCGCTGGAAGTCCATGCGGGGCCGCTCCGGCGTCCTGCAGACCGGCCACTGCGTCATCGACACCGCCACCGGCCGCGAGGTGTCCGCCACCGCCTCCACCACGGTCCGCTTCGGCGAGCCCACGGACGACGAGATCGCCGCGTACGTCGCCAGCGGCGAGCCGCTCTTCGTCGCCGGCGCCTTCACCCTCGACGGCCGCTCCGCCCCCTTCATCGACGGCATCGACGGCGACCCCGGCAACGTCATCGGCCTGTCCCTGCCGCTGCTGCGCCGGCTGCTGGCGGACCTGGACGTGGCGATCACCCAGCTGTGGACCTGAGGCACCCATAGGCTGCCCGCATGGCAACCGTCGTCGAACTGATCAGCTACCCCGTCAAGGGCTGCGCCGGCACTCCGGCGGCCTCGGCGGAGCTCACCCGGGCCGGCCTCGCCCACGACCGCAGTTTCATGGTCGTCGGCGAGGACGGCGTCTTCCGCAGCCAGCGCACCGCCCCCGCCCTCGCGGTCATACGCCCCGAGGTCGGCCCCCAGGGCAGCGAACTCACCCTGTCCGCACCGGGAATCGCTCCCCTGACGTACGAGATCGTCTACGGCGCCGGGTCCGCGGCCCGGTCCGACGTCGAGATGTTCGGCGCGCCCTACCGCGCCGTCGACCAGGGCGAGGCCGCGGCCGGCTGGCTGTCCGAGGTGCTCGGCACGCCCAGCCGGCTCGTCCGGGTACCGCCGGAGCACGACCGGATCACCGACGGCCACACCCCCGGCACCTCCGGCTTCGCCGACAGCAGCCCCGTCCACGTCCTGTCGCTGGCCTCCCTCGCCGACCTCAACGCCCGTATCACCGCCGCCGGACGCGCCCCGGTCCCGATGGAGCGCTTCCGGCCGAACATCGTCGTCGACGGATGGCACGAACCGCAGACCGAGGACCGGGCCCGCAAGATCACCGTCGGCGACGGCGAACTGGGCTTCGCCAAGCTCGCCGTCCGCTGCGCCGTCACCCTCGTCGACCAGCGCACCGGCACCAAGGCCGGCCCCGAGCCGCTGCGGACCCTGGCCTCCTACCGCCGCGTCCCCGAAGGCGGCGTCGCCTTCGGCT
The DNA here is from genome assembly GCF_056436545.1 of Streptomyces sp. NPDC043738. NCBI lineage: Bacteria > Bacillati > Actinomycetota > Actinomycetes > Kitasatosporales > Streptomycetaceae > Streptomyces > Streptomyces sp. NPDC043738. Next base: position 196,309 of record NZ_JBWKCJ010000015.1, on the reverse strand, counting down.
CCAAGTTCTCCGTGCTGCGCACCGGAAAGCTCACCGTCGGCGATGCATTCAACGTCACGGCGTGGGGAACCGATTGATCCGATACGGCCTGATCGACCGGATCAGCCCGATCACACCGGTCCGCCCTGCCCCACGAGGAGTGCGCAGCATGCCCAAGATCCTGCTCATCGCCGGCGACGCCACCGAGGACCTGGAGTTCTTCTACCCCTACCAGCGGCTGCTGGAGGAGGGCTACGAGGTCCAGATCGCCGCCCCGTCGCGCAAGAAGCTGCAGTTCGTCGTGCACGACTTCGTCGACAACTTCGACACCTACATCGAACGCCAGGGCCACTCCTGGCCGTCCGACCTCGCCCTGTCCGAGGTCGACCCGGCCGACTACACCGGGCTGGTCCTCCCGGGCGGCCGGGCTCCCGAGTACCTGCGCAACGACGCCGACTACCGCCGCGTCGTCACCCACTTCTTCGACGCCGACAAGCCCGTCGCCCACATCTGCCACGCGGCCACCACCCTCGCCCCCCTCGGCGTCCTCAAGGGCCGCCGTACCGCCGCCTACCCGGCCTGCGCACCGGACGTGGAGATGGGCGGCGGCGAGTTCGTCGACGACTCGGCGGTGGTCGACGGCAAGGTCGTCTCCGCCCGCGCCTGGCCCGACCACCCGGACTGGATGCGGGCGTTCCTGCGCGTGCTGCGCGAGGAGGCACCCGTAGCGGGCAGGTGAGTTGCGGCAGCGGTCCGGCCCCGGCGGCACCGGGGCCGGGGCGTTCAGAACACCGGCAGGGCGTACAGCGACCGGTCGTTCATGACGAACACCCGGTTGCCGTCGGCCACCAGCCACTGGCGTTCGGCCTCGGGGAGCTTGTACGTCCAGACCGGGTAGCCGTGCGCCGCGTCCATCGCGTTGACCTCGTGGAAACCGTCGCCTTCGATCGTCCACAGGCCCTGCCCCTGGACGACCACGGGTACGTCGATGTTCGACGCCCCGCGCAGCTGGAAGACGTCGCCGCCGTCGCTGAGCCGCCACTTCTGGGGCAGCGAGGACTTCGAGTCGGCATACGCCAGGTGCGTGGCGTACAGACCGTCCGCGGTGGCGGTCACCGGACTCCACCGTGTGTAGATCTCCTCGCCCCGGGCTCCTGGCGGGCTCGACAGGGCGCGCTTCCTGACCGTCCACTTCTCCTTGCCGTCGGTGATCCTGCGGGCGGTCATGGTCGTGCCGTTGAGGTAGACCACGCTGCCGTGGCAGGCGGGGCGGACGAAGGAGTCGGACTGGTCGCGCAGGTCCCACTTGCGGCGGCCGTTCGCGGTGTCCACGGCGAGTACGTCGCCGTCGGTGGTGCCGAGCACCAGCCGGCCGTGGGCGGTGACACCGGGCGGGTTGACCTTGGTGCGGAAGGGCTCGTCGATGGGCGCCGTCCACCGCACCCTCGCGTCCGAGCGCCCCACCGCGCGCAACCGGTGGTCCTTGGTCACGAGGTACACCGCCTCGTCGTCGGCGGCCAGCAGTTGCTCGGCGTCGGCGTCGGCGGTCCAGCGGGGTTCGCCGGTGGAGGCGACGAAGGTGCGGAGGGTGCCGCCGGTGTCGACGGCGGCTATCAGGCGGTCGGAGAGGGAGAGGTAGCGGCCGGTCGCCTTGATGTCGCCGACGGCCCAACGGCGTTTGCCGTCCACCACGTTGTGGGCCGCGATCCCGCCGCCGGCCGCGCCGAAGACGATGACGTCCCGTACGGGCAGCGGCGCCGGGGTCTGGGCGTCGAGCACCTCGATCGGGCCCCAGAGTTCCTTCGGCGACCCGCCGACGATGAAGTCGCCGTCGTCCGCGTTCAGCACGTGCGCCGTCGGGGTCTGCACGGCCGGCGGGAAGGCGAAGAGGTCGGTCTTCCTCTTCGCCGTCGGGGTGCCGGTGGGCGGCCACAGGGCGACGGCCGCGCCGCCGCCCGCCGCGAGGACCACTCCGCCCGCGGCCAGGCCCATCAGGAGCCGGCGCCGGGTCACCGGGTTCGGGGAGCCGGCGGCCTCCCCCGCGATCAGCGTGGTCAGCTCGTGGATCCGGGACTCCCGCTCCTTGATCGCGGCGGCCACCTGACCGCGCCGCCAGGCCCGTTCGGCGCCCTTGGGCGCGGCGAAGGCCGCGGCGATCTGGGCGGGCGTGGGGCGGGCGGCCGGGTCCTTGGCGAGGCAGGGGGCGATGAGCGGCCGCAGCTGCTCCGGGACGCCGTCGAGGTCGGGCTCGTCGTGGACGACCTTGTACTGGAGGGCGGCGATATGGGTGGCGTCGAACGCGCGGTGGCCGGTGGCCGCGTACACCAGGACCGCGCCGAGGGAGAAGACGTCGGCGGGGGAGGCGACCCGGCGGCCCAGGACCTGTTCGGGAGCGCCGTAGCCGGGGGTCACCGGGACCTGCCCGGTGGTGGTCAAGGTGAGGCCGTGCTCCGGGCGGGCGATACCGAAGTCGATGACGCGCGGTCCGGTCGAGGTCAGGACGATGTTCGGGGGCTTGAGGTCGCGGTGGATCAGGCCCGTGGCGTGGATGTCCCCCAGCGTGCGGGCGATCGAGGAGGCCAGGGCGCGTACGGCCACGTCGTCGAACGGGCCGTACGCCTCGACGGCCTCGTCGAGGGTCGGTCCGGCCAGGAACTCGGTGGCGATCCACGGGCGGCCGCCCTCGGTCTGCGCGCCGAGCACCCGCGCGACGCCCTTGCTGGTCACGGCCTGCGCCGCCTGCGCCTCGCGGACGAAGCGCTGGACGAGGTTGGTCTCGCCGGTGAGTTCGGGCCGGAGCACCTTGACCGCGGCGACGGTGCCTTCGGCGTCCTGCCCGACGTAGACCTTGCCCATTCCGCCTTCGCCGAGCACGCCGAGCAGGCGGTACGGGCCGAGGCGGAGCGGGTCGCCGGTGCCGAGGGGGTTCATGGTCGCGGCTTTCTGCGGAGGTGTGGGTGTTCGAGGGGCCGGGTTGCCTGTGTGGCCGCGGCTCTACTGGAGGGGGAAGCCGGCGAGGAAGTGCTCGCCCGACGCCATGATCATCTTGCTCTGCTCGACGGCGGTGAAGCGGTCCCCGTTGGCCTTGTAGAGGCGGGCGGTGGTGCGCGAGGCGAGGTCGATCGCCCGCAGCGCCCCCTCGCTCTTGCTGTACGTGTAGGCGTACCGGGAGCCGATGAGGGGGCGGGAGGCCAGGGACGCCTGCGCGCCGTCGCCGCCCTTCTCCGCCCAGCGCGGCTTCCCGCCGGCGGCGTCGGTCCCGACGAGGCCGAGGCCCTTCTGCACCGCGTAGACCACGCCGTCCTTCAGGACCGGCGGCCCGTAGCTCTTGCCCGGGGCCGACTCCCACGCCTGCCCGCCGTCGCTCAGCCGCAGCGCCCGCAGCCGTCCGGTGCCCAGGTACAGGTGCTTGCCGTCGGCCGTCAGCGGGTGGTGCGCGGCGGCCGGCTTCACGTCCCAGGGCTTGTCCCAGACGACCTTGCCGGTGCGGATGTTCCGGGCGACGATGCGGACCTTGCCGTCGTTCGTCTCCTGAAGCAGCAGCAGGCGGTCGCCGACGACCTTGGCGGCGAGGAAGTGCCACTGGTCGGACTTCGCCGACCGGAACGGCAGCTGCTCCGTCCACGGCCGGCGCGCCGAGGTGAGGTCCACGGCGGTCACGGCCCAGGGGATCTGCCGCTGGTACATCTTGACCTTGCCCTGGGAGACGGCCAGGTAGGCGGTGTCGCCGGCGACCGCCAGCAACTGGCTGTCGATGCCGCCGAAGTTCGCGTCGGTGATCTCGGCGAGGTGCTTGCCGGCCTTGCCCGTGGCGAGGTCGACGCGGGCGAGGAACCGGTCGACGTCGCGCGGGATCCCGCTGTTGGCGTCGTCGTAGTGCGCGACCTTGACGTTCTGGTAGAGGCGCTCGCCGTCCGAGGCGACCTGCCAGGTGCCGTCGATGTCGGCGGTCCACTTCACGGCGCCGGACGCCGGGTCCATCCGGTAGATCTGGGTGTTGCCCACCACGACGGGCACGCCCCCGACCACGAAGGGGGCGTCGGGTGACTCGTCGTCATAGGTGCCGCCGTTCTGGATCTGCCACACCGAGTCCAGCTTTTTCTTCTTCAGCGCGCTGACGCTCGGACCGGGCGTCGGCTTCTCGTACGGCCCCGTGGGATCCGGCGCGGACCCGCCCCGCCCCAGCCACGCCCAGACACCGGCCCCGGCCAGGCCGAGCGCCGACCCCGCGCCGGCCATCAGCAGCCCCCGGCGGGACAGGCCCCGCGCGGCGGGCGCCTCCGCCGCCGGTACGGTCGCCGGCTGGTCGGCCGGCGCGGGCAGCCGCTGCGGCACGACCTGCCAGACCTCGCCCGCCCGCCGTCCGATCTCCGCGAGCACCGCGTCCGGCAGCAGGTCGGCGAACTCGCCGCCGCCGTCGTGCAGCTGGGCGGACAGCTCGGCGGTGGTCGGACGCTGGGCGGGGTCCTTGGCCAGGCAGCGGGCCAGGATCGGGGCGAGGGCGGCGGGGGTTCCGGTGAGGTCGGGTTCGCCGTAGGTGACCCGGTACAGCAGGTCCGCGGGCCGCCCGTCGCCGAAGGGGCCGTGGCCGGTGGCGGCGAAGACCAGCACCCCGGCGAGCGCGAAGACGTCCCCGGCCGGGGTGTGTTCCCCGCCGGCCGCCTGCTCCGGCGACATGAACGCGGGGGTGCCGACCGCGGCGCCCGTGTGGGTCAGCCGGTCGTCGCCCAGCGCGCGGGCGATACCGAAGTCGATGACCTTCGGGCCGTGGGCGGTGACCATGATGTTCGACGGTTTGAGGTCGCGGTGCACGACGTCGGAGTGGTGCAGCTGGCCCAGCGCGGCGCACAGTGCCGCACCCAGGGCCCGTACGGATGCCTCGGGCAGGGGACCGGCCAGCTCCACCGCGTCGTCCAGCGGCGGGCCGAGGACGTACTCGGTGGCGATCCAGGGGGTTTCGGCGAGCGGATCGGCCTCGACGACCTGGGCGCCGTGGCGTGGGCCGATGACCCGGGCGGCGTCCGCCTCCAGCCGGAACCGGGTGCGGAAGGCGGTCTCGGTGGCGATCCGGGCGTGCATGGTCTTGACCGCCACGGTCCGGCCGCCCGGCGAGCGCGCCAGGTAGACGGTGCCCATGCCGCCGCTGCCCAGCCGGGCGATGAGGCGGTAGGGGCCGAAGCCGTGCGGGTCGTCGTGGGTCAGGGGGGAGGGCATGGCGGCATTAGTCCTGGCGTGCGGCGGGCGGAGGCGGGAGGGTCGCGGCGAGCAGCCCGGCCGACTGGCGGGCCAGGGCCGCGATGATCCGGCCGGGCAGCCAGCCGGGGCCGAGCGCCGCGGCGGCCCGCTCGACGGGGTTGCCGGCGGTGTCGGGGCCCGCTCCGGGGTGCGCGGCGATCGGGCTGAGCGCGTCCAGCAGCTCGGCCGGGCGGGGCCGGGCGGCCGGGTCCCGGGACAGGCAGGCCGTGATGACGGACCGCAGGGCGGCCGGCAGTTCCTCCCGTTCCGGCACGGTGTGGCCGGTCGCGGCGTAGGCGAGGGTCGCGCCCAGGGCGTAGACGTCGCCCGCCGGCTGCGGGTGCCCGCCGCCGGCCTGCTCCGGCGGCAGGCTCCCGGACTCCAGGCCCGGCAGCCCGGAGCGCGCGGTGCCGTCGGCGGCCGCGGCGCGTACCGCCCCGAAGCAGGTGAGCCGGGGCCCGTCCGCCGCCAGCAGTACGGCCGCGGGCGAGACTCCGGCGTGGCTCAGCCCCTGCCCGTGGCCGATGATCAAGGTCTCCACGAGGGCGGCGCCCAGGGCCCGCACGGTGCGTTCGGGCAGCGGGCCGCCGTGTACGGCGAGGGCGGACGGCAGCGGGAGCACCGGGAGGTAGGGGCGGGCGTGCCAGGCGGCGTCACCGGGCGCGGCCAGCTCTGCGACCGGGGCGGACCACGGTCCGAGCAGATAGCGGGAGGCCTCCGCCTCGGCCAGGAACCGGCCGGGGTCGGCCCCCTCGAGCGGCAGCCCGATCAGGACCGTGCGGTCGCCGTCCGCGCTCCGCCCGATGAACCGCCGCTCGGGTACGGGTACCGGGGACGCCTCGTCGTCCAGCCGGCCCAGCACCGTGTACGGGCCGATCGAGACCGGCGCGCCCGTTCGCGCTCCGGCACCGGCAACTGACGCCTGCATGCGCACCATCCCCCGTCGACGACACAGCGCGCAGAGCCTAACCCGGGCGTGTCGCGGGTCCTCAGGGGGTGTCGACCGGGGCCGGGGAGCGGGGAGTTCGGGCGAGGGGCGGGTGCCGGAGCGGGTGCGGGTCCGGGTGCGGGTGCTTTCAGACCGTGCCGGGCGCCGCCGCCGGCGGCCCGTTCGGAGCGCCCTCGGGGCCCGCGTCGCCCTCCTGGCGGCTACGGCCCTCCCCGTACGCCACCAGCGTCAGCACGATCAGCCCCAGCACGACGCTCATCGCGAGGAAGGCGACCCAGCCGACCAGGCCGACGGCGAAGGCGCCCAGCAGACCGTGGACCACGGCGGCGCTGATCAGGGCGATACGGGCGAAGCCGCCCGGGGCGCGGTCGCGCACCGCGGTGCGGATGAGGAGGGCGGCGCAGAACAGGAGATAGAGCCCGAAGAGGATGCCGCCTATCCAGGAGCCGGCGGACATCGCGCGGGGCTGCAGACCGGCCAGCGACATCTGCTGCCGGTCCACGACGATGCTCAGGATCCAGTTGAGCAGCACGATCCCGAAGGCCTCCAGGACCAGTACCACCGCCGCGGCCGCCGCCACGGGTCGTCGTGCCATCACCCCGCCCACCCACTTCCGGAAGACATCCGTTACCGCGAGTACAAAGACATCGGGCACGCTACTAATGGGTAACAGCCAGGGCAAGGGTTCTGCGCGAGTGGGTGCGGACATCTGCGGGCGACGGTCCGGCGGCACGCCGACGGACGGAGCCGGCGGCAAAGTTTTCTTCGCCCATTCGTAGGGACTCCACAAAGAATTGACGATCCGCTGGATCCCGAAAGTTCGAGACCTAGGCCACACCGCGTCTCACGCCGGAGCCCGTGTATCCGGGCCTACCCTGGGATACCAGGGGACTTAGGCCCCTCACTGGCGCTCCGGGCACACTCCGTGTGGGAAAGCTCACCCCAGGGAACGGGTCGGCACGCGGTGTCGCCAGTCCCTAAAATCGCCGCATCCCTATTGATGCGGCGAAGCGCCAAGGAAGGACCCATCGTGCGCAAGGTGCTCATCGCCAACCGTGGCGAAATCGCTGTTCGCGTTGCCCGTGCATGCCGGGACGCGGGGATCGGCAGCGTAGCCGTCTACGCCGACCCCGACCGGGACGCTCTGCACGTACGCGCGGCGGACGAGGCTTACGCCCTGGGCGGTGACACTCCTGCCACCAGTTACCTGGACATCGCCAAGGTCCTGGCAGCCGCCGCCGATTCGGGCGCGGACGCCATCCACCCCGGCTACGGCTTCCTCTCCGAGAACGCAGAGTTCGCCCAGGCCGTCCTGGACGCGGGGCTGACCTGGATCGGCCCTCCCCCGCATGCCATCCGCGACCTCGGTGACAAGGTCGCGGCCCGGCACATCGCCCAGCGCGCCGGTGCGCCGCTGGTCGCCGGCACCCCCGACCCGGTCTCCGGCGCGGAGGAGGTCGTGGCCTTCGCCAAGGAGCACGGCCTGCCGATCGCGATCAAGGCGGCCTTCGGAGGCGGCGGCCGCGGCCTGAAGGTCGCCCGCACCCTCGACGAGGTCCCCGAGCTGTACGACTCGGCCGTCCGTGAGGCGGTCGCCGCCTTCGGCCGCGGCGAGTGCTTCGTCGAGCGCTACCTGGACCGCCCCCGGCACGTCGAGACCCAGTGCCTGGCCGACAAGCACGGCAACGTGGTCGTGGTCTCCACCCGTGACTGCTCGCTGCAGCGCCGCCACCAGAAGCTGGTGGAGGAGGCCCCCGCGCCGTTCCTGACGGACGAGCAGAACGCCGAGCTGTACCGCGCGTCCAAGGCCATCCTCAAGGAGGCCGGCTACGAGGGCGCCGGCACCTGCGAGTTCCTCGTCGGCCAGGACGGCACGATCTCCTTCCTGGAGGTCAACACCCGCCTCCAGGTCGAGCACCCGGTCACCGAGGAGGTCACCGGCCTGGACCTGGTCCGCGAGATGTTCCGGATCGCCGACGGCGAGGAGCTCGGCTACGACGACCCGGCGGTGCGCGGCCACTCCTTCGAGTTCCGCATCAACGGTGAGGACCCGGGCCGCAACTTCCTGCCGGCGCCCGGCACGGTCACCCGCTTCGACGGCCCCAGCGGCCCCGGCGTCCGCCTGGACGCGGGCGTGGAGTCCGGCTCGGTCATCGGCCCGGCCTGGGACTCCCTGCTGGCCAAGCTGATCGTCACCGGCGCCACCCGCGCGCAGGCCCTGCAGCGCGCCGCCCGTGCGCTGGCGGAGTTCCAGGTGGAGGGCATGGCCACGGCCATCCCGTTCCACCGCACGGTCGTCAAGGACCCGGCGTTCGCCCCCGAACTGACCGGCTCCGCGGACCCGTTCACCGTCCACACCCGCTGGATCGAGACCGAGTTCGTCAACGAGATCGCGCCGTTCGCCGCGCCCGGTGCGGAGGAGGCCGAGACCGACACCCGCGAGACGGTCGTCGTCGAGGTCGGCGGCAAGCGCCTGGAGGTCTCGCTGCCGTCCTCGCTCGGCATGCCGCTGGCCCGCGCCGCGGTCGCCGGTGGCGCCAAGCCCAAGCGCAAGGCGGCCAAGAAGGCCGGCAGCGCCGCCTCCGGCGACGCGCTCGCCTCGCCGATGCAGGGCACCATCGTCAAGGTCGCCGTCGAGGAGGGCCAGCAGGTCACCGAGGGCGAGCTGGTCGTCGTCCTGGAGGCGATGAAGATGGAGCAGCCGCTGAACGCGCACCGCTCCGGCACCATCAAGGGCCTGACCGCCGAGGTCGGCGCGGCGCTCACGTCCGGCGCGGTGATCTGCGAGATCAAGGACTGACCCGGTAGTTCCGAAACCTTCGAGGGGCTCGTGGCGGTGGACCGCCGCGAGCCCCTCGAACGTGTCCGGGACCTTCCCGCGCCGCAGTCGGCGCACCCGCTACGAGTTGCCCACCACGTCCTCCGGGAACGTCAGCCGCTTGCCCATCCACTCCAGCGCGGAGGGCACCTCGCGCCGCCAGGTGGCGAAGTTGTGGCTGCCGTGGTCCAGGACGACGGCGTCGGCCTTCATCGGCGGCCGCACGGCGGCCAGGAAGGCCTGCGCCGCCGGGTAGTTCTTCTCGCCCGTACGGCTCGTGCCCACCAGGACGCTCACCTGCGGGGCCGGCAGGTGCCGCAGCCGCCACAGCAGATCGTGCTCCTGGCGGCGGCGCACCCGGTCCCGGCCGTCGCCGAAGAGGTCGCCGGTCGTGGGGTCGTTGCTGACCTTGTAGTCGGGCGAGAGGGCGGCCGCCGCGGTGTAGGTGCGGTCGTGCCGCATGGCGAGCTGGAGGGCGCAGGAGCCGCCCGAGGAGTAGCCCAGCACGCCCCAGCCGCCGGGGTCGTGGCCGATCCGGTAGTGCGACTTCAGGGCGTCGGGAACGTCGCGGGCGAAGAAGGTCTCGGCCTGCGGGCCGCCGGGCACGTCGACGCACTGGGTGTCGCGCGGCGGCGCGATGGTGGGCCGCAGCATCACGATGACGGTCGGCTGCATCCGGCCGGCGCGGATCAGCCCGGCGGCGGTCTGCGGCAGCCGCAGATGCTGGGCCAACAGGAACGTACCGCCCGGGTAGCCGCTGAGCGCGACGATGACGGGGAAGCGCTGGCGGGCGTACTGCGGCTGGAAGTACTGCGGCGGCAGATAGACATAGGCCGGGTCCACCGCCCGGGTCCGCTTGCCGACGATCCGTACCGCCTCGACCTTGCCCGCCTGGTCCGGCGGGCCCTTCGGCAGGCCGTGCACCTTGTCCAGGCCGTCCGGGCCCGAGGTCTGGACCAGGCCCTTGGACGGGTCGCCGGCCGGGCCGGCCATACCGCCGTCACCCCACTTCCCGGCGGCGGCCGGCGCGTCGTCGTACAGGCCGAGCAGTTCGTGCCAGGAGCCGTAGAACTGGAAGTTGGCGTTCACCGCGAGGCCCAGCGCCGCCACGATGGTCAGCTGGGTGGCGGCGATCGAGCCGAGCCGCCCCAGCAGCGCCCGCGGCCCGCGCCCGGCGAACCGCGGCCACAGCCAGAGCGTGAGTCCTACGCAGACCACGGCGACCGCGGCCATGGCGTACAACAGCGACCGGCTGGTCAGTCCCATGACGTTTTCCCCAGATGTCCGGCGCCGTGCGCCGCTCCCCGGCGGCCTGGCACGGCGTCTTCCCGGGTCTCCGGAACAGCCCGGAAGACCTCATTGCGCCAGGTTTGATGTCTCTTGACGGCGCAGCGTTGCGGCCCGCCCGAGGTGTTCGACCGCGCGACCACCGCGGTACGCCGCAACTTCACGCCCAGGCCGCCGGCCGTCCACCGGGCCGGGCGCGGGAGCACCCCCGGGACAACAGGAGGGCACCTCCGGCATTCCTTGCATACCGCACCGGATCACCCCGCGATCGGGCAATGGCATCCTGGATCCACCGGGCCGCAAACCGGCCGGGTCGAGGAAGGACGGCGATGGCGACGGAGACGGCAGGGCAGCAGCGGCAGACGGCGCGGGGTCCGATGGCGGCCGCACCGGCGCGGGCACATGACGTGCGCCCCATGCGGGCCGACGCGCGCCGCAATTACGAACGGCTGCTGACCGAGGCCCGGACGGCCTTCACCGAACACGGCACGGACACCTCGCTGGAGGACATCGCACGCCGCGCCGGTGTCGGTATCGGCACCCTCTACCGGCACTTCCCCAACCGCACCGCCCTGATGGGCGCGGTCTTCCAGAGCGAGGTGGAGGCCCTGCTGGCGTACGCCGGCCAGCTGGCCGACGCACCCCAGCCGTGCGCCGCGCTGGTCGACTGGCTGCGTGCGATCATCACCCACGCCAGTACCTACCGCGGACTGTCGCGGGCCCTGATGACCGCCTCGGCGGACGAGAGTTCGGGCATGGCGCGGTGCAGCGTGCCGATGCGGGAGGCCGGCGGCGCGCTGCTGGCTCGCGCCCAGCAGGCCGGGGCGGTGCGCCCGGATGTGAGCATCGGCGATCTGATGCAGCTGACCAACGGCATCGCGCTGGCCGTCGAGGAGTCCCCGGACGATCCGAAGCTCGCCGATCGGCTGCTGAGGCTCACCCTGCGCGGGCTGAAGCCGGAGAACGGCTCCGGCTGAGAAGGCGCGCGCCGGCAGGGTGCCTTCCCCGGGCCCGGCCGCCCGCCCCGGCAGCCGCTCAGCGTCGCCGTGGCGCCAGATCGGCGACCCGGCCGCCTCCCGGTGACTCGCTCAACGACGCCGCCGAGCGCAGCTGCGGCGCACCGCCCGTGGCACCCGGCGCATGGCTGCGCCGCTGCCCCGGCAGCGGGACGTCCCGCCGCGGGCCTCTGCGGTCGCCGGCGGCACCGTCCAGGCCCGGCTGGCCCGCCGCGTGCCCCGCGGCCGGACCGCCGGCGACGGCGATCTGCACCCCCTGGTCGGCCAGCGCCTGGAGTTCGGTGGCGGCGCGGTCGTCGTGGGCCGGTGGCTCGTCCGTGACCAGGCGGGTGATCACGTCCGTCGGCACGGTCTGGAACATCGTGTCGGAGCCGAGCTTGGTGTGGTCGGCGAGCACCACCACCTCCCCCGCCGCCTGGACCAGCGCCCGGTCGACGCTGGCGGAGAGCATGTTGGAGGTGGACAGGCCGCGCTCGGCGGTCAGCCCGCTGCCCGACAGGAAGGCGCGGGAGACCCGCAGGCCCTGGAGGGACTGTTCGGCACCGCTGCCGACCAGTGCGTAGTTGGAGCCGCGCAGGGTGCCGCCGGTCATCACGACCTCGACGCGGTTGGCATGGGCCAACGCCTGGGCGACGAGCAGGGAGTTGGTGACGACGGTGAGTCCGGGGACCCGGGCGAGCCGGCGGGCCAGCTCCTGGGTGGTCGTTCCCGCGCCGACGACAATGGCCTCGCCCTCTTCGACGAAGCCGGCCGCGAGATCGGCGATGGCCGTTTTCTCCGCGGTCGCTAGATGGGATTTCTGCGGGAATCCGGATTCCCTGGTAAAACCTCCCGGCAGGACCGCACCGCCGTGCCGGCGGTCGAGCAGTCCCTCTGCCTCCAGCGCCCGCACATCCCGCCGTACGGTTACTTCGGAGGTCTGGACGACGCGGGCGAGCTCCCGGAGCGAAACCGCTCCGTTGGCGCGCACCATTTCAAGGATCAATTGGCGACGTTCTGCAGCGAACACGAAACTGACAGTAACGCCAACGACCGTCTGTTTTCAGCAGGTTGCACCAATTAACGGAAGTTGTTCACAGCGTGCAGCCCGACGTGGTATGCGGCGCGCATATGTCGCGCATACGTCGAACTGCCGCGCGGCGCCGCGCGCTTGCTGCCTGGTCAGCCGCCCTGGCGGCCGGTGGGGGGGGGGGGGGGGAAGAACGAACGGAGGAGAAGACGCGAGGGAGAAAGTTTCCCCCCAATGTCCCCTGGGGGGGAAAAGGGTCCCCCCTCCACGGGGGAACG
>NZ_JBWKCJ010000015.1:127948-183728 GCF_056436545.1 Streptomyces sp. NPDC043738 | reverse complement strand
GCGGGTGGGTCGAAGACCGGCAAAGCTGCCGGGCGGCCCCGCGTTTTTGTTTCTGGGTCGTCCTCTTTGGCGGCGGGTGTGGCGGCGGTTCCCCCCCGCAGCCGGGCCGCCGGCCCGTGCAGGCACGTTTCATCCCCAGTGCTCACTGGGGGCACAAAGTTTTCAATCGCCAATGGGCGCCGGGGTGTCGCTTCTTTATCGGTTGCCTGTCGGACAGGCCCTACTCGCCGGTCTTACGGGAGTGCAACTGGCGGGCGACCTCGGCGATCGAGCCGGACAGCGACGGGTAGACCGTGAAGGCGCTGGCGATCTGCTCGACGGTCAGATTGTTGTCGACCGCGATCGAGATGGGGTGGATCAGCTCGCTGGCGCGCGGGGAGACCACCACACCGCCGACGACGATGCCCGTGCCCGGACGGCAGAAGAGCTTCACGAAACCGTCGCGGATGCCCTGCATCTTCGCGCGCGGGTTGCGCAGCAGCGGCAGCTTCACCACCCGGGCGTCGATCCGGCCGCTGTCGACGTCGGCCTGGGAGTAGCCGACGGTGGCGATCTCGGGGTCGGTGAAGACGTTCGCGGAGACGGTCTTGAGGTTCAGCGGGGTCACCGCGTCGCCGAGGAAGTGGTACATCGCGATCCGGCCCTGCATCGCGGCGACGGACGCCAGCGCGAAGACGCCGGTGCAGTCGCCGGCCGCGTACACGCCGGGGGCTGTGGTGCGCGAGACCTTGTCGGTCCACACGTGGCCGGAGTCCTTGAGCTTGACGCCGGCCGCCTCCAGGCCGATGCCCTCGGTGTTGGGGATCGAGCCGACCGCCATCAGGCAGTGCGTACCGGAGATCGTCCGGCCGTCGGCGAGGGTGACCTCGACGCGGTCGCCGACCCGCTTGGCGGACTGCGCCCGCGAGCGCGCCATGACGTTCATGCCGCGGCGGCGGAAGACGTCCTCCAGTACGGCGGCGGCGTCCGGGTCCTCACCCGGCAGCACGCGGTCACGGGAGGAGACGAGGGTGACGCGGGAGCCGAGCGCCTGGTAGGCACCGGCGAACTCGGCGCCGGTGACACCGGAACCGACCACGATGAGCTCCTCGGGCAGCTCGTCGAGGTCGTAGACCTGCGTCCAGTTCAAGATCCGCTCGCCGTCGGGCAGCGCGTCGGGGATCTCGCGGGGGTGCGCGCCCGTGGCGATCAGCACCGCGTCCGCGATCAGGCCCTCGGACGTGCCGTCGGCGGCGGTCACCGTCACCTTGCGCGAACCGTCCGGCGCCTGGCCCGGCTCCAGCCGGCCGCGGCCGCGCATGACCCGGCCGCCGGCGCGGGTCACGGAAGCGGTGATGTCATGCGACTGGGCGAGCGCCAGGCGCTTGACGCGCCGGTTGACCTTGCCGAGGTCGACGCCGACGACCCGGGCCGGCCGGTCGATGTGCGGCGTGTCGTCCTCGACGATGATGCCCAGCTCCTCGTACGAGGAGTCGAAGGTCGTCATCACCTCGGCCGTGGCGATGAGGGTCTTCGACGGCACGCAGTCGGTGAGCACCGACGCCCCGCCCAGACCGTCGCAGTCGACGACGGTCACCTCCGCGCCGAGAGAGGCCGCCACCAGGGCTGCTTCGTATCCGCCGGGTCCGCCACCGATGATCACGATCCGAGTCACGTACTCCATTGTCCCGCACGCCCGAAGCTCCCTCTCGCCCGGGGGCGCCGTGTGCGCCCCGCAGCCGCCCGGACGCCCTCCGCACCGCCCCCTCGTACGAACCTCCGGTACCACGAGCCCGGCGGGCAACCTCCCGTACCCTCGGAACCATGTCGCTCTACGCCGCGTACGCCGGCAACCTCGACGCGCGGCTGATGTCCCGCCGCGCACCGCACTCGCCGCTGCGCGGCACCGGCTGGCTCAACGGCTGGCGGCTGACCTTCGGCGGCGAGCAGATGGGCTGGGAGGGCGCGCTGGCGACGGTCGTCGAGGACCCGGGTTCCCAGCTCTTCGTCGCGCTCTACGACGTCGCCCCCATGGACGAGGAGTCCCTGGACCGCTGGGAGGGCGTCGGCATGGAGATCTACCGGCGGATGCGGGTGCGGGTGCACACCCTCGAAGGCGACGAGACGGCCTGGATCTACGTGCTCAACGGCTACGAGGGCGGACTGCCCTCCGCCCGCTACCTGGGCGAGATCGCGGACGCCGCCGAGTCGGCCGGCGCCCCGCACGACTATGTGATGGAGCTGCGCAAGCGGCCCTGCTGAGGAGCGGCCGGGGCCGGGGCCGGGACGCGGCCGTACGGGTGTCGCGACGCGCCCGGGCGACGGGCGTTTGGCAAATGCCACAAGACAACGATCCCAGCACCGTGGGCAGCGACATCTACGCGCGTAGGGGATTAGCGGCTACCCTCGTCCGCGTGAACGCATCTGTTACCCCGGACATCGCGCGCGACCCGCAGGGCGCCGCCGCCGACGCCGCCGCCCGCCTGCGGGAGCTGACCGGCGCCGAGACCCACGACGTCGCCCTGGTGATGGGCTCCGGCTGGGCCCCGGCCGCCGAGGCCCTGGGCGCGCCCGAGCACGAATTCCCCGTCACCGAGCTGCCCGGCTTCCCGCCCCCGGCCGTCGCCGGCCACGGCGGCAAGATCCGCTCCTACCAGGTCGGCGCCAAGCGGGCGCTGGTCTTCCTGGGCCGCACCCACTACTACGAGGGCCGCGGCGTGGCCGCCGTCGCGCACGGTGTCCGCACCGCCGTGGCGGCCGGCTGCAAGACCGTCGTGCTCACCAACGGGTGCGGTGGTCTGCGCGAGGGCATGCGCCCCGGCCAGCCGGTCCTGATCAGCGACCACCTCAACCTCACCGCCACCTCCCCGATCGTCGGCGCGAACTTCGTCGACCTGACCGACCTGTACTCGCCGCGGCTGCGCGCGCTGTGCAAGGAGGTCGACCCGAGCCTGGAGGAGGGCGTCTACGCCCAGTTCCCCGGCCCGCACTACGAGACCCCGGCCGAGATCAAGATGATCCGCACGCTGGGCGCCGACCTGGTCGGCATGTCCACCGTCCTGGAGGCCATCGCCGCCCGTGAGGCGGGCGCCGAGGTGCTCGGCCTGTCCCTGGTGACGAACCTCGCCGCGGGCATGACGGGCGAGCCGCTCAACCACGAGGAGGTGCTCCAGGCCGGCCGCGACTCCGCGACCGCGATGGGCAGCCTGCTCGCCCAGGTGCTCGGCAAGCTCTGAGCCACCGCGGCGCCGTGAGCGCCACGGTCACGGACACGGCGGGTGCGTGGGTGGGGGGGGGGGGGGGGGGGGGGGGGGGGGGGGGGGGGGGGGGAAGAAAGCAAAAAGCCCCCACACACCACCCCCCCCCCCCCCCGCGCCCGACTACTCCACCGTCCCGCCGCTTTCCCCCCCCCCCCCCCCCCCCCCCCCCCCCCCCCCCCCCCCCCCCCCCCCCCCCCCACCGCCCGCCCCGCGACCCGCCAATGGCCGGTTCTGCGGCTCCCTTCCCGTACGTACGGGGTAAGCGTGACGAGCCGGGACCAGCCCCCGCTCAAGGGCACCCCCAGCGCCCCCCACCCGTATCCACCGTCAGGAGCATCACGTGGCTACCGATCCCGCGGAGCTGATCAACCAGGCCCAGGCATGGCTGGCCGAGGACCCCGACCCGGAGACCCGGGACGAGCTGTCCAAGCTCATCGAAGCCGCCGACGACGCCGACCTCGCGGCGGAGCTGGCCGCTCGGTTCGCCGGCACCCTGCAGTTCGGCACCGCCGGGCTGCGCGGTGAGCTGGGCGCGGGCCCGATGCGGATGAACCGCTCGGTGGTCATCCGGGCCGCGGCCGGCCTCGCCGCGTACCTCAAGGCCAAGGGCCAGGGCTCGGGACTGGTCGTCATCGGCTACGACGCGCGCCACAAGAGCGCCGACTTCGCCCGCGACACCGCCGCCGTGATGATCGGCGCGGGCCTGCGCGCCGCGCTGCTGCCGCGCCCGCTGCCCACGCCCGTACTGGCCTTCGCGATACGGCACCTGGGCGCGGTCGCCGGCGTCGAGGTCACCGCCAGCCACAACCCGCCGCGCGACAACGGCTACAAGGTCTACCTGGGCGACGGCTCGCAGATCGTGCCGCCCGCGGACGGCGAGATCGCCGCCGAGATCGCCGCGGTCCGCTCGCTGGCCGACGTACCGCGCCCCGAGTCCGGCTGGGAGACGCTCGACGACACCGTCCTCGCGGCCTACCTGGCGCGCACCGACGCCGTGCTGACCCCCGGCTCCCCCCGGGACGTGAAGGTCGTCTACACGCCGATGCACGGCGTCGGCCGCGACACCCTCCTCGCCGCCTTCGACCGGGCCGGCTTCCCGGCCCCCGCGGTCGTCGCGGAGCAGGCCGAGCCGGACCCGGACTTCCCGACGGTCGCCTTCCCCAACCCGGAGGAGCCGGGCGCGATGGACCTCGCGTTCGCCACCGCCCGGTCCCAGGGCGCCGGCGGGGTGGACATCGTCATCGCCAACGACCCCGACGCGGACCGCTGCGCCGTCGCCGTCCCGGCCCCCGGCACGCCCGAGGGCTGGCGGATGCTGCGCGGCGACGAGGTCGGCGCACTGCTCGCCGCCCACCTGGTCGCCAAGGGCGCCGCCGGCACCTTCGCCACCACGATCGTCTCCTCCCAGCTGATGTCCCGCATCGCCGCCGGCGCCTCGCTGCCGTACGAGGAGACGCTGACCGGCTTCAAGTGGCTGGCCCGGGTGAACGGCCTGCGCTACGCCTTCGAGGAGGCGCTCGGCTACTGCGTCGACCCGCAGGGCGTACGCGACAAGGACGGCATCACCGCCGCCCTGCTGATCGCCGAACTGGCCGCGGAGCTGAAGGCGGCCGGGCGCGGCCTGCCGGACCTGCTGGACGAGCTGGCCGTGCAGCACGGTCTGCACGCCACCGACCAGCTCTCGGTCCGCGTCGAGGACCTGTCGCTGATCTCCGACGCGATGCGCAGGCTGCGCGAGCAGCCGCCGACCTCGCTGGCGGGCCTGACCGTGCACCGCGCCGACGACCTCAACGAGGGCACCGAAGCGCTGCCGCCGACCGACGGCCTGCGCTACTACCTCTCCGGCGCACCGGAGGCCGGCATCGAGGCCGCCCGCGTCGTGGTCCGCCCCAGCGGCACCGAGCCCAAGCTCAAGTGCTACCTGGAGGTCGTGGTGCCGGTGGAGTCGGCCGACGGGCTGCCGGAGGCCCGGGGCCGGGCGGCCGGGACACTGGCGGCCATCAAGGAGGATCTGTCTACGGCGGCGGGGATCTGAGAGCTTCCTGCTCTTCCCACGCCATGCGCCCCGCTCCCGGGTTCACCGGGGACGGGGCGCGTTGCGTTCGGTCGTCTTCAGCTTCAGCGCTCGACCACGTACGTCACGAAGTCGGCCCACGCGCCGGGCGTGAAGCCGAGGCGCGGCCCCTGGGTGTTCTTGGAGTCGCGGACGTGGATGAGGCCGGGGGCGCTGGCGACTTCGACGCAGTCGTTGGGGTTGCTGCTGTCGCTGTAGCTGCTCTTGAACCACTGCAGCTCGGAACCATCCCCGGTGGAAAGCTTGTGGATCATGTTTCTCCCACGTATGTCACGAAGTCGGCCCACACGGCCGGCGTGAACACGAGCTGCGGGCCCGGCTTGTCCTTGGAGTCACGGATGTGCACCGCGCCGGAGGAAGTCGCCACCTCGACGCAGTCGTTGCCGTCACCGCTGTCGCTGTAACTGCTCTTGAACCACTCCAGGTCGGAACGGTCCCCGGCAGAAAGCTTGCGGATCATGTTTCCCCCAGCACTTGCTCGATGAAGGCCAGTGACTCCCGTGGCGTGAGAGCGTGAGCCCGGATCATCCCATAGCGCAGCTCAAGGATCCTGAGGTGCTTCGGGTCTGAGACCGCACGACCGGCGAACGCCCCTTCGGATCGGCCCACCGCCGTGCCGTCCGGGAACTTCAGCACCTGGATCCGCCCACCGGTCCCAGGGTGCTCCTCGCAGTTAGTCGGCATCACCTGGATCGACACATTCCGCAACTGCCCCACTTCCAATAGGTGTTCGAGTTGTCGGCGCATCACCATTGTGCCCCCAACTGGGCGCCGAAGGGTCACCTCCTCCTGCACGAAGCTGAGCACCGGTGCAGGGGAACGCTCGAAAATGGACCGTCGAGCCATCCGAGCAGCCACCATGCGGTCCATCTCGTCCGCTGAATAGGCAGGTAGCCACCCGGCGAACAGAGCGCGCATGTGCTCCTCCGTCTGTAGCAATCCGTGGATGTTGTGGTTGCCGTACGCCTCGACCTCGACTGCCCTGGCCTCCAACTTCGCCAGGTCCCGTACCTTCTTCGGATACCGGGCCTCCGCCACATCCCGCTTCATGGCGGCCAGCTTCCCGCCCGCCCCCAACACCTCGTCCGCCCTGTCCAGGAACTCCGGCCGGGGGATGCGCCGCCCACCCTCCACCTTGTAGATCAGGTCCTCCCCGTACCCAATCGCCGCCCCGAACTCCGCGGCCCGCAGCCCGGCCGCCTCGCGCCACGCCTTGAGCTGGCGGCCCACCGTCGCGACCACCGCCGCCCCCGACTCGTCGTCCGGATCGACGTCCCAGCCCGGCTCGTCCTCCCCGGTCTCCCCGGTCCCCACGCCCTCGCCGTCCACGCTCATCCGCGCCCACCTCCGAGATCCGTTCCAGGTCAACGCCCCGACTCACCGCGATGTCACTCCGGACAGCCGGGACAGCACCGGACAAGCCCGGGA
This sequence comes from Streptomyces sp. NPDC043738, assembly GCF_056436545.1. Taxonomy (NCBI): domain Bacteria; kingdom Bacillati; phylum Actinomycetota; class Actinomycetes; order Kitasatosporales; family Streptomycetaceae; genus Streptomyces; species Streptomyces sp. NPDC043738. Next base: position 176,987 of record NZ_JBWKCJ010000015.1, on the reverse strand, counting down.
CAACCTCCGTACGCAAGGGCGCCACCGCTGTGCACGGTACGCACGCATCGCCACGCTGAGTGACATGAACCAAGGAATCCCCCAAACCGGTACCCGCACCCGGCAGTTCACGGTCCAGCTCTCCTCCACCCGCCGAGGCGCCCGGCTCGCCCGGCTGCTCGCCACCGAGCAACTCCGCTCCTGGAGGCTCCCCATGGACACCGCCGCCCACGTCATCGCCGAACTCGCCGCCAACGCCGTACTCCACGGACGCGTAACGGGACGGGACTTCCGGCTCATGCTGACCGTGCACGGCGGCACCCTGCGCATCGAGGTGACCGACGCCCGTGCCGAGCGGCTGCCCGTCCTCACGGAGCACCCGGAGCACCCAGCAGCCGACAGCGAGTCGGGCCGCGGGCTGCTCCTCGTCGGGGCGCTCGCCGACCGCTGGGGCGTCACCCCGGGGCCCGTCCCCTGCAAGACGGTGTGGGCGGAAATCGCCCTGTTCACAGCGCCGTTCGCCACGCCGTCCACCGCATCGCACCGGCCGCGACCCGGTGGAGCGCAACCCGATGGAGCACGACGCGGGTGACCACGACGCGGCGCGCCACGACATCAAGGCTTAAAGAGACCGGGGAAAGACCCCGGGGAAATACCCTTCCCAACCCCTACAGCCTCCCGTCACTCACACAGGTGACATCGGCCAACTGGGCTGGATTTCCAGCGGGTTCACCGGCATATGCTCGCCGCAACAACTCCAGACATGCGACGGCCCCCGGCCGGGACTGCGAATCCCGATCGAGGGCCTGACCACCCAGGAAGTTAGGGCTTCCCGATGGCTTTGCAGCACCCTAGCGCGCCCTCGCGCGCCACGTCTCCCGTTCCCCGCCCGACCGCCCGATCCGGTGTCGTCCACGTCAACATCCGGCACACCACCCGCTACACGGTCGTCGGCAACCACCTCGCCCAGCACCGCGAGCTGTCCCTCCTCGCGATCGGGCTCGCCGTCCACATCCAGTCGCTGCCCGTCGGCGCCCTGGTCGGCATCAAGTTCCTGTCGGCCCGCTTCCCCGAGAGCGAGCACCGCATCGCCGGAGCCCTGCGGGAACTGGAGGCCCACGGCTATCTGAAGCGCACTCGGGAACGTCTCCCCGGCGGCAAGGTCGTCACCCGCACGGTCTCGTACAACCAGCCGGGTTCGGCCGTCACTGCGGCACCCAGGCCGACCCGCGCACCCGAGCGGCCCCAGAAGCCGACACAGACGCTGCCCCCGAAGCCCGCGCCAGAAGCCACCCGACCCCCAGCGCCCGCCCCCTTACAGCGGGAACCGCTCCCCAAGCCGCGTACCCCTGCCCCAGAACATCACCGCACCGCCGCCGCCCTCCTCGCGGAGTTGCACCGCAATGCACCACGGCTGCTGCTCGCCGAACGGGACGTACGCCACCTGACCCCGGCAGTGGCCGCCTGGCTAGAACGCGGAGCCGCCCCCGATGCCGTACGAAACGCCCTGACCGCACGCCTCCCCGACGACCTGAAGCACCCGGTCGGCCTGCTCGAACACCGCCTCACCGCGCTGCTGCCGCCGCCCCTACCGGCCGTCCCGGTCGTGCCCCGCCGCGACCCGCTCCAGAACTGCGAAGGCTGCGACCGCGCCTTCCGCGCACCCGAACCGGGCCGCTGCCGCGACTGCCGAAACGACCACAGAAAGGCCGCTTGAACATGGCCCCGGACGATGCCCGGCGAGGCACCCCTCTCTACCAGGCGATGAAGGAATTCGTTGAGGCGGCGGACGACACGCTTCCGGGCAGATTCGAGATCACGAAGGAAGGGATCGTCCTCGACAAGGTGTCGCCCGTCATGCCACACACCCTCACCGCGCTACGCCTCCGGAAGCGCCTGGAAAGGGTCATGCCGGAAGAGCTCGTGGCCCACACGGGGGAACCCGATGTCGAGAACGCACCCGAAGGCATCATGCGCCGCCCCGACGTGATGGTGATCGCCTGGGCGGACATGGAGGGCGAGGGTTCCTTCGACCCCCGCACCCTCATCGCCGCCATCGAGATCGTCTCCCGCTCCAACCCCGACAACGACTGGGTGAGCAAGATGCGGGACTACCCGCTGCTCGGCATCCCCGTCTATGTGGTCTTCGATCCGCGCGAGGGCAAGGGAGCCGTCCTCTCCGACATCCACTCGACCCCCGATGGCCCCCGTTACGCCACGCGCAGGGACTTCCTCTACGGCGAAGACGTCACCATCGAGGAATGGACGATCTCCACCGAGGGCCTGCCCCGCTACGAATAAGCCCCACGCCCCTCAGAGCGCGATCATCACCGCAAGCCCAACAACCCCCACCACGCACGGCGCGATGACCGCATACGCCCACCGCACCACCGGCTCCCCCTGAGCGCCCTCACGCCCCGCCGCCCGCTCCTTCAGCTCGCGCAGCTCGTCCAGCGACTGGTCGGCCATCGCGCGCGGCACCGGGCCGCCGGCGTCGGCGTTCGGCCCGAACCGGGGCCCGGCCGCGCCCGCGCCGCGCATCGCCTGCCGGTTGGCCTTCTTGCGCTGGCGCAGCGAGACCGGGATGGCCCACAGCTGGTACTTGGCGCCGCCGGTCGTGGCGACCTCGGTGGAGAAGGATGCCCGCAGTCCCTCCACGGCGCCCCACGGCAGCGTGATCGTGCGGAACGGATTGCGCACCAGCAGCCGGTCCTCGTTCGCCCGCACCAGTGGCCGCAGGGTGTAGGCGGCCACCAGCGGCACCCCGAGGAGCAGCGCGAACGCCGCGGTCAGCCTGGTGTGGGCGTCGCCCCGCAGCAGCGCGTCGCCGCCCAGCCACAGGCCGAGCAGCAGGAGCAGCACACCGCCGACGAGGGCCGCCGGCGAGCGGTAGGTGCGCTCGGCGTACTGCTGCTGCGGCGGGGTGGCGCGTTCCTGGCTCGTCATGCCGCCGATTCTGCCCGACCGTCCGGATGTCGGACATTGCGTTACGGCATCATTCGGGCGGGCGGCGGGATTCGGCCCTCAGGGGGGATGACATTGCGCTACGCGCGTAGATATGCTCCCCTCGTGACCATGCCCATCACTGTTCCCGCATACGGCAAGGAAGCCGCGGGGCGTCTGGCGTCAATGGCGGACGTGACCGCCGACGACGGTGCGCTGCGCCGCTTCCTCCACGGCCTCCCCGGCGTCGACGCGGTCGGCCTCGAGGCCCGCGCCGCCACCCTCGGCACCCGCTCGATCAAGACGACGGCGAAGGCGTACGCCATCGACCTCGCCATCTCGATGATCGACCTGACGACCCTCGAAGGCGCGGACACCCCGGGCAAGGTCCGGGCGCTGTGCGCCAAGGGCATCCACCCCGACCCCACCGACCGCACCAGCCCCAAGGTCGCGGCGATCTGCGTCTACCCCGACATGGTCGCGACGGCCAAGGAGGCGCTGCTCGCCGGCGGCGCTCCCGACATCCACGTCGCGTCCGTGGCCACCGCCTTCCCGGCCGGCCGCGCCGCGCTGCCGGTCAAGCTCGCCGACACCCGTGACGCGGTCGCGGCCGGCGCCGACGAGATCGACATGGTGATCGACCGGGGCGCCTTCCTCGCCGGCCGCTACATGGCGGTCTTCGAGGAGATCAAGGCCGTCAAGGAGGCGTGCGCCCGTCCCGACGGCAGCGCCGCCCACCTCAAGGTCATCTTCGAGACCGGCGAGCTCCAGACGTACGACAGCGTCCGGCGGGTCTCCTGGCTGGCGATGCTGGCCGGCGCCGACTTCATCAAGACCTCCACCGGCAAGGTCGCGGTGAACGCCACCCTGCCGGTCACGCTGCTGATGCTGGAGGCGGTGCGCGACTTCCACGCCGCCACCGGCGTCCAGGTCGGGGTCAAGCCGGCCGGCGGTATCCGTACGACCAAGGACGCGGTCAAGTACCTGGTGACGGTCAACGAGACGCTCGGCGAGCCCTGGATGACCGCCGACTGGTTCCGCTTCGGCGCCTCCAGCCTCCTCAACGACCTGCTGATGCAGCGCCAGAAGCTCAGCACCGGCCGCTACTCCGGCCCCGACTACGTCACGGTGGACTGACCATGGCCAATCTCTTCGAGTACGCACCGGCGCCCGAGTCGCGCGCGGTCGTCGACATCGCGCCGTCCTACGGCCTGTTCATCGACGGCGAGTTCGCCGAGGCCGCCGACGGCAAGGTCTTCAAGACCGTCTCGCCGTCCACCGAGGAGGTCCTCTCCGAGGTCGCGCAGGCCGGCGCCGCGGACGTGGACCGCGCCGTGAAGGCCGCCCGCAAGGCGTTCGAGAAGTGGTCGGCGCTGCCCGGCGCCGAGCGCGGCAAGTACCTCTTCCGGATCGCCCGGATCATCCAGGAGCGCTCCCGCGAGCTGGCCGTCCTGGAGACCCTGGACAACGGCAAGCCGATCAAGGAGACCCGCGACGCGGACCTCCCCCTGGTCGCCGCGCACTTCTTCTACTACGCGGGCTGGGCCGACAAGCTCGACCACGCGGGCTTCGGCCCCAACCCGGCGCCGCTGGGTGTCGCGGGCCAGGTCATCCCGTGGAACTTCCCGCTGCTGATGCTGGCCTGGAAGATCGCCCCGGCGCTCGCCACCGGCAACACGGTCGTGCTGAAGCCCGCCGAGACCACCCCGCTCTCCGCGCTGTTCTTCGCCGACATCTGCCGGCAGGCGGGTCTGCCCAAGGGCGTCGTCAACATCCTTCCCGGGTACGGGGACGCCGGCGCCGCCCTCGTCGCCCACCCGGACGTGAACAAGGTCGCCTTCACCGGCTCCACGGCCGTCGGCAAGGAGATCGCCCGCACGGTCGCCGGCACGGACAAGAAGCTCACCCTGGAGCTGGGCGGCAAGGGCGCCAACATCGTCTTCGACGACGCGCCCATCGACCAGGCCGTCGAGGGCATCGTCACGGGCATCTTCTTCAACCAGGGCCAGGTCTGCTGCGCGGGCTCCCGCCTGCTGGTCCAGGAGTCGATCCAGGACGAGTTGCTGGAGCGCCTCAAGCGCCGGCTGGCCACCCTGCGTCTGGGCGACCCGCTCGACAAGAACACCGACATCGGCGCCATCAACTCCGCCGAGCAGCTGACCCGGATCACCGCGCTCGCCGAGACCGGCGAGGCCGAGGGCGCCGAGCGCTGGTCCCCCGCCTGCGAACTGCCCACCTCCGGCTACTGGTTCGCCCCGACGCTCTTCACGAACGTCACCCAGGCGCACACCATCGCCCGCGACGAGATCTTCGGCCCGGTGCTGTCGGTGCTGTCCTTCCGCACCCCGGAAGAGGCGGTCGCCAAGGCCAACAACACCCAGTACGGCCTCTCCGCCGGCATCTGGACCGAGAAGGGCTCCCGCATCCTCTCCGTCGCCGGCAAGCTGCGCGCGGGCGTCGTCTGGTCCAACACGTTCAACAAGTTCGACCCGACCTCGCCGTTCGGCGGCTACAAGGAGTCGGGCTCCGGCCGCGAGGGCGGCCGCCACGGCCTGGAGGCGTACCTCAATGTCTGATCGTCTCAGTGTGCTGAAGACCTACAAGCTGTACGTGGGCGGGAAGTTCCCGCGTTCCGAAAGCGGCCGGGTGTACGAGGTGACCGACTCCAAGGGCAAGTGGCTGGCCAACGCCCCCCTCTCCTCCCGCAAGGACGCCCGTGACGCGGTCGTGGCCGCGCGCAAGGCGTTCGGCGGCTGGTCGGGCGCGACCGCGTACAACCGCGGCCAGGTCCTCTACCGCGTCGCCGAGATGCTGGAGGGCCGCAAGGACCAGTTCGTACGGGAGGTGGCGGACGCGGAGGGCATCTCCAAGTCCAAGGCCGCGGCCCAGGTCGACGCGGCGATCGACCGCTGGGTCTGGTACGCGGGCTGGACCGACAAGATCGCCCAGGTCGTGGGCGGCGCGAATCCGGTCGCGGGCCCGTTCTTCAACCTCTCGACCCCCGAGCCGACGGGTGTGGTGGCCGTCCTGGCCCCCCAGGACTCCTCCTTCCTCGGCCTGGTCTCGGTGATCGCCCCGGTCGTCGCGACCGGGAACACCGCCGTGGTCGTCGCCTCCGAGAAGGCCCCGCTCCCCGCGCTCTCGCTGGGCGAGGTGCTGGCCACCTCGGACGTGCCGGGCGGCGTGGTCAACGTGCTGTCCGGGAAGACGGCCGAGATCGCGGCCCCGCTCGCCGCGCACCAGGACGTCAACGCCCTGGACCTGACGGGCGCGGACGCCGACCTGGCCCGCGACCTGGAGGTCGCGGCGGCCGACAACCTCAAGCGCGTACTTCGTCCACAGCCTGTGGACTTCACCGCCGACCCGGGCACCTCCCGTCTGACCGCCTTCCTGGAGACGAAGACGGTCTGGCACCCGATGGGCGTCTAGACCGGGACGTACCGATCGGGCGCCGGACCGGTGCCCGATCGGCGCCGGCGAACCGGCGTGCGGGGCCTCACCTCCTGCGGGGTGGGGCCCCGCACCGCTGTCCGCACCCCCCGTAGAATCGATCTTGGCCGTGGAGAGGAACGACCGCATGCCCAGGCCCGATCACGAGACCCCCTGCCGGCAGTTCCTCCAGCCCGGTGAGGTGCTGCTGCGGGCCGTTCAGTACGAGGCGTATCCGGCGCTCCCCCTCGTCCCCGCCCACCTGCGCGTGCCGCGGAGGAAGCCGCAGCTGGAGAAGCGGGTCCGGGGGTGCTCGGCAGCGCCGTGGAGAAGGCGTCGCGGCCGCTCGGGGCGGTGGCGCGCAGCCGGCTGGCGAACAACCCGGTGACGCGCGTCGCCGGAAACATCGCGGAGGGCATCAACGAGGCCCAGGAGGCCGTCGAGGACGCGCTGGACGACGCCACGCAGTACGCGATGTACGGCAAGCCCATGGAGGGCGGCTGGACGAGCCTGGCCGGACGCTTCCACGTCCAGGTCACCAACGCCGGCGGCGAGCCCCGCCACCAGGCGGTCACCGACCGCCGGCTGATCGTCGTCACGGACCACGCCACCGGCTGGCGGGAGCGGGCGCCGGAAATCGAGGTCGCGGTGGAGGTGCCGCGCACGGACATCGCGCAGCTGCGGCCCAAGCCGCGCACGACGTTCCCACGGGGCCGGTTCGACCTGGTCTTCACCGACGGCTCGTGGATCGCGCTCAGTTGTTCCTTCCAGCGGGACATGGAGGCGCTGGTGGGCGCCTTCTACGGACGCTGAGCACGCCCCGGCCGGGTGCCGGACGACGAGCGCACCCGGCCGGGGCGGGTCTCAGCCCGGCAGCACCCGGGTCGCCCGCCCGACCACCGGCAGGGTCCTGAGCGCGCCGCCGCCCTTCGACAGGGTGCCGGTCACCTGCTTGGTGCTCATCGGCTTGAAGTCGGCGACCTTGGTGGCGACGGCGTTGTCGAGCGGGTCGACGGAGGTGTCCGCCAGGGGGTTCAGCCTGAGGTCCTTGACCGGGCCGAGGCCGCCGGACGTGGACCGCACCGTCGCGCCGGTCAGCGCCGTGGTCATGGCGCCGGTGTCGGTGCCGCCGCTCGACGGGACGAACGACGGGGTGGACGAGGGGACGAACGAGGGGGTGAACGCCGGGGCCGCGCTCGCCGCCGCCGCACCGCCCGCGGCGATCGCGGCGCCGGCCGCGGAGACCACCAGGCCGACGCGCAGCAACGTGCGCGGGGCGCGGCCGGACTTGGGACGTACCGGGAAGAGCATGTTGTGCCACCTGCCTATGGATCGAAAGGCTGCACGAGCATGTGCGCTCGGTAACCAACTCGATTCGCAGCGTAGTTGAGGCCCGGGTTCCCGATCCACCTCGCGCGCCAGGGGTAGCCCACACAGCGCAATACGCGACAATGGCTACCCGTGAGCTCCCACTCTCCCGCCCGGCCGTCCTCCCTCAAGCCCTCGACCCCGCTTGAGCCGTCAGGCACCCCCGGCGTCCCCGCCCGCGTCGTCCTGCTGACCGGCCCCTCCGGCTCCGGCAAGACGTCCCTGGCCGCACGCAGCGGCCTGCCCGTCCTCAACCTCGACGACTTCTACAAGGAGGCGACGGACCCGACGCTGCCCCAACTCCCCGACGGCGGCGGCGCCGACTGGGACTCACCGCTCTCCTGGGACGCCGACACCGCCGTCGCGGCCATCGCCGCGCTGTGCCGCACGGGGCGCTGCGACGTTCCCGTGTACGACATCTCCGCCAGCGCCCGGGTCGGCACGGCCCGGCTCGACCTCGCAGGCGCCGGGCTGTTCATCGCGGAGGGCGTGTTCGCCGCCGACGTCATCGCCGCCTGCCGCGCGGCCGGTCTGCTGGCCGACGCCCTGTGCCTGCGCGGCCACCCGGCCACCACCTTCCGCCGCCGGCTGGTCCGCGATCTGCGCGAGGGCCGCAAGTCCGCCCCGTACCTGGTGCGCCGCGGCCTGCGCCTGATGCGCAGCGAACGCTCCATCGTCGCCCGCCAGACGGCCCTGGGCGCCCACGCCTGCGCCAAGCCGGAGGCCCTGGACCGCATATGGGCGGCCGGGGCGGTGGACCCGGCGGGCGCGGCCGTGGGCTCCTGACCCGCGGCCGGAGGCCACCTACGGCAGTCGCGGAACACGCGGAAGCGGGCTCGGGCAGACCCCCCGGCCGCCCGAACCCGCTTCCTTCCCCCGTGCTCCCCCGTATCCCCCGATACGCCCGGCTCCCGCGGATCGCTCCGCCCGAGCCGGTTCCCCCGTATCCCCTCCATCCCCCTCGGGCGTTCCCGTTCCCCTCGGGCTCCCCCGGTCCTTCAGGCCACCAGCTGGCCGAAGGACTCCTCCTCGTCACGGCCGAAGCTGAGGACCTCGTCCTCACGCAGCCGGCGCAGGGCGCGCCAGATGCTCGACTTCACCGTGCCGACACTGATGTTGAGAATGTCCGCGATCTCCGGGTCCGTACGGCCCTCGTAGTAACGCAGCACCAGCATGGTGCGCTGCGTCTCGGGCAGCCGCGCCAGCGCCTGCCACAGCACGGCACGCAGCTCGGTGCCGCGCATCGCGTCCACGTCGCCCGCCGTCTCCGGCAGCTCCTCGGTCGGGTACTCGTTGAGCTTGCGGCGGCGCCAGGCGCTGATGTGCAGATTCGTCATCGTGCGCCGCAGATAGCCGCCGAGCGCCGCCTTGTCACTGATCCGGTCCCAGGCGCGGAACGTCGAGAACAGCGCGCTCTGCAGCAGGTCCTCGGCCTCGTAGCGGTCGCCGGTCAGGTGGTAGGCGGTGGCGTACAGGGAGGCGCGGCGCTCCTGGACGTAGGCGGTGAAGGCCGCTTCGGCCTCGGCCGCCTCCGACGCGGAACGCCGTTCCCCCGTGGCCTCCCCGTACTCCGCTCCCCCGTGGGCCGCGTCTCCCCCGTGGCCCGTGCTTCCCCCGTCGACGGCCACCTTCGTGGCGTCGATGGCCACCATGAAAGGCAGCCGCTGACGCCCGGTGCCGCGAGCGCACCCCCGCCCGCTCACGGCACCGGACTTCTCCGTGGTCCTTACGACGTCGTGAAGTCGCGTGATAACTGCGCTGGAAGTCGTACCGTGCAGTGTGTTCATCTCGCGCCCCCCGTCGTAGAGCCAGCTCACTCGGTGTCCCCCGGGTGTTGATCTCTCCCGGTGCCCAAAAGACTGCCAAGCCAGTTTCATCGCGTTGTCCGCCGACTGTCACAGACCTGTCACAGGCCCCGGCGGCCCGCATACGGTCGCCCCCACTCCGACCGCAACCACCCACGGCTCCGCCCCGGCCCGACACCACGCACCAGACACAGGTCGATGTCCAGGCGTCCCATGGGACAGAATGGCTGCCGTGCCTTTCCTGTTGCTGATCGAGGACGACGACGCCATCCGCACGGCCCTCGAACTCTCGCTGTCCCGCCAGGGTCACCGTGTGGTGACCGCGGCGACGGGCGAGGACGGCCTGAAGCTGCTGCGCGAGCAGCGCCCGGACCTGATCGTGCTGGATGTGATGCTGCCGGGCATCGACGGCTTCGAGGTGTGCCGGCGGATCAGGCGTACGGACCAGCTGCCCATCATCCTGCTCACCGCGCGCAACGACGACATCGACGTCGTGGTGGGACTGGAGTCCGGCGCCGACGACTACGTCGTCAAACCGGTCCAAGGACGGGTGCTGGACGCCCGCATCCGGGCCGTGCTGCGCCGTGGCGAGCGCGAGTCCAGCGACTCGGCGACGTTCGGCTCGCTGGTCATCGACCGCTCGGCGATGACCGTCACCAAGAACGGCGAGGATCTGCAACTGACCCCGACCGAGCTGCGGTTGCTGCTGGAGCTGAGCCGCCGCCCCGGCCAGGCGCTGTCCCGGCAGCAGCTGCTGCGGCTGGTGTGGGAACACGACTACCTGGGCGACTCCCGCCTGGTGGACGCCTGTGTGCAGCGGCTGCGCGCCAAGGTGGAGGACGTACCGTCCTCGCCGACACTGATCCGCACGGTCCGCGGCGTCGGCTACCGGCTGGACTCCCCGCAGTGACGGAACGTTCCCACAGCGGCGGGAGGGCGGACGACGGCGCGGACGCCGCGGCCGCGTCCGCACGGCAGGTGCCGCGACTGCTCGGCCGGGCCTCGGGACTGCTGCGCTGGACGAGCCTGCGGCTGCGGCTGGTCGTGGTCTTCGCGCTGGTGGCGCTGACCGCCGCGGTCTCCGCGTCCGGCATCGCCTACTGGCTCAACCGCAACACCGTCTTGGACCGCACCCAGAACGCCGTCCTCAAGGACTTCCGCAAGTCGCTGGAGGACAGCACGCGGTCGCTGCCGCTGCGCCCCCGGTGCACCGAACTGCAGGACGCGGCGCGGCAGATAGCCGGCGGGCCGCAGAACTACGCGGTGCTGCTGATCGGCGTGGACCGCGAGGGCAAGGACTGCGCCGCGACCACGGACAAGGACCTGCTGACGCTGCGCAGCGTGCCCGACGCGCTGCGCGGCGCGGTCAACGAAGTGCGCCCGGTCGACGAGTCCAACCCCTCCGCGCACCATCTGTACTGGCAGCGCAAGCAGGTCGGGGACACCCCCTACCTCGTCGCCGGCGCCAAGGTGATCGGCGGCGGACCGACCGGCTACATGATGAAGTCGCTGGCCGCCGAGCGGCAGGACCTCAACTCGCTGGCCTGGTCGCTGGGCATCGCCACCGCGCTGGCGCTGGTCGGCTCCGCGCTGCTGGCCCAGGCCGCCGCGACGACCGTGCTGCGGCCCGTACAGCGGCTGGGGCATGCGGCGCGGCAGCTGGGCGAGGGGCGGCTGGAGACCCGGCTGCGGGTGACCGGCACGGACGAACTCGCCGATCTGTCGCGTACGTTCAACCGTACGGCGGAGCGGCTCCAGCAGCGGGTCGAGGAGCTGAGCGCCCGCGAGGCGGCCTCCCGCCGCTTCGTCGCCGACATGTCGCACGAACTCCGCACGCCCCTGACGGCGATCACCGCGGTCTCCGAGGTGCTGGAGGAGGAGGCCGACTCCCTCGACCCGATGATCGCGCCCGCCGTCCAGCTGGTGGTCAGCGAGACCCGCCGGCTCAACGACCTGGTGGAGAACCTCATGGAGGTCACCCGCTTCGACGCGGGGACGGCCCGACTGGTGCTGGACGACGTCGACGTCGCCGACCAGGTCACCGCCTGTATCGACGCGCGGGCCTGGCTGGACGCGGTGGACCTGGACGCGGACCGCGGCATCGTGGCCCGGCTGGACCCGCGGCGCCTCGACGTCATCCTGGCGAACCTCATCGGCAACGCCCTCAAGCACGGCGGGTCGCCGGTGCGGGTGTCGGTCCACACGGAGGACGGGGGCGGCGCCGAGCAGCGCGTACGGGACGCGGCCGGCGAGGACGAGGCCGGCGGTGCGGCCGTGCCCGGCGCGGCGCAGGCGCAGGCGCAGGCGCCCGAGAGCGTCGCCGGCGGGCCCGCCGAGCAGACCGCGGACACCGGCCGGCCCGGCAGCGGCGAGCTGGTGATCCGCGTACGCGATCACGGGCCCGGCATCCCGGAAGAGGTCCTCCCGCACGTCTTCGACCGCTTCTACAAGGCGAGCGCGTCCCGCCCGCGGTCCGAGGGCAGCGGCCTGGGCCTGTCGATCGCCTTGGAGAACGCGCACATCCACGGAGGCGAGATCACCGCGGCCAACCTCCCCGAAGGCGGCGCGGTCTTCACCCTGCGGCTGCCGATGGACGCCTCCCGGCTCGCCGGCGACGACGCCACGGCCCGGGGCACGGAGGGCGAGCGATGACACCGACCGGAAAGAGGTGGCGGCGTGCCGCCGGTGCGGCGGCACTCGCGCTGGCCGCCGCGGGCTGCGGGATCCGGGGCACGTCCGTGCCGGTCGACGCGGGCGGCGCGCCCTCGCGGGTGAGCTGCAAGGCGCCGGGCGAAGCGTCTCCGGGCACGACCGGCGGCACGCGGACCGCCGTCTATCTGGTGTGCGGTTCGGCGCTGGTGCAGGTCGAGCGGACCACGCCGTCGAAGGACACGGCGGCCGCCGATCCGCGGCTGCGGGCCGCCCGTACGCTCCTGGTCGAGCTGCAGCGCACGCCGTCGGCGGACGAGGAGACGGCCGGGTTCAGCAGCGCGCTGCCCCAGGGGCTGAAGGTCGACGGGCCGCGCCGCAGCGACCCGGCGGAGGCGCTGCGGCTGAGCATCCGGCCGGACGACCTGCCGTCCTTCGCGCTGGCGCAGCTGGTGTGCACCTACGGCGCGAGCCCGGCGCTGGGGCGTGCGCGCGCGGCCGTGCTGGGCGGACCGGGCGACGACACGGCGCAGCGCTACGACTGCTCCGCCGATGTGCTGGCCCACCCGGACATCGCGGAGCACGCCGGGTGGGGGGACCCGCTGTCGCAGCGGGACTGAGCGAGCCGGCGGCCGTGGGGCGCGGCCGGACCGGGGTGCGGCCAAGACGGGTGCAATGGGGCGGAACCGCGGCCCCCACTACCGGCGTCCTGGCCTTTGTGCAGCGTCATGGCCCCGGCACCACCGCCGCCCCCCGTATGCGCGTCACCGGACTCCTTCTCCTCGTGGCGCATCTGCTGATCGTCGGCTGGCTCACGCTGCGTCCTCGTTCGGTGCCATGGGTGCCCGCCGCGAACCTCCGGCCGCTGGCGACGATCAGGGCGGAGCTGGCACACGGCCTGACGTGGGAGGCGTTGGGGCACCTGGGCGGCCCGGTGCTGCTGCTGGCGCCGCTGGGGGTGCTGCTCCCGCTCTCGGCCGGGCGGCTGAACGTCTCGCCGCTGGTGTCGCTGACCCGTACCGTCTTCGCCGGCGCGATGATCGCGCTGGCCATCGAGCTGCTGCAGTCAGGGGTACCCGGACGGGTCCCCGACGTCGACGCGGTGCTGCTGAACACCCTCGGAGTGGCGCTGGTGCACCTGCTGGTCGTCCCTGGGGCCCGGTCCCGGCTCCGCCGCCGGTACGAGGATCTCGGGGGTGCGACCCCGAGGATCCCCAGGGTCGGACTGGCTCCGCAGGCTGACGCGCTGTCGGGCGGCCGGACCTACCTTTGAGACATCGGGGCAAACGCCCCACGAAGTCGAAAAGGAGTCGCCCATCATGGCCGCCGCACTGGTCCGCCCGAGCAACAACCGAATGATCGCCGGAGTGTGCGCGGGTCTGGCCCGTCGCTTCGGTACGACCCCGGCGACGATGCGCGTGATCTTCCTGGTGTCGTGCCTGCTGCCCGGCCCGCAGTTCCTCCTCTACCTCGCGCTGTGGATACTCCTGCCCTCGGAGCGGAAGGCCGCCGCCGGCGCCACCGGCTGGTAGTCCGCCGCGGCAGCTCCGGGCCCGGACATGACGGCGCCCCGGCCGTATCTGCGAGGGCATACGACCGGGGCACGGCACGTCACGCGTCCCTGGAGGGCGGAGCGGGGAGCGGGATCAGCTGCCCAGGGCCTTGGAGACGGCGTTGGTCGGCAGGCCGCCCAGCAGGTTGCCCTGGGAGTTCAGCGGCGTCTTGACGTTGCCGACCGGCGTCTTGGTGCCCTTGAGGACCTTGCCGGTGTCCTTCACCGGCAGGTTCTTGAGCACGCCCTTGGCGTCCGGGGTGCCCACCTGCGCGGCGCTGGCGGCGCCCGCCGCGGTGACGGCGATGGCGGCGCCGACAGCGGCGACACCGAGAGTCTTGATGGTTCCCTGCTTCATCGAATTACGTCCTCAATTGATGGGGGCTTGACCGGCAAATCAACCTAGTGAGGCGGCAACCGGCGCCGCAAACAGCCACGAGGAAAGCAAAAACGGCCGGTGGACATACCACCGGCCGTTACGCTATAGACTCGCGCTATCCCGTTACTCGGAGTCAGAACCGCTGCTCACAGGCGAGGCCGTGGGCGCCGGGCGGAAGAGCCATTCGGCCCGCAGTTCTGCGTAACCGGGCTTGATGACGTCATTGATCATGGCGAGACGTTCATCGAAAGGAATGAACGCTGATTTCATCGCATTGACCGTAAACCACTGCATGTCGTCGAGCGTGTATCGGAATGTCTTGACCAGGTGCTCGAATTCCCGCGACATGTTCGTGCCGCTCATCAGCCGGTTGTCGGTGTTGACCGTGAGTCGGAACTGCAGCCGGCGCAGCAGGCCGATGGGGTGCTCCGCGTAGGAGGGGGCCGCGCCGGTCTGGAGGTTGGAGGTGGGGCACATCTCCAGCGGGATGCGCTTGTCCCGTACGTACGAGGCGAGCCGGCCGAGCTTGACCGAGCCGTCGTCGGCGACCTCGATGTCGTCGATGATCCGGACGCCGTGGCCGAGGCGGTCGGCACCGCACCACTGCAGCGCCTGCCAGATCGACGGCAGGCCGAAGGCCTCACCGGCGTGGATGGTGAAGTGGTTGTTCTCGCGCTTGAGGTACTCGAAGGCGTCGAGGTGGCGGGTGGGGGGGTAGCCGGCCTCGGCGCCCGCGATGTCGAAGCCGACGACGCCGCTGTCGCGGTAGCGGTTGGCGAGTTCGGCGATCTCCAGGGCGCGGGCGGCGTGCCGCATGGCGGTCAGCAGGGCGCCGACGCGGATGCGGTGGCCGTTCTCGCGGGCCCGCCGTTCGCCCTCACGGAAGCCCTCGTTGACCGCCTCGACGACCTCTTCGAGGGTCAGCCCCTGCTCCAGGTGCTGCTCGGGCGCGTACCTGATCTCGGCGTAGACCACGCCGTCGGCGGCCAGGTCCTCGGCGCACTCGGCGGCCACCCGGGCCAGCGCGTCGCGGGTCTGCATGACGGCGCAGGTGTGCGCGAAGGTCTCCAGGTAGCGCTCCAGCGAACCGGAGTCGGCCGCCTCGCGGAACCAGATCCCGAGCTTCTCCGGATCGGTTTCGGGCAGTCCTTCGTAGCCGTTGGCGCGGGCCAGCTCGACGACCGTCGCGGGGCGCAGGCCGCCGTCGAGGTGGTCGTGGAGCAGCACCTTGGGGGCGCGGCGGATCTGTTCAGGGGTCGGAAGGGTGGTGGTCTCGCTCGTCATTTCGGCACTCTAGCCCCTACGCGCGTAGATCTCACCGAACGATACGTAACAGTGACCCGTACACAGGGTGGCGCGCACGCCTCCTTCTGCCATCGTTCTCGTCATGGCTCAGCAAGCACTGCCGACGCGCGAGGCCCGGCTGGGAAAACCGCTGGGAGCGGGCGGAACTGCGAAGGCGGTGAGCGGGGTCGCCCTCTTACTGCCCGGAGGCGGACCGACCGGGGTGCGGCGCCCGTCACCGGTATCCGCACTGGCGGTACGCCCCCTCGCGGCCCGGCTGGCGAAGGCGGGCCGCGGCGAGGGCCTGACCGCCCATGTCGTGCACTACCGCTGCCGCGGCTGGAACGGCACCGAGGCCCACCCCGCATGCGATGCCGCCTGGGCCCTGGACGAGGTGGTGCGCCGCTACGGCGATGTCCCCGTCTGCCTCGTCGGTACAGGCATGGGCGCCCGCGCCGCCCTGCACGCCGCGGGACACCCCGCCGTCAACTCCGTGCTGGCGATCGCCCCTTGGCTGCCCGATCCCCTCCGGCACAACGGGCAGCCCGATCCGGTGAAGCAGCTCATCGGCCGTCAGGTACTCCTCGTCCACGGCACCAACGACGAGCGCCACGACCCCGACCTGTCGTACCGCTACGCCGAGCGCGCCAAGAAGGTCAACCGTGACACCTGCCGCTTCGAGGTCCACTCCGACGGCCACTCACTGCACCAGCACCGCGCCGAAGTCCACGCCCTGGCCGCCGACTTCCTCCTCGGCTCGCTCTTCACCCGCGACTACGCCCGTCCGATCAAGGACGCCCTGGCCGCACCCCCTCCCCTGGGCCTGCGGATGCCGCTGGCCTCGGGCTTCGGGGCGTCGCTGAGACATTGAGCCAGATGTCCTGCTGGGCGGGTGCCCGCCTTCCCTCCCGGGTCAGCGGGGAAGGAGTCTTCCGCGGCGGCTCAGGAGGAACTTCTTGAACTCGGCCACCGGTGGGGTGTCGGGGTGGCCGTCCAGCCAGGCCACCCCGATCTCCCGGACCGCGCGGGGGGCCGTCACGGTCAGTTCGACGACGCCGGGGCGCGGTACGGCGGGTGGCGGCAGCAGGGCGACGCCCAGGCCGGCCGCCACCAGGCCGCGCAGCGTCTCGGCCTCCTCGCCCTCGAAGGCGACCCGCGGGGTGAAGCCCGCCTCGGCACACAGCGCGTCGGTGATCCGCCGCAGTCCGTAGCCCGGTTCGAGGGTGACGAACAGTTCGCCGGCGGCCTCCGCGAGCCGGATGCGCTTGCGCGCGGCCAGCGGATGCTCGTCCGGTACGACCAGGCGCAGCTTCTGCTCGTCGAGCCGGCGGGCGACCAGGTCAGGGTAGTCCGGGACCGGCGAGGTCAGGCACAGGTCGAGGTCGCCGGCGCGCAGCCGCTCGATCATCGCCTCGCCGTAGTTCTGGACGAGTTGGAAGCGCACCCGCGGATGGTCGACGCGGAAGCTGCGGATCAGGCCGGGGACGGTCTCGGGCCCGAGGGTGTGCAGGAAGCCGAAGGCGACCTTCCCGGCCGCGGGGTCGACGTCGGCACGTACGGACTCCGTCGCGCGCTCCAGATCCGTCAACGCCCGCTCGGTGGAGGCGAGGAAGGCACGTCCGGCCGGGGTGAGGGAGAGGGTGCGGCCGTGCCGGGCGAAGAGCGCGACGCCGAGGTCGTCCTCCAGGCGGACGATGGCGCGGCTGAGCGTCGGCTGCGGCATGCCGAGCTCCTGCGCGGCGCGGGTGACGTGCTCGTGCCGGGCGACGGCGGTGAACTGGGCGATCCGCGGGGCGAGGAGCGTCGCCCACGAGTCGCCGCCCAGTTCGGCGGCTTCCCCGGTGTCCACGCCGGTGTCAGCGCCGGGGCGCTTGTCCTGCGGCACTTCTTTTCTGTTGCGACCTTGCAACAGCGACCCCTGCGACCTGCGCTCATGCATCATAGAATCGATTATGCAGTTTCCATGCATTGGACGCATGAACTGACCGGGCCTACCTTCGAAGCATGCCTCCCGCTGATACCGGGGCGTCCGTCACCGACCGTGCGGCCGCCTCTCCCCAGTCGTCCACAGACTCCTCTTCCTCCGCCGCCGCGCCCGACCCCGAATCGGGCAAGCTGCGGCCGGGCGGCCCCGGCTACCGCCGGATGAGCTTCGCCCTCTTCGCCGCGGGAGTGGCCACCTTCGCCCTCCTGTATTCCACACAGGCACTGCTGCCCGCGATCTCCAGCGACCTCGGGGTGAGCCCGGACCAGGCGAGCTGGACGGTGTCCGCGGCCACGTTCGGCCTGGCGCTCGGGGTGATCCCGCTCAGCGCCGTCTCCGAGCGGCTCGGGCGGCGCACGCTGATGACCGTGTCCCTTTCGGTGGCCACGCTGATCGCGCTGCTGGTGCCGTTCGCGCCGTCGATCGGCGCGCTGATCGCGCTGCGCGCCGTGCAGGGCGTCGCGCTGGCCGGGCTGCCGGCCTCGGCGATGGCTTTCCTGGCGGAGGAGGTACGCGCCAAGGCGCTGGTGGGTGCCATCGGTCTGTTCGTGGCGGGCAACAGCATCGGCGGGATGTCCGGCCGGATCGTGACCGGCTGGGTCGCCCAGGCCTGGGGCTGGCGGGCCGCGCTCGGCGCGGTGGGTGTGATGGCGGTGCTGTGCGCGGTGGCGTTCCGGCTGCTGGTGCCCAGGGCCCGGCACTTCACGTCCCGTGCGGTGGGGCCGCGGGCGCTGGCCCGTACGCTGGGCGGTCACCTCTCCGATCCGCTGCTGCGCCGGCTCTACGGCATCGGCGGGCTGTTCATGACGGTCTTCGGCGCGGTCTACACGGTCATCGGCTACCGCCTGGTGTCCGAGCCGTTCCACCTCCCGCAGGGCATCGTCGGTTCGATCTTCGTGGTCTACCTGGTCGGTACGGTCTCCTCGGCCGCGGCCGGTCAGCTGGTGGCCCGGGTCGGCCGGCGCGGCGCCCTCTACCTGGCGGTCGGCACCACGTCGACGGGTCTGCTGCTGACGCTGGCCGACTCGGTGGCCGCGGTGCTGGCGGGCCTCGTTCTGATCACCGCCGGTTTCTTCGCGGGCCATGCGGTGGCCTCGTCCGCGGTGAGCCGTACCGCCAAGACGGCCCGCGCCCAGGCATCGGCGCTCTACCAGTGCGCGTACTACGTCGGCAGCAGCCTGGGCGGCGCGCTCGGTGCCGCCGCCTTCCACGCGGTCGGCTGGGACGGCACCGTCGTCCTGGGGCTGGCCGCGATGCTGGGCGCCGCCTCGATCACGCTGTACGCCACGCGCAAGGCGGTCGCCGAGCGCCGGCTGCTCCACCTGGGGAAGGCCGCGTAGCAACCGCTCCACGAGCCGGAGGGCCCGCCCCGCCACCTGTCCTGGTGGGGCGGGCCCTTCGCGTACCGGGGGCGGCTCAGTTCGGGTCGTCCTGGGGGCAGGCGTACCGCCCGTCGGGGCCCCAGCGCGTCACGGGCCCCCGGTCCTGCCGGAAGGCGCCGCAGTACAGCACGAGCTTCTGGCCCTCGCGGGTGTGGTGCAGCATCACCAGCGCCTTGTCCAGCGGGGGCGCGGACCCGTGCCGGGCCGGGATACGGATGTCGCCGCTGACGCCCTGGAAGTGCACGCCCTCGTCCAGCTTGGACTTGACCGCCTTCGCGGTGACGTCCCGGGTGCTGGCGTACTCCCGGTCCGCCGCCAGGGACAGCAGCCACAGCGCGTCGTGGGCCAGCGCCTCGTGGCCGTCGTTGATCCAGGGGTCGTGGGCGGTGTAGGCCCTGATGTAGTCGGCGATGAACTGCCGTGCCTGGTCGTTCTCCTGCGGATGGCCGTCGGGCAGCACGTGCACGGTGTGGTAGAGCCGCAGCCGGACGTCGTCCAGGTACTGGCCGCCCAGTGCGGCGCTGGTGAGTTCGTTGCCTCCGATGACGGTCAGCGCTCTTCCGGAGCAGCCCGAGTCGGGGCCGTAGGAATTCATGAAGGAGGTGAAGGCGTCGACCCTGGAGGTCCAGTAGACGACGGTGCGCGGGTGGGTGTGGAGCAGGTCGCAGATCCGCTCGGCGGTGTCCTGGGCGGTGGTGCCGGTGCGCGGGCGGCCCGGGAACTCCAGTGTGGTCTGCCGGGCGCCGCCGAAGGCCTGCGCGAACTTCGCCCCGAGTTCGTTGCTGTAGAGGTCGCCGGGGTCCTTCACCACCACCGCCCGGTCGGCCGTCTCGCACCGGCCCGGCCCGGTCTGGATGATCCGCCCGTGGCGGGCGAACTGCGCGGCGATCCGGGTCTCCCGGCTGTTGTCCGGGGACATCGGCCGGTAGAAGTCGCCGGCGCTCTGCATGGCGTCGGCGGTCGCGGTGGTGCCGATGACCGGGACCCTTCCGTCGCTGAGCACCTTCGCCGCCTCCCGGGTCGACTGCCGGCTCTCCCGGAATCCCACGACGCCGACGACGGTGTCGCTGCCGGCGTCGTCGCGGTGCGCGGCGGCCTGGCGGACCACGCCGCGGGCCTGGTCGACGACGTGCTCGAAGTGCTTGCCGGTGTCGCGGATGTCGACGTACAGCAGCACCCGGTGGGGGTCTGCCATCGCGTCCTGGTTCCGCTTGGCCTGGGCCAGCCAGATGCCGCGCAGTTCGGGGATCGCGCCGTTCATCACGACGAGGTCGGGGTCGTCGGCCACACCGCTGCCCAGATAGACGACCCGGCGCACCGGTTTGTGGTGCGTGCGCTCGGCGTACAGCGCCTTGCGGTTGAGGCGGCCGATGGAGCGCACGACGTCGTCGTACTGCTCGCGGGGCGATTCGCCGTGCGCCCCGGCGGGCCCGGGCCGCGGTGGGGCCTGCCCGGTGACCACCGCCCCCTCCAGGCAGTCCGGGGCCGGCGGGAAGAGCACCGGCCACAGGAGGTTCGCCAGCAGGCCCAGCGCCAGGCAGCCGGCGACGAGTTCGCAGCCCAGTTCGGTCGCCGGCCGGATCCGGAACTCCGGCGGTTCCACGGGGTGGACCAGCATCCCGTCCCGGCTGAAGTCCTGCTGCGGCAGCGCGCCGACCAGCGGCTGCGGCGCCGGCCCGGCGGCGGCCGACAGCTCGCGCGCGGTCTCCTTGAGGTCGCGGCAGCGGCGCCATCGGGCGTCGGTGTAGTCCGTCGCCGCGCCGGCGCCGACGACCAGCAGGGAGGCGCTGCCCGCGATGCCCTGGACGGCCTGGCAGGTGTCGAGGAAGCGGCGGGTCGCCGCCTTCGCGGGCGTCTCGGCGGCGGGGAGGTCGAGCAGCACCACCCGGCGGGTGCGCCGGCGGCGGCGCCAGGGCAGCAGACGGCCGGGACCCGCCCGGTGGAGGTCCGCCAGCAGCGCCCGCAGCAGCAGTTCCTCGAAGTCGCGCAGGGCCGCCCGCCGCGCCGCCGGATCGTCGGGCTTGCGCAGCCGTACGATCTGCCGCCGCAGGAACTGCGCCCCCTTGTCGAAGAACGAGCCGGATCTGCTGACCGGGCGCCAGTGGGCGTACCAGCCCCGCTTGGAGGTGACCAGCCGCCAGCTCCACCACGTCGACCAGCACCACCTCGGCAGGCCGTACAGCAGCGGCCCCGCGAGGTGGGTCCACACCAGCTCCACGGTGGACTGCGCCGCGGCGGGCTGTCCCTCGGGCAGCGCGGGGACCGGCGTGCGGCTCAGTTTGGCCAGCAGGTGCGGCAGTCCGCCGTCGGTGGCGGCGGCCCGCAGGTCGTAGAGGTGGTCGCGCAGGGTGCGCGCGGTGAGATCGGCGTCGTCCGGTGTCCGCTGCGCCCAGCGGACCAGTTCGGTCATCAGCCGCAGGTTGCGCAGCCGCAGCCGTCCGGTCTCCGGCGGTGTGCCGGACTGCAGCAGGCCGCCGATGCGGACGGTCAGGAAGTCCGGTTCGGGCGGGCGGGCCGCGTCGGTGGGCCGGGGGCCCGCCGGTTCCTGGTCGAGCTGCGGTCTGGCGTAGGCGAGGCGTTTGTCCTCCTCTCCGCCGAGCGCGTCGGCCAGGCCCTGCAGGACACGGTGGGCGCGCCGGGCCGCGGTGTCCGGGCTGCCGCCGGTGTCCAGCAGTACCAGCGGCCACACTTCGGTCCGCAGCGTTCGCCACTGCTCGGGGACCGCCGCCTTCTTGAACGCCGCCATGAAGGCGTCCGACCCGGCCCCTTCGGGGAACGGGTACTCCCAGGTCTGCTCCGTGTGCCGCGTCGCGTCCTGGTCCTCTTCCGGCACGAAAGATCACCCCCGTCTCTCGCCGCACCGCCAAGGGCCCCGAGACTAGGGGTTGTTGAACAATCCTACGAGACGCCGGAGGCTGTTTCCGGAATCTGGCCGGAATGCGACGGTGCCCACCGCCCGGCTTCAACAGGCGGTGGACACCGGGGAGTTGGGGCCGTCAGCCGATGCGTTCCAGCACCACCGGGCCCGCGGTGAAGGCGGTGTCCTCCGGGCCGATGACGATGCCGCCGGCGAGGGCTTCCAGGGCGTACGGGATCTTCTCGGGGGTGTCGGTGTGCAGGGTCAGCAGGGGCCGGCCGGCGGTGACGTGGTCGCCGGGCCTGGCGTGGAGTTCGATGCCGGCTCCGGCCTGCACCGGGTCCTCCTTGCGGGCGCGGCCGGCGCCCAGGCGCCAGGCGGCGAGGCCGACCGCGTAGGCGTCGAGGGCGGTGAGGGTGCCGGTGGCGGTGGCGGTGACGGTGTGCTGTTCGCGGGCCACCGGCAGGGGGGCGTCGGGGTCGCCGCCCTGGGCGGAGATCATGCGGCGCCAGTGGTCCATGGCGGAGCCGTCGGCCAGCGCCTTGGCCGGGTCGGCGTCCTGGAGACCGGCCGCGTCGAGCATCTCGCGGGCGAGCGCGAGGGTCAGCTCGACGACGTCCCGGGGGCCGCCCCCGGCCAGCACCTCGACGGATTCGCGGACTTCGAGGGCGTTGCCGACGGTCCGCCCCAGGGGAGTGGCCATGTCGGTGAGCAGCGCGACCGTCCGCACACCGTGGTCGGTGCCCAGCTCGACCATGGTGGAGGCGAGTTCGCGGGCGTCGTCGAGGTTCTTCATGAAGGCGCCGGAGCCGACCTTGACGTCCAGGACCAGGGAGCCGGTGCCCTCGGCGATCTTCTTGGACATGATGGAGGAGGCGATGAGGGGGATGGACTCGACGGTGCCGGTGACGTCGCGGAGCGCGTAGAGCTTCTTGTCCGCGGGGGCCAGGCCGTCGCCGGCGGCGCAGATCACCGAGCCGGCTCCGCGGAGGATGTCGAGCATCTCGTCGTTGGTGAGCTGGGCGCGCCAGCCGGGGATGGACTCCAGCTTGTCGAGGGTGCCGCCGGTGTGGCCGAGGCCGCGGCCGGAGAGCTGGGGCACGGCGGCGCCGCAGGCGGCGACGAGCGGGGCGAGCGGGAGGGTGATCTTGTCGCCGACGCCGCCGGTGGAGTGCTTGTCGGCGGTGGGTCGGGGCAGGCCGGAGAAGTCCATGCGCTCGCCGGAGGCGATCATGGCGGCGGTCCAGCGGGCGATCTCCTTGCGGTTCATGCCGTTGAGGAAGATGGCCATCGCCAGGGACGACATCTGTTCATGGGCGACCTCGCCGCGGGTGTAGGCGTCGATGACCCAGTCGATCTGGTCGGGGGTCAGCTCGCCGCGGTCGCGCTTGGTGCGGATGACGGAGATGGCGTCCATGGACGGTTCCTTTCGAACGGGTAGGTCCGTTCTACACGCATAGACGCGGGGTGGCCAGACGCGGACGGACGGATGGTTCGCGGTGGGGCGCGGGGCGGGCGACGGCTGGCGACGGGCCCGGGGGCGGTCCCCAGGGTGCGGCGCCCGTCCCCCCTCGCTGCTGTCGCTGGTGTCGCGGGGGCGCGAATATCGACTAGATCGCCCAGCGGTGCACCTGCCCGTCCGGCGCCGTATAGCTCACGGTCTGCTCGGCGGGGGTTGCTTCGATGGTGAACCACTCACGTCGCGGCCGGTTGAGTCGCCGCCAACGCCGGTGGGCTGCTTCGATCGGTCCCCACAGGTTGCGCGGTCCCGTGGAGGTCACCAGCGACGGCCCCTCCGGCAGGTCCTCGATACGGGTCGCCGAGCCGTCCGCGGGGTCGTACAACGTGGTGACGTGCAGGCCGTCGTCGCTCTGGCCGTATGTGCGGACAAGGCCGTGCGGCATATGAAGCTGGGCGAAGAAAGAGAACGTCCAGTCGTCCAGCACACGCCCGGAGAGCTCGGCAGCACCGCATGGACCGTCGAGGATCTCGGGTACCCGCACCTCCGCCTCGGCGCCGCTCTTGAGCGGCATGAAGGCGGCCGGGGTGTGCAGGATGTGGCCGGCGGCAGTGCCATCCGGCTGCTTCGTAAGCCGCGCGAGCATACCGCCAGCCAGGGTGCCCTTGAGGGGAACGACCAGGATGCCGCCGACGCGGCATCGTTCCAGCCACAGAGGCGGAATGCGACGCACGGAGGCCGTGGCGATGACGCGGTCGTACCTCGCATCGGACGGGAGGTCGCGCGCGCCATCGCCATGGACCACCAGTGGGTCGAAGCCGACGGCGTTGAGCCGTTCGCGGGCCAGGGTCGTGAGGGCTTCGGAGCGGTCCACGGTGGTGACGTGTTCGTCCCCGGCCAGGTGGCAGAGCAGTGCGGCGTTGTAGCCGCTGCCGGCACCGGCCTCGTACACCTCGTCCCCTTCGTTCACGTCGAGGGCGTCGAGCATGTCCGCCATGAGGCTCGGCGCGGTCGAGGACGACGTGGGCACACCGGACACTCCGCCCAGGTCGGCCTGCTCGGCATGTACGCCGTCCACCTCGGTGATGAGGGAGTCGTCCGCATACACGGCGGCGAGCCATGCGTCCGCGTCGCTGTCGGTGATTCGCCAGGGGATGAACCGTTCCGACTCCCGCCGGTAGAAGACGGGGACGAACGGATGCCGGGGAACGTTGAGGAACGCTCCCGCCAGCTGCGACGACAGCACCGTGCTTCCACGGTCGATCTGCTGCGTGAGCGAAACGCGCTCCCGGATCAAGCGCTGCTCGTCGTCGAGGATGTTCGTCACTGGCCGGTCCCTAGCGGTCCGGCCGTGGCGCCTGCGGCTTGCGGTGCCTGCCCGTGCCTGCGCCGAGCTGGGGCGCAGGCCCCGAGGCCGGGGGCTCGATGACCTCGGGGTACAAGATCCTTTTTGTCTCGGCGAGGTCGGACGCGAAGCCGTGGGGTTCCCAGGAGTGTCCGTTCCATCGCTGGATGACACGGGGCGCGTCCGGGTTCAGATGCGAGCCTTTGGGCCCGTCACCGGTGACGAGGGGAATCGCGCGGAGCCGTCCGACCTTCGCGTCCCGGCGCTCCGCCCATTCCGACAGCGGTTCTTCGTCCATCTCGGCATCCCTACGCTTCGGCGGCTGCTCCCCCGGAGGGTAACGGGGCGGCGGGGATGATCACTTCGCGATCGTTCAGGCGAGGCGGCCGGCATCGAGGCTGAGCGAACGCCGACGGCTACGCTCGCCATCGAAACGGAAGCGCCGCCTCCAGCAGTGCTCCACCGGACAGGGCCTAGGCCAAGAGTGAGGCTGGAGCCACAAGCCGAGCGCGTTCGTGGAGTTCCCGTGCGGCGTGATTCTTGAGGTGGGGGCGGATCAGCTTGAACATGGTGCGCATGCGTTGATCTGCCCGGCCCGACTGAACCAAAGGGTAGTCGTCCAGAGCGAGATTCCATGTCGTACAGGCTGCTTCCAGGTGGCCGATTTCCAATTGACGCTCAGCCAGGGTTGCGCGATGCCGTACACGGGCGCGGCGATACACGCTGTAGCGCACCTGGTCCGATTCCTGCATGGCTTTGATGGAGCCGGGAACATCGCCGAGTTCGTGCCGGACCTGGCTGATGTGGTAGTTCAGGGCCGATGGATCATACGAGCCGAATGCTTTCCCACGGGATTCAGCCTTCTCCATGGCCACCTCGGCCTCTCGCAGGTACGTCAGCGCGTTACCGTGCTCGCCGATCTGCGCGGACGCGTGCGCCTGCTGTCCGGCAAGGAACGCCCGCATGCGTGGACCAGCTTGTGGAGACGCGGCAGCGGCAGCGTCAGCGAGCCGCTTCGACTCCCTGCCGTGCCCTAGATCAACGGCCTGAACGCTCATCCCGCGCAGCGTGGTGCAGTACGTCAAGTGGTCCTCTGCCGCTCCGGCGAGCTCCAACGCCTTGAGGTAATACTGCTGCGCGAGGCCGTGAGCGCATTCGTCCACGGCCATGTACCCGGTGAGATAGCTCAAGTCGGCAGCAGCCGACATCATCGCCTTGCGTACGGATTCGGAGGCCTCCGCCCGTAGATACGGGGCTACCGTGTTCACCAGGAAAGCCGCAGCCATCGGGCGGGCGTGCCGCCCTCCGAATTGGTCGTCGAGTTCTGACAGTCGTTCGGTCATCGCAATAACCATGTCGACCTCTGGCATGCCAATGCGCTGAGTGTGGCCGGTCTGGACGGCTTCCATTCGTCCCGCCACTTCTGGCCAATTGGGCACGGCCAGCGCAACGGAAAAGAGACTTATACCGAGGACGCCACGCCGTGAGGGATCCATATCTCCCCTACCGAGATCGATAAGCCCTTCGGTCGTACTCGGAGTGCCGTCCGAGCTGCTGGCAGGTGTCGGGAAGCCGGCCTCGGCATGGGTGATGGGACGGCCCAGCTGCCGCGCCAGGGCTTCCAGGATCAGCGGTCTGGCCGTCTCCTTGGGCAGGTGCCCTTGGCGCCACTGATGGGCTGAGGGCTCGCGGTACTTGAGCGGGGTACCTCGCTCGGTTCCGACCCGATTCACGGCCTGGACGAACTGCCGCAGCGTCCAGCCGGTCTGCCGGTAAAGCCGTTCAAGGTGCCGGTTGGGTTCCCGAGTGCCCATGAGCCCTCAACTCCCCGGTGCGTACGAACACTTAAAGCTCTTAAAAGCCGCTGCCGGCACAACAGTACCGCTGACCGTAGCGGAGGGGTTGCCTAGAGCGAGGACAGGCCCTCCTCGCAAGACGAATGCGAGGACCCCCGCGACGCGCTGCATGCGTCCGGGGGCGTGGCCGTCAACTGCAAGGGAGTTGACAACATGACCAACGCTACAACGAGATTATTCATCCTGCTGCTACGGCTGCTGCTTCCCGCGGGTGGCCGTCACCGGTCGGCCCGCGCGGTGCCCACCGCAGTGTGCACCGACGCGCCAAGGCCAGTGCTTCCCGGCGGACCCATCAGGCATTCGACGCTGTTACGTGGCGAGGACTCGGCCCTTGTCCGTCCGTACGTCCTCACTACCGAGGAACGGCGAGAACAGCGGACGCAGCACGGCCGACACCGGGTGTTGCGGCAGGCTGTGCACGGTATCGACGTAGGCCAGCGCTGGATTCACGGTGCGGAGGTGGTGGGCTGATGCCCCGCAGCTGCCGCCCCGTTCACCTGATGGATCCGGTTCCGTTGGCGGAGCCTGTGCCGGTTGCCGGGTGCGATGTGTGCACGGCCCTGGCCGGGCAGCGCGCGACGGCGCGCGCCGTCGGGGACATGTCGAAGGTGATCGACTGCAACATCGAGTTGCGTAGCCATTCCCACCCGAAGGCGGGGCAGCCGTGAGCGCGGGCGTGTGGTCGCGGCTGCGTGACCGGGCCGAGGAAGCATGGCACCGGCACATCAGGTACCGGGATCTGTACCGGCAGCTCGATCAGATGCGGGCGGAGGTCAAGGCCCGTACGGCGTGGATGGATGACCTGACCGAAGAGGAGATCGCGGCGATGCTGCGCGGTCTCGCCGAGTGCGTCGACGCCATGGAGACGGCGGGCGGAGATACCCCGGAGCGTCCGGAGCGGCTGGTATGAGGGCGCGTTACCGGTTTGCCGAGTGGACGCTGGCGGCCGATTCGGAAGTGCGGTTCGTCGGTGAGTGTCTGGACTGTGGGGAACGCTGTGTCGATACCGAGTCTGCCGATGATGCGCAGGGGTGGTGCCTCCAGCACGCCGGACTCACCGGGGACCGGCGCTTTGAGATGAAGGGCTTCCAGCTCTTCACCGCCTACATGACCAACGCGGCGGCGGACGGCGCTCCTTCCGCGACGGTCGGGCCGCACCAATGAAACGACGCGTCGAGAGGAGGTGAGCGCCCATGTGCCCCGTTGAAGGTTGTGGCGGCAGGCTGGTCCACAACGGTAAGTCCGCCACGTGCGACGCGTGCCACAACACGTTTGATACCTGACGTCGCATCGACCTGCGGCCCCGGCTCTCGTCCCCGAGAGAGCCGGGGCCGTCGGCCGTCCGCTCACCCGAGTCGGGCGGCCGGGTGCCTATGGGGTGGGTGGCGGGGGTGGGTGGCGGGGTCCACGCCCTAATCGGGCGATGGCACCCCTAAGGGCCGTACAAGAAGGGCTGTCGCCCCTCGCCCGTCAGCCCTCCGCCCCCAGGCCCCTCACCCCGCCAGATGCCCCGGCCCGAACGCGTCCGGCAGCAGGTCCGACAGGGGGCGGATGCCCGCCGGGGTGTCCACCAGGAGCTCCGGGCCGCCGTGTTCCCACAGCAGCTGGCGGCAGCGGCCGCAGGGGACCAACAGCTCGCCGGCGCCGTCGACGCAGGTGAAGGCCGTGAGCCGGCCGCCGCCGCCGGCGAACAGGGCGGAGATCAGGCCGCATTCGGCGCACAGGCCCAGGCCGTAGGAGGCGTTCTCGACGTTGCAGCCGGTGACGGTGCGGCCGTCGTCGACGAGGGCGGCGGCGCCGACGGGGTAGTCGGAGTACGGGGCGTAGGCCCGGGACATCGCGTCCCGGGCCTGTGCGCGCAGTGACTCCCAGTCGGGAGCTGAGTTCACTTGCCCTGGCCTCTTCGGTAGATCTTGCCGATCGCCTTCGGTGGCCGCAGCCGCTGCGCGGCCAGCGAGAGCACCAGCAGCGTAGCGATGTACGGGGCGACACCGACGATCTCCAGCGGGACCGTGTCGGTGGTGGCGTACCACAGGGCGAGCAGCGCGGCCGCGACCAGGCTGAGCACGGCCTGGGTGCGCTGCCCGCCGCGCAGCTTCCACAGCGCCAGGCCGACCAGCAGCACGGCGAGCAGGAGCAGCAGGGCGTGGACGGTCGGGCCGCCGCCGCGCAGCTGGAGCGCGTCCATGAAGCCGAACAGGCCGGCGCCCATGGCGACGCCGCCCGGCCGCCAGTTGCCGAAGATCATGGTGGCGAGGCCGATGTAGCCGCGGCCGCCGGTCTGGCCGTCCTGGTAGATGTGGACGTAGATCGCCAGGAACGCGCCGCCGAGGCCGGCCAGCGCACCGGAGACGAGCACCGCCGCGTACTTGTAGCGGTAGACGTTGACGCCCAGCGACTCGGCCGCGATCGGGCCCTCGCCGCAGGAGCGCAGCCGCAGGCCGAACGCGGAGCGCCACAGGACGTAGAAGGTGAGCACGAACAGGACGGCGGTCACCACGGTCAGCCAGGAGACGTTGGTGACCAGGGAGCCGGCGATGCCGGCGGTGTCGGAGACCAGGAACCAGTGGTGCTGCTCGATGGAGTGCAGCCAGTCGGACAGGCCGGGGACGGTGAACGTCGGCATGTCCGGCATCGGCGGCGACTGCTTGTCGTTGCCGCCGGCCGCCGCGGCCGCGCTGCCGTCCGCGCCGAACCACAGCTTGGCCAGGAACTGGGTCAGGCCGAGCGCCATGATGTTGATGGCGACACCGGAGATGATGTGGTCGACGCCGAAGGTGACGGTGGCGACGGCGTGCAGCAGCCCGCCGAGCGCACCGCCGACGACGCCGGCCAGCGCCGCGGCCCAGGGGCCGTGCTGCCAGCCCACCGCGCCCGCGGAGAAGGCGCCGAGCATCATCATGCCTTCGAGGCCGATGTTGATGACGCCGGAGCGCTCGGCCCACAGGCCGCCGAGGCCGGCCAGACCGATCGGCACGGCGGCGTTGAGCGCGGCGATGTACTGGCCCGATTCGGTCAGGTTGTTGGCGCCGGTGACGATCCGCAGCAGGGAGAGCA
Organism: Streptomyces sp. NPDC043738; assembly: GCF_056436545.1. Classification (NCBI taxonomy): domain Bacteria; kingdom Bacillati; phylum Actinomycetota; class Actinomycetes; order Kitasatosporales; family Streptomycetaceae; genus Streptomyces; species Streptomyces sp. NPDC043738. The sequence goes on along the minus strand of NZ_JBWKCJ010000015.1, from coordinate 147,659 downwards.
GGATCAGGCTGCCCGAGATGATCAGCAGGACCTTGGGGTAGCTGAGCCTGGCCCGGGGGGTCTTGGGCTTGTGGTGATGGGGGCTCTGGTCGACCGGAGCCGTGAGGTTCGTACTCACGAGGACACCTCCGCCTTCTCGGTCTTGCGGGCCTGGGCGGCGAGCTCCTCGCCGACCTGCCGCTGCTGGAGTCTGAGGCCGTAGCGGCGCACGAGTTCGTAGGCGATGACGACGCACAGCACGATGACGCCCTGCATCACGCCGACGATCTCCTGCTCGTAGTCCTCGAACTCGAGCTGGGTGCCGGTGCGTTCGAGGAAGCCCCACAGCAGCGCGCCGGCGGCCATCCCGATCGGGTGGTTGCGTCCCAGCAGCGCGATGGCGATGCCGGTGAAGCCGATGCCGATGGGGAAGTCGGTGCCGTAGTTGTACGAGACGCCGAGCAGCGTCGGCATGCCGATCAGACCGGCCGCGGCGCCGGACAGCAGCATGGAGGTGACGATCATCCGCTTGACGTTGACGCCGCCCGCCTCGGCCGCGGACTCCGACTGGCCGACGGTGCGCAGGTCGAAGCCGAAGCGGGTGCGGCCCAGCACGAACCAGTAGGCGAAGCCGACGACGACGGCGACGACGAGGAAGCCGTCGAGCGGAGCGGGCTGGGTGGGGATGGTGAAGAAGTGGCTGGAGGCCGGGAGGTTCGGCGTGTGGAAGAGGTTGCCGTCCTTGATCGCGAGCCGGCCGTCCTGGAGGAAGTAGCCGATGACGGCGGCCGCGATGGCGTTCAGCATGATCGTGGTGATCACCTCGCTGACGCCGCGGGTGGTCTTCAGCAGGCCCGCGATACCGGCCCAGACCGAGCCGACCAGCATCGCGACGATGATGATCAGCGGGATCTGCAGGAAGCCGGGGAGGGTCAGCGCACCGCCGACCACCGCGGCGAAGAACGCCGCGATGCGGTACTGGCCGTCGACGCCGATGTTGAACAGGTTCATCCGGAAGCCGATGGCGACGGCCAGCGCGGACAGGTAGTACGGGACCGCCTTGTTGATGATCCAGACCTGGCTGTCGCTCTTGGAGCCGAAGTCGGCCATCACCGTGTAGGCGTGGATCGGGTCCTTGCCGGTGGCCAGGATGATCACCGAGGTGATGGCCAGCGCCGCGACGATCGCCAGGACGGGCGCGGCGATGCCCAGGATCAGCTTGTTCTTGTCGAGCTTCTTCACTCGGACTCTCCCTCCTGGGACGGGCGCGGCTCCGAGTCCGCGGCGGTGTCGCTGTCGGAATGGGTCAGATGGCCGCTGGCGGCGCCGGTCATGGCCGAGCCCAGCTCCTCCGGGGTGATGGTGGCGGGGTCCGCGTCGGCGACGAGCCGGCCGCGGTACATCACCCGCAGGCCGTCGGACAGGCCGATCAGCTCGTCCAGGTCGGCCGAGATCAGCAGTACGGCGAGGCCCTCACGGCGGGCGGTGCGGATCTGGTCCCAGATCTGCGACTGGGCACCGACGTCCACTCCCCGGGTGGGGTGCGCGGCGATCAGCAGCTTGGGGTGGTGGCTCATCTCGCGGCCGAAGATCAGCTTCTGCTGGTTGCCGCCGGAGAGCGAGGCCGCGGTGACCTCGATGCCGGGCGTACGGACGTCGTACTCGCGGACGATCCGCTCGGTGTCGGCGCGGGCGGCCTTCAGGTCCAGCCGCCGGCCCTTGGCGTTGGGCTTTTCGGTGACATGGCCCAGGATGCGGTTCTCCCACAGGGGGGCCTCCAGCAGCAGGCCGTGCCGGTGGCGGTCCTCGGGGATGTAGCCGATGCCGTCCTCGCGCCGGGTGCGGGTGGGCAGATGGCTGATGTCGATGCCGTCCAGCGTGATGGTGCCGCTGTCGGGGTCGCGCATGCCCATGATGGCCTCGACCAATTCGGCCTGGCCGTTGCCCTCCACGCCCGCGATGCCCAGGACCTCGCCCTTGCGGATGGTCAGCGACACGTCGTTCAGGACGGTGCGCTCGACTCCCTCCGCGTCGGCGGTGGCCAGGCTCAGCCCTTCGACCCGGAGCATCTCCACGTCCGTGACGGTGGACTCGCGGGTCTGCGGCGAGGGCAGTTCGCTGCCGACCATCAGCTCGGCGAGTTGCTTGGGCGTGGTCTCGCTGGGGACGACGGAGGCGACGGTGGTGCCGCGCCGGATGACGGTGATGTCGTCGGCGACCGAGAGCACCTCGCCCAGCTTGTGGGAGATGAAGATGACGGTCAGGCCCTCGGCCTTGAGCTCGCGCAGGTTGTCGAAGAGCGCGTCGACCTCCTGCGGGACCAGCACCGCGGTCGGCTCGTCGAGGATCAGCGTGCGGGCGCCGCGGTAGAGGACCTTGAGGATCTCCACGCGCTGGCGGTCGGCGACGCCGAGGTCCTCGACGAGGACGTCGGGGCGGACGCCGAGGCCGTAGCGGTCGGAGATCTTGAGGATCTCGGCGCGGGCCCTGCCGCCGATGCCGTGCAGCTTCTCGCCGCCGAGAACGACGTTCTCCAGGACGGTGAGGTTGTCGGCGAGCATGAAGTGCTGGTGCACCATGCCGATGCCGCGGGCGATGGCGTCGGCCGGACTGTGGAAGCTGACCCGTTCGCCGTCGATGCTGATGGTGCCCTCGTCCGGCTTCTGCATGCCGTAGAGGATCTTCATCAGCGTGGACTTGCCGGCACCGTTCTCGCCGACCAGCGCGTGCACGGTGCCGCGGCGGATGGTGATGTCGATGTCGTGGTTGGCGACGACACCCGGGAACCGCTTGGTGATCCCGCGGAGTTCCACCGCCGGTGCCGCGGCGGGGGCGCTGTCTGCCTGGGGACTGCTGGACGCTTTGATGGCGCACTCTCCTCGGGAGCAGGGAGTGGTAAGGAGGAGCGGGGAGGTGACGATATCGCGCCAACTCCTCGCTACGCGCGTAGCGTTGACGCCGGAACATCGCCTGGACGCCGGCTGGGTCCGGCGAACGGGTCGGGGGGGGGGGGGGGGGGGGGGGGGGGGGGGGGGGGGGGGGAGGGGGGGGGGGGGGGGGGGGGGGGGGGTTCTCTCCCCCCCCCCCCCCCCCCCCCCCCCCCCCCCCCGCGGTGGAGCTACTTGGCGGGCGTGTCGCTGACCTTGACCTCGCCCGACGCGATCTTCTTCTTCGCCGCGTCGATCTTGGCCTGGATGTCGTCGATGAAGCCGCCCGAGGTGGACAGCCGCACGCCGTTGTCCTTGAGCGTGTACGCCTTGTCGCCGCTCAGCGGCTTCTTGTCCTTGACGCTCTTGACCAGGTCGTACACCGCCACGTCGACGTTCTTCATCACCGACGTGAGGATCGAGTTCTTGTACTTGGCCAGGCCCGGCTGCAGGTACTGGTCGGAGTCGACGCCGATCGCCCAGGCGCCCTTCTTGCCGGCGACCGTCTCGATCGAGCCGTTGCCGGACTGGCCGGCGGCGGTGTAGATGACGTCGATCCCGCCGTCGAGCATGCCCTTGGCCTTGCCCTTCGCGGCGGCCGGGTCGTTGAAGCCCTTGTCGTCGTTGGCGTAGAGGTACTCGGAGGTGACCTTCGCCTTGGGGTCGGTGTCCTTGACGCCCTGCTCGAAGCCGGCCTGGAACTTCTGGATCAGCGCGTTGTTCACACCGCCGATGAAGCCGACCTTGTGGGTCTTGCTCTTCAGCGCGGCGGCGACACCGGCGAGGTAGGAGCCCTCGTGCTCGGCGAAGACCATGCCGTAGACGTTCTTGGCCTGGGAGGGGGAGTCGACGACGCCGAAGGTGGTCTTCGGGAACTGCTTGGCGACCTTGTTGACGGACTTGCCGTAGTTGAAGCCGACCCCGATGACCGGGTTGAAGCCCGCCTCGGCCAGCGAGGACAGCCGCTGCTCGCGGTCCGCCTCGGTCTCGCCGTTCTTGGCGGTCATCATCTTGGACTTCACACCGAGGTCCTTCTCGGCCTTGTCCACGCCACGAGCCGCCGCCTCGTTGAACGAGTGGTCGTCCCGGCCGCCGACGTCGAAGGCGAGCCCGACACCCTTGTCCTTGCCACCGGCCTCGGTGGAGGACTCGCCGCAGGCGGTCAGTGAAACGGAGAGGGCCGCGGTGGCGATGCCCGCGGCAACGATCTTGGATACCCGGTGCACGAGGGGCCCCTTCGACTCGTAGCGCCTCCATTGGCGCTGATTCCGCGGAATCGTAACGCGCGTAGATGCCAGGTAAAGGGCAGGTTGAAAGCCGTTATCGATTCGAGGCGTACGACGCCCGGACGAGCACCACGGCCGCCGTCGAGGCGATCGACGGCGGCCGGAAATGTTCGATTCTGTCGGGTCTGACTCAACCGCGGGACAGCAGCGCGGCGGCCGTGAAGAGCTCCACGCCGACCTGGATCGCCCGCTCGTCGACGTCGAAGTCGCCGCGGTGGAGATCGTGACGGCTGAGGTCGCCGGGTGGCCGGACGCCGAGGCGGGCCATGGCTCCGGGGACGTGTTCGAGGTACCAGGAGAAGTCCTCGCCGCCCAGGGACTGCTCGGTGGTCTCGACGCTGTGGATGCCGCGCCGGGCGGCCATGGCGTCCATCAGCAGCTGGGCGCTGTCCGCCTCGTTGACCACCGGCGGCACCCCGCGGACGTAGTTGATCTGAGACTTCGCGCCGTACAGGGCGGTGACCTCGTCGATCGCCGCGTGCACCAGGTCCGGGGCCTTGCGCCAGGCGTCGAGTTCGAGGCACCGGACGGTGCCGGCCAGCTCGGCGCGCTGCGGGATCACATTGCAGACGTGCCCGGACGCCAGCCGGCCCCAGGTGACGGCGAGCCCGGCGCGGGCGTCGACCCGGCGGGCGATCAGCGCGGGCACGTCGAGGGCGACCCGGGCGGCGGCGGTGACCATGTCGGTGGTCAGGTGCGGGCGGGCGGTGTGGCCGCCGGGCCCGTCCAGGACGACCTCCAGCCGGTCGCAGGCCGAGGTGATCGGGCCGGTGCGCAGCCCGATCCGGCCGGCGTCGACGCGCGGGTCGCAGTGCACGGCGAGGATCCGGCCGACGCCCTCGAGCACGTCGGACTCGATCGCGTCGGGGGCGCCGCCGGGCAGCACCTCCTCCGCGGGCTGGAAGATCAGCCGTACCGGGCGGGGCAGCGCGCCGGCGCGGGCCAGCTCGGCCAGGACCAGGCCGGCGCCGAGGACGACGGTGGTGTGGACGTCGTGGCCGCAGGCGTGGGCGCGGCCGGGGACGGTGGAGGCGTACTCGACGGTCTTGGTGTCCGGGATGGGCAGGGCGTCGATGTCCGCGCGCAGGGCCAGCAGCGGGACGTCGGCGGCGGTGTCCGTACCGATGTCGCAGATCAGGCCGGTGCCGGTGGCCAGGACGCGGGGGTGCAGCCCGGCCCGCTCCAGGCGCTCCTTGATCGCCGCGGTGGTCCGGAACTCCTGGTTGCCCAGCTCCGGGTGCCGGTGCAAGTCGCGGCGGAAGGCGATGAGTTCGGCGCCCAGTGCGTCGGGCAGGGCGCCGGGGAGCGAGGCCCCTCCGGCGGTGTCGGCGGGGGCGTCGGCGTCGTCGGTATCGCGGGACATCAGTTGGTTCACCTGTTGAAGGTTACGGGTCCCGATGGGGCAACTGTCCCTCGATCAACAAAAGTTCAGCCCCTTAGGGGAAGAAAATCTAGCCCGCTCGGCGCATGGACGGTTTATGGGAAGGGTATGAAGTACGGCTTCGCGCAGCGGTCATCCGGCGGCCATCCGCTGGGTGAACGGGAGTCGTTGCACGTCACGGGCGGTTCCGGTGACGCCGTCGAGGAACCCCTGTGCGCGCGGTGAGGCGTTGGCCGTAAGCCACTGCGGATCGATGTCGCAGACCGCGACCTTCACCTGTGTACCCACCAGCGCCAGCGGCAGGGTGTGCACGACGGTGGAGGGGAAGCTGACGATCAGGCGTCCGATGGGCCCGCGCCGGGCGATCAGTTCGAGCGGCAGATCGGGCCGTACGACCTCCAGGCCGGTCTCACCGGCCAGCCGGCGCAGCTTCTCGGTGCTCTCGCGGCGGTGCGCGAAGTAGCGGCTGGCGCCGTGCCGGCGGGCCAGTGTGCCGACCGCCTCCAGGTAGCGGTCGGCGTCGACGACCCCGGTCTCGACCAGCGAGGTGCCGACGATGTCGGCGGCGCCCATGACCCGGGGCGGTCCGAAGCGCGCCCGGGTCCAGGCGAACTCGTTGGTGGTGACGGCCACGCCCGGCGGGGCCTCGACCGGCATCGAGCTGAACAGCCCGACGGTGCGCCGGCCGCCCTCGGGTGCTGGGGTGAGCCGGCGGCGGGCGGTGGCCGAGAACGGCGCGAAGACCAGGTCCCGCGGGCCGCGGCCGCTGCCGTGCCGGTGCCAGCGCACCAGTCGCTCCCCGCGGGCGAGTTGGGAGATGAACTCCATGGTGGCGGTGCCGTCGTCGACCACCACCAGGTCGCGTGCCTTGGTGAGGGTGAGCAGCAACTGCACGTAGCGGGAGAACGGGTCGCCGATGACGACCCGGTGGGCGCGGCGCAGCAGCGGGGTGAGTCCGCCGACGGTCCGCATCGGGGCGGTGGGGCCGCCGCGGGCCTCCTCCCAGCGCACCGTATGGCCTTCGTCGCGGGCGAGTTCGGCCATCCTGCGCAGCTGGCCGCGGGTCATCGGGTCGTGCGGGGAGAGCACGACGACGGTGAGCGCGAGCGGGGCCGCGGTGGCCCGGCCGGTGTCGGCGGTGCCGCCGCGGCCGTCTTCCGCCGTCGCCGCGTGCGCCCATTCCAGGACGTTCAGCAGCTGCACCGGGCTCTCGACGAAGGCGAGGGTGGCGGAGTCCGGGGCGGCCGATCGCCGCCCGTCGCCCGCGGGTGCGGTGCGGTGGCGCTGCCGCGGCACCCCCAGGAGACGACGGGCGGGAGTACCCGTCGTCTCCTGGGGCGGGATCCCTGCGCCGGGTGTGACGGGCGCGGCGCGGGTCCCTTCAGGTGAGCTCACCATGGCTCCCGTGTGTGGCTCGTGGGCCGTCAGACCGCCGCCGGCTCGGCGCCGGCGGTCTCCGCCTCGGCGACCACGCCGGCGACCCGGCGCAGCTTCTTCATCGGGCCGAGCTCGCTGTCGTAGACCTTCTTGACGCCGTCACCGAGGGACTCCTCGATGGTGCGGATGTCGCGGACCAGGCGGGACAGGCCGCCGGGCTCGACGGAGGCGGCCTGGTCGGAGCCCCACATGGCGCGGTCGAGGGTGATGTGGCGCTCGATGAAGGTGGCGCCCAGGGCGACCGCGGCGAGGGTGGTCTGCAGGCCGGTCTCGTGGCCGCTGTAGCCGATCGGGACGTTGGGGTACTCGTCCTGCAGCGTGTTGATCATGCGCAGGTTGAGCTCCTCGGCCTTGGCCGGGTAGGTGCTGGTGGCGTGGCAGAGCAGGATGTTGTCGCTGCCCAGGACCTCGACGGCGTGCCGGATCTGCTTGGGGGTGGACATGCCGGTCGACAGGATGACGGTGCGGCCGGTGGCGCGCATGGCGCGCAGCAGCTCGTCGTCGGTGAGGGAGGCGGAGGCGACCTTGTAGCAGGGCACGTCGAACTTCTCCAGGAAGGCGACGGACTCCACGTCCCAGGGGGAGGCGAACCAGGCGATGCCGCGCTTCTTGCAGTAGTCGTCGATGGCGCGGTAGCCGTCCTCGTCGAACTCCACGCGGTGGCGGTAGTCGATGTAGGTCATCCGGCCCCAGGGGGTGTCGCGCTCGATGTCCCACTGGTCGCGCGGGGTGCAGATCTCCGGGGTCCGCTTCTGGAACTTCACCGCGTCGCAGCCGGCGTCGGCGGCGGCGTCGATCAGCGCGAAGGCGTTCTCCAGGTCACCGTTGTGGTTGATGCCGATCTCGCCGGTGACGTAGACGGGGCGGCCGGGGCCGGCCTCACGGTCGCCGAGCGTGCGGAGGCGGGAGTTGCTGCTCATGGGGAGATTCCTTCGTGTGGATATGGGGGTGTGCGGGGGTGGGGTCAGAGGGGTGGGGTCAGAGGGACGGGCCCAGCAGCCAGGCGGCGATCTCGCGGATCGCGCCGCTGCCGCCGGGCGTCGCGGTGACCGCGCGGGCCGCGCCGCGCACCACGTCGTGTGCTCCGGCGACCGCCACGGGCCAGCCGACGAGGTCGAAGCACGGCAGGTCGTTGACGTCGTTGCCGACGTAGAGCACGCGCTCGGGCTCGATGCCCGCTTCCTCGCACCACTGCTTGAGGGCGAGGTCCTTGCGGTCGATGCCGTGCAGGACGGGCACCTGCAGCTTGCGGGCCCGTGCGGCGACGACCGGGTTGGTCTCCGTGGACAGGATCAGCAGCTTCAGCTCCGCCTTGCGCAGGGCGGCGATGCCGAGGCCGTCGCCGCGGTGCACCGCGACGATCTCCCGTCCGTCGGCGTCGATCAGCACCCGGTCGTCGGTCTGGGTGCCGTCGAAGTCCAGTACCACCGCGTCGATGTCGTCACGGGTGGGCAGGGCTCCGGGCCGGGGGGCGTCCAGCAGCGGCGCGAGGGCGCGGGCGCGGGCGAGATCGTGCGGATCGTCGATCTCCAGCACCCGGGCGGGGTCGGTGCGGACGAGTTCGGTGCGGCCGAAGAAGCGGTGGCCGCTGGTGCGGAAGCCGGCCGCGTCCATGGCGTAGGCGGCGCCGGTCTCCAGCAGGTCCTGGGGGCGGTCCTGGCGGCGGGGCCGAAAGGACTTGTCGTGGTTGACGCCGTGGCCGCCGTCGGCGGCGGGGGCGGTGCCGGCGTCGGCCGGTTCGGCGTCGCGCCAGACGAAGCCGTGGAAGGGGGCGACGGTCAGCGCGCTGTCGGCGCCGCCCTCGACGACCGCGGCGGCGACCCCGTCGATGTCCTCGCGGACGATGAACGGGCTGGTGCACTGGACCAGCAGCACCGCGTCGACGGTGGTGCCCTGCTCGGCCTCGTAGGCGTCCATGGCGTGCAGCACCGCGGCCTCGCTGGTGGCGGTGTCGCCGGCGATGTCGCCGGGGCGCCGTACGACGACCGCTCCGGCGCCGCGGGCGGCGGCCGCGATCCCGGCGTCGTCGGTGGAGACCACCACGTCGGTCACCAGGCGGGCGGCGCGGCACTCGCGGACCGCGCGGGCCACCAGGGGCACACCGCCGACGGCGGCGAGGTTCTTGGCGGGGACGCCCTTGGATCCGCCGCGGGCGGGGATGACGGCCACGACTGTGGGTGGCATTGCGGGCTCCTTGGGGAGGCGGGGGCCTGGGGAGGTCACAGGGGAGGTCGCACCGGGGCCGGTCACAGCTGCCCCCAGCGGCGGATGGCGGGGGCGACGCGCTGGACGCCGTGGCGATAGGCGCCGCGGGCGGCCTCGCGCACGGTCTCGCGGGCGACCCGGCGCAGTCCGCCGGTCTCCTCGGGGGCGTCGGCGTAGCCGGGGAGCGGCTCGCCCTGCGGGTCCAGGCCGTGCCGGGCGAGGATGCCGGGGAGGTAGCCGGGTGCGGTGCGGGGGGTGTAGTACGGGGCGATCGCCGGCAGCTGCTCGGCCTCGCGCAGCTCGGTGACCCGGGCGCGGGCGGCGTCGAAGGCCTTCTCGTATGCCCCGTCCGCGGCCACGCCCTGGCGGGCCAGCCACTCCCGGTCGGGCTCCGGCCGGTGTCCGGCGTCCAGCTCGTCCCAGGAGGCCAGGCAGCCGGAGCCGAGGAAGTGGTGGTTGCCGAGGGATTCGCGGATGCCGAGGTCGGTCAGGACGGCGGTGGGGATGCCGCGGTGCAGCGACTCCAGTGCGGCGGTCGAGCTGACCGTGACCATCAGGTCGGTGCGGTCCAGGACCTCGCCCATGTTGCCGTACACCAGGCGGCAGTTGGCGGGCAGTCCGCCGGGGGCCTTGGCGGCGAGCTTTTGGTAGGGCAGTTCCTCGATGTGCGTGGTGTGCTCGCCCGGCTTGCTGCGGAGCTTGATCAGCACCTCGCGGTCGGGGTGCCTGCGGGCGTGCTCAACGGCACGGCGCAGCAGGTACGTTCGGTCCGCGCGGCTCTCCGGGACGGAGGGCTGGGCGGCGAACACCACGGTGTAGGGGTCGCCCTCGCCGGTGTAGCGGTCGCCGCCGAGGAAGGGCAGGGCGCATTCGACGACGCTGTCGTCGTCGGCGCCGACGCCGCGGTAGACCTCGCGGAAACGGTCCGCGTCGTGGCGGGAGTTGGCGAGCACGACGTCCGCGCCGTGCCGCAGCAGCAGTCCGTCGGCGAGCTTTTCGTAGACCACGCCGACATAGCCGGTGACGACGACGGGGCGGCGCTCGGCGGCGTCCCAGGCGCGGGCCAGGCCGTGCAGCATCGCCTGCACCGCGCCGCCCACGCAGGCCAGCACGACGACGTCGTACCGCGTGCGGTCGACGGACCGCACGAAGTCGACTCCCCTGATTTCGCGCAGCGAATCCGCACGGGCGCCGACCTCGTCGAGCTGGCGGACCGTGGGCGTGGCGCGGCCGCGGAGCAGATACCCGTCGAGTCGGATGTCCGATTGGATCCGGTACGCTGTCAAAGCGCCCCATTTCCATCGGGTATCCGAGTCGGCGAGCACGGCGACTCGCGGCGAAGAAGTGGTACGTGATGGCACGTCGAAGACGCTAGGAAGGCATTCCGTTTGGCGGGCCAACTGGGCCGCAACAAAGGGTTAACAGCGGGTCGACGAATGGCGAACCGGCCCGATAACCGGCCTGGTTAACCATCCCGCCATTCTTCGTTCACCTGGGTGCCCGCACCGCGTAAAGACGAATGCCGGCTCCGCACCTAACGTCACCCGGGTGGTTAAGCTCTCCGTCATCGTGCCGTTTTACAACGTGCAGACATACGCGCCCGACACCCTGAAAAGCCTGGCGGCGAACGCCCGTGAGGACTTTGAATTCCTGCTCGTCGACGACTGCTCGCGCGACGAGACCCCGCAGATCCTCGCGCGCGCCGAGCGCGAGCTGCCGGGCGCCAGAGTGCTGCGGCACGAGCAGAACGGCGGTCTGGCCACCGCCCGCAACACGGGTCTGGACGCGGCCCGCGGCGAGTATCTGACGTTCCTGGACGGCGACGACTGGCTCGCCCCCGGCTACTTCGCCGAACTCCTGGCCGCTATAGAGGAGTTGGGGTGTGACTTCGTGCGCACCGACCATGTCCAGTGCACCGCGCGGGCCCGCACCGTGCACCGCGTGCCGCACGGCCGGCGCGGTGTGGTGATGAACCCGCGCGACGTCATCCTGCCCGCCGACCGCTCCACCTCCGTCGACTACGCCTTCGCGTGGGCGGGGATGTACCACCGCCGGCTGCTGGACGACGGGGTGCTGCACTTCCGGGACGGGCTGCGTACCGCGGAGGACCGTCCGTGGATCTGGCGGCTGCACCGCGAGACGCGGTCCATGGCGGTGGTCGGGCTGCTCGGCGTCTTCTACCGGCGCGGGGTGGCCTCCTCGCTCACACAGATCGGCGACGTGCGCCAATTGGACTTCATCCGCGCATTCGACCAGGTGATCGAGGAAACCGCGCAAGATCGCGATGCGGATGTACTGCTGCCCAAGGCGGTGCGCACCTATTGCGCGATCATTTCCCACCATCTCGGTTCGATCGAAAGATTCGAGCCGCAGGTCGCCCGTAAATTGCGCTCGATGAGCGCCGCGGCCATGAAACGCATGCCGCAGGACGTACTGAAGGAAGCCCTGGATTCGATGGATGTGCAGCGCGCGTCCCGGCTGCGGCGGCTGCGCCGTCGCCCGGTCCCGGCGGAGGTCGCCGCCTGATGCCCACCCGACCGCGTACCCAGATCTTCGTGGCGTCCACGCTCTACGGCGCGGCGACGCTCGCCGCCGCGCTGGACGCCGACTGCTTCGCACCGGCCGACCGCAGGCTGCTGCTGCTCAGCAACAACGCCACGACCCCGGAGACCACCGCGTCGCTGGACACCATGCCCGGCTTCGACCGGCTGCGCGGCCGCTTCGACCGCGTGCTGTCCTGGAACGAGACGATCAGCCCCTTCCACCCCGGCGGCTGGTCCCCGCGCGCGGACGACGTCCCCCTGTGGGAGCGGTATCTGCGCCTGCTGTGGGGACTTGGCGACGACCACGTCCATCTGGTCGTGGAGTCCATCCAGGTCAACCCGGCGCTGGCGATCTGCCAGCTGTTCCCGGACGCACCGATCGACGTCTACGCCGACGGCCTGATGAGCTACGGCCCCACCCGCAACAAGCTCGACCCGCTGGTCGGCACCCGGATCGACCGGCTGCTGCACCTGGACCTGGTGCCGGGGCTGACGCCGCTGCTGCTGACCGAGTTCGGCGTCGAGCCGCAGACCGTGCCGACCGACGCCTTCACCAAGGTGCTCGGCGAGATCTCCGACGCCGGCGGCCCGTTGGACGTCCCCGAGGGCGCCGCGCTGCTGCTGGGCCAGTACCTCTCCGCGCTCGGCATCCTCACACCCGAGGAGGAGGAGCAGCTGCATGTGCGGATGGTGCGCGGCGCCGCCGAGCGCGGCCACCGCGAGATCGTCTTCAAGCCGCACCCGTCCGCGCCGGCCCGCTGGTCGCGGATGCTGGAGCGGGAGGCCGAGAAGCTGGACATCGCGCTGACGGTGCTGGACAGCCCGGTCCTGGCCGAGGTGCTCTACCAGCGGGTCCGGCCCGCCCTGGTGGTCGGCTGCTTCTCCACCGCGCTGCTGACCGCGGCCACCTTCTACGGTCTGGACACCGCCCGCACCGGCACCGGTCTGCTGCTGGAGCGCCTGACCCCGTACCAGAACAGCAATCGCATCCCGGTCACGATCGTGGACGCCCTGGTACCGGGCCTCGACGAGCGCGGCGCGGACGGCGGGCCCCGCACACCGGCCACCCCCCGGGAGATCGAGGGGCTTCTCACCGCGGTGGGCTATGCGATGCAGCACCAGATCTACCCGCAGCTGCGCCCGGCCGCCGAGCGCTATCTCGCCGCCCACCTCGACCAGGTCACCTGGCGCTACTTCAAGCGCCGGCGGCTGACCGCGCTGGCGCTGCCCGGCGCGATCCCGTCCCAGCTGGCGTTCATCCCGCGCAACGCCACCGTCCGCAGGGTCGCGCGCAGTGCGCGGGCGGTACAGCGGCGGCTGAAGAAGCGGGCCGCGTTCGGATGACCACCCCCCAGCTGACGGCCGGTGCGCCCGCCCCAGCACCGGACCGCGGTGCCCCCGCGCCGCAGCCCGTCATACGCGTGCGCAGCCGCGGCGGACCGTCGCGGCTGCGCGCCCTCGACGGGCTGCGGCTGCTCGCCGCCCTGATGGTCGCCGGGTACCACTACGCGGGGCGCGGCGGCGAGATAGCCCAGGCCTGGGGCGGCTCCCCCGCCCACCAGTTCCCCACCGCCGCGCCGCTGTTCGCCTACGGCTGCCTGGGCGTGCAGATCTTCTTCGTGATCAGCGGCTTCGTGATCTGCCTCAGCGGCTGGGGCCGCAGCCTGCGCGCGTTCGTCGCCGGCCGGATCTCCCGGCTCTATCCGGCGTACTGGGCGGCGATCCTCCTGGTCACCGCGGTCTTCGCGCTCCCCTGGGTCGCCTACAAGGCGCTCTCGCCCAGCGAGGTGCTGACGAATCTGACCATGCTGCAGCAGCCGCTGGGCGTCCACCGGGTCCTGGGCGTGTGCTGGACCCTCTGGGCGGAGATGCGCTTCTACGCCCTCTTCGCGCTCTGCGTCGTCCTGCCGGGCGCCACCCGCGGCCGCGTCGTGCTGTTCTGCGCCGGCTGGACGCTGGCTGCCGCGCTCGCGCAGGCAGCCCACGAGCCGTTCCTCGACACCGTCCTGATGCCCGAGTACGCGCCCTTCTTCATCGGCGGCATCGGCCTGTACCTCCTGCACCGCTACGGCGCCCGCGATCCGATCGCCTGGGCGACAGTGCTGGTCAGCTGGCTGATCGGGCAGCACTACGCGGTCGCGGGACTGTGGCACGTGCCGTCGGCCACCGCGTTCTCCTACCGCTCGGCGGCCGGCATCGTCGCCGTCGTCACCGTCGGCTTCGCGCTGGTCGCGGCCGTCGCCCTGGGCAGGTTCCGCTGGGCGAACTGGCGCTGGCTGACCGTCGCCGGCGCGCTGACCTACCCCTTCTACCTCGTCCACGAGCACCTGGGCTGGGTCGTCGTCGGCGCCCTGCACCGCACCCTCGGCCTGCCGTCGTACGCGACGCTGCCGCTGACCGTGGGCCTGATGCTGCTGCTGGCCTGGCTGCTGCACCGCTTCGTCGAGCGCCCGCTGACGCCACGCCTCAAGCGGGCGATCGATCCCCGCTGACCGAAGACGGCCCGCCAGGGCCTATGCCCTGGCGGCCGTCGCCTCGATCCCCGCGACGATGAACCGCAGCCCGTCCTCGAAGCTGCGCTCCAGGTCGCCGAACATCTCCTGGCCCGCCTGCGCCGCGAGCGGATAGCGCGCACCCAGCTGCTGCTCGCGACGCTCCAGGTCGTAGGCCGGGTCGCGGCTCTCCGGCCCGCGGGCCTCCGGCTCGCCCGGCTCCGGGTAGACCGACTGCTCCTCGATGACCAGCCCGATGGTGAAGTTGTACGCGGTCCACCAGGCCCGCGCCGCCATGCCCAGCGGGATGCCGGTCCGCGTGAGCCGGCCCAACAGGTTCTGCAGCGGCAGTGCGTAGCTCTCGTCGGTCATCCGCGTCCCGCTGAAGACCTTGCCGCCGTCGCGGTAGCCGAGCAGTTCCCGCCGGAGCCTGCGGCAGGTGGTCAGCAGCGCCTCCTGCCAGGTGTCGCCCATCCCCGCCGCCTCGCCGCCCGGCCCGATCAGCGGCGCGGTCATCCGGCGCAGCATCTCGGTGGCCATCTCGTCCAGCAGCTCCTGCTTGTTCTTGAAGTGCCAGTAGAGGGCGGGCGCCTGGACGTTCAGCTCCTTGGCGATCCGGCGCAGCGTGAGCCCGTCGAGACCCACCTCGTTCAGCAGCCGCAGGGCGGTGTCCACGACCTGTCGGCGATCGATACGCGAAACCATGTTGACAACTTAACACCGTTAAGGGCATCCTCCCAGCCATGGAACTTAACAACGTTAAGGACAGTGCCGGTGTTACCGACGTCGACGTACTCGTCTCCGGAGCGGGCCCGACCGGCCTCGCCCTCGGCATCGACCTCGCCCGCCGCGGGGTGCGCGCCCTGATCGTCGAGCGGCAGGAACACCTCTCCCTCGGCGCCCGCGGCACCGGAGTGCAGCCGCGCACCCAGGAGGTCTACGAGGACCTCGGCCTGTTGGACGCCGCACGGGCGGCCGGCGGGCGCTACCCGCGGATGGCGCTCTGGGAGGACGGGCGGATCACCCAGGTCCACGACATGATCGAGCGGGTCGACCCGACGCCCTCCGCGCCCCACTCCAACGCCCTGATGCTGCCGCAGTTCCGCAACGTGGAGCTGCTGCACGAGCGGCTGTGGGAGCTCGACGGCCAGGTGCTCTTCGGCACCGAACTCACCGCGTTCAACCAGGACTCGGACGCGGTGACGGCCGAACTCCGGGGCCCCGACGGCGAAGCGCGCACCGTACACGCCCGCTACCTCGTCGCCGCCGACGGCGGACGCAGCACCGTCCGCCGGGCCCTCGGCACGAATATGAGCGGCCCGGCACTGGAGCCCGGCGCGGCGCTGCTCGCCGACGTCCGGATCGACGGCCTCGACCGGGACCACTGGCACCGCTGGCAGCTGCCGAACGGGGGCTTCGCGGCGGCCCTCCCCCTTGTCGGCACCGACTACTTCCAGACCCTCACGGCCGCGTTCACCGAGCAGCCCGACACCGCGCCCGAGGCCGTACGCGCCGCGCTCGCCCGGCACACCCACCTGGCCGTCGAGCAGATCGGCGAGGTCCTGTGGTCCTCCGTCTACCGCCCCAAGGCCGGGATGGCCGACTCCTACCGCGAGGGCCGGGTCTTCCTGGCCGGCGACGCGGCCCACATCCACTCCCCGGCCGGCGGCCAGGGCCTGAACACCAGCGTCCAGGACGCCTACAACCTCGGCTGGAAGCTCGGCCAGGTGCTGCGCCACGGCGCGCCCGACACCCTCCTGGACAGCTACCAGGCCGAGCGCCGCCCGATAGCCGAGCACATCCTCCAGACCAGCACCCGGCTGCACCGCTCCGGCGAGATGCGCCGCGGCCGGGACCTGCACCAGCTCGATCTCGGCTACCCCGACGGCCCGCTGACCCGGGAGCTGCGCACGGACCTCGACCAGGACGCGCTCCGCGCCGGCCACCGCGCCCCCGACGCCCCGTGCCACACCGCCGACGGAAAGCCCATCCGGCTCTTCGAGGCCTACCGGGGCCCGCACTTCACCGTGCTGACGCTGGGCGACACCGGCCTGGACACCGGTGCGCTGCCGGCCGACCCGGACCTGCTGCGCGTCGTCCGCGTGGGCGGCCCGTCGCCCGACCTGGTCGACACCGACGGCCATGTCCGCGACGCGTACGGTGCCGGCCCCACCGTGTTCCTGATCCGCCCGGACGGCTACGTCGCCCTCGCCGCACCGGCCGGGGACGCCACCGCGCAGCTGACCGCGGCCCTGGCGTCGTACGTCGGCGCCGCCCGGCCCGCCGCCTGACCCGACATGCGCACGAGGCCGTACCAGCGGGAATCCGCTCGTACGGCCTCGTGCCGGGAACGGGCGCCTGAGGGGGGTGGGGCGCCCGGGGCGGTGGTCCGCCCTACAGGACCAGGGAGAGCAGCAGCACGCAGACGATCCCGACCACCGAGATCAGGGTCTCCATCACCGACCAGGTCTTCAGCGTCTGGCCGACGTTCATGCCGAAGTACTCCTTGACCAGCCAGAAGCCGGCGTCGTTGACATGGCTGAAGAAGAGCGAGCCGGCGCCGATCGCCAGCACCAGCAGCGCGCCGTGCGTGGTGCTCAACTCCGCGGCGAGCGGGGCGAGAAGCCCGGCGGCGGAGATGGTGGCCACCGTCGCGGAGCCGGTCGCGAGCCGGATGGCGACCGCGATCAGCCAGGCCAGCAGCAGCGTGGATATGTGCCAGCCCTTGGAGACGTCCAGGATCATCTGGCCGACGCCGGCGTCCACCAGGGTCTGCTTGAAGCCGCCGCCCGCACCGACGATCAGCAGCACACCGGCGATCGGGGCGAGCGACCGCTCGACCGTGGCGGCGGCCTTGCCGCGGGTGAACCCGGCCGCCCGGCCGAGCGTGAACATCGCGACGACCACGGCGGTCAGCAGCGCGATCAGCGGCGAGCCGACGACGTCGAAGACCCGCTGGACGGTGTGCTCGGGATCGTCGACGACGATGTCCACCAGCGCCTTGGCCAGCATCATCACGACCGGCAGCAGCACGGTGGCGACGGTGATCCCGAAGCCGGGCCGCTTCTGAAGGCCGTCACCGGTGCGCCCGGCCGCGGTGTCCGCGGAGTCCGCGGGGGTGTGGAGCATCCGCTCCGGCGGGTGGATGTCCACCCACCGGGCCGCGTAACGGGAGAAGACCGGACCGGCGATGATCGCGGTCGGGACGGCGACGACGACGCCGAGCGCGAGGGTGATCCCGAGGTTCGCGCCGACCGCGTCGACCGCCACTAGCGGACCGGGGTGCGGCGGAATCAGCCCGTGCATGACGGAGAGTCCGGCCAGCGCCGGGATGCCGATCCGCATCAGCGAGAAGTTGCCGCGCTTGGCGACCAGCAGCACCACGGGGATCAGCAGCACGATGCCGACCTCGAAGAAGATCGGCAGTCCGACGATCCCGGCGATCAGCACCATCGCCCAGGGCATGGCACGGCCTGACGCCCTCGCCAGGATCGTGTCCACGATCTGGTCGGCGCCACCGGAGTCGGCGAGCAGCTTGCCCAGGACGGCGCCGAGCGCGATCAGCACGCCCGTGCCCGCGACGGTCGTCCCCAGCCCGGCGGAGAAGCTGGCGATGGCCTTGTCGAGCGGCGCACCGGCCACCGCGCCGAGCACCAGCGAGCCGATGATCAGCGACAGGAAGGCGTGCAGCTTGAACCTGGAGATGAGCAGGACGATGACGGCTATGCCGGCCAGGACGGCGATGCCCAGCTGTGCGTGACCGGCCGAGGTGATCGGCTCGGTCGCGTCCGCTGCGAGCATCTCCACGCTGAGATGAGTCACGGCGATTCCCTTGCTTGGACGTACGGGGAGGAGCGGGGGGTGGTGGTGCGGGTCCGGGCGGGGCCCGGTGCTATCCGGCGGGTGCGGCGGCGCGCAGCGCGGCCACCGCCCGCCCGGCGATCTGCTGCGGGGTACCGGACACATCCACGGCGACGCCCGCCTCGTCCGGCCCGAGCGGTTCGAGCGTGGCGAACTGGGAGTCCAGGAGCGCGGCCGGCATGAAGTGGCCCTTGCGCTCGGCCATCCGCGCCTCGATCAGCGCGCGCTCGCCGGTGAGGTGCAGAAAGACGATTCCGGGGGCGGCGGCGCGCAGCCGGTCGCGGTAGGCGCGCTTGAGCGCGGAGCTGCTGACGACCCCGCCCCGCCCGGCCCGGCCGTGCGCCCAGCGGCCGATCGCGTCGAGCCAGGGGCCCCGGTCGTCGTCGTCCAGCGGGACGCCCGCCGACATCTTGGCGATGTTGGCCGGCGGATGGAAGTCGTCGCCCTCGGCGTACGGCACGCCCAGCTCGGCGGCCACCAGCGGGCCGATCGTGGTCTTGCCGGTACCGGCCACACCCATCACGACGATGACGTCGCGGGTGGCGTCGGGCGTGCTCATCCCCTGTTACCTCGCTGTCTTCCTCGACCTCGTGCGCCCCACTGAAACCCATTAGGTACGACGTATTCAAGCCCCTGTGACGCAAACGTCATACTTAATTGGCCGGAGTGCGGGAACGTAGGCTTGCCCCATGGAAAACGAGGGGAAGGGGCTGCACGCCCGTGTGCTGGAGTCCCTCGGACCCGCGATCACCGCGGGCGACTACCCTCCGGGCACGATCCTGCGCACGGACGAACTGGAGCAGCGCTTCGACGTCTCGCGCACGGTCATCCGCGAGGCGATCCGGGTACTGGAATCCATGCGGCTGGTCGCCTCCCGGCGCCGCGTGGGGGTGACCGTCCGGCCCACCGAGGAGTGGAACGTCTACGACCCGCGGGTGATCGGCTGGCGGCTGGCCGGCCGCGACCGCCCCCGGCAGCTGCGCTCGCTGACCGTGCTGCGTTCGGCCGTCGAACCGGTCGCCGCGGGGCTCGCCGCCCAGCACGCCACGCCCGCCCAGTGCGCCGAACTCACCGAACACGCCATGGGCATGGTCGCCACCTCACGCGGCCAGCAGCTCGACGCCTACCTCGTCCACGACATGGCCTTCCACCGGGTGATCCTCACCGCCTCCGGCAACGAGATGTTCGCCCGCCTCGGCGACGTCGTCGCCGCCGTCCTGACCGGCCGCACCCAGCACCACGTGATGTTCACCGACCCCGACCCGGCCGCGGTCACCCTCCACGTCCAGGTCGCCGAGGCGGTCCGCACGGGCGACGCGGACCGCGCGGAACGATTGACGCGCGAGATCACGGCGGGGGCGATGGCGGAACTGGACGTCCTGGCGCCGTGACGCGTGCGCTTGGGCTGCCTCCCACGTTGTCGGCTTTCCCGCCGTGGGGGTTGTTGTGGGTTCGCCTGCGGCGGGCGGGGCCGCTGCGCGGGGCTGTTCGGCTGCCGGTGACGGGGGGGGGGGGGGGGGGGGGGGGGGGGGGGGGGGGGGGGGGGGGGGGGGGGGGGGGGGGGGGGGGGGGGGGAGGGGGGGGAGGGGGGAAAAAAAAG
>NZ_JBWKCJ010000015.1:0-127938 GCF_056436545.1 Streptomyces sp. NPDC043738 | reverse complement strand
GTGGCTGCGGGGTTCGGGGGCTGGGGGTTGCGCAGCTATACTGCTCGCCCCCCCCCCCCCCCCCCCCCCCCCCCCCCCCCCCCCCCCCCCCCCCCCCCCCCCCCCCCCCCCCCCGCCCCCTCCCGTTGGTGGGTGGGAAAAGACCGGGGGGTGGACGCCAGCCTTCGTGCGCGCGCGGTCGACGGACAGGGCCCGCCCCCACCGGCCGCCTTCCCACCCACCCGCGGGAGGGGACAGACCGTAGGACGAAGTCCGTAGGGCTGTCACCGCACCCGACAAACAACCGCCCGCCGCAGGCGAGACGAAGCACGGCGGGAAAGCCGACAACGTGGGAAGCCGGCCAAGCGCAGCGGAAGGCTAAAACAACGGTTGCTGGCCCGGGAACGGCGGTTCCTCCGGGTCGAAGAGGCGTTCCGCGGGGGCCATCAGGGGGGCGATCTTCCGGGAGCCGGGGCAGGAGATCAGTTCCAGGCCCGTGCGGCGGCCCGGAGGGTCGTGACGGGCGAAGCGGCCGCCGACGACGGCGATCTCTCGGGTGCAGACGGGGCACGCGCGGCGGGGTGACGACATGACATCAGTGTGGCCCAGGCCGGCGTGCGGTCGGGCCGGGGAGCCCCGGAGCCACCGACCACACCCCGACGCGTGCGGGCTCAGAACGCGTCGGTCGGCACATAGGTGCCCCAGACGTTCCGCAGCGCATCGCACACCTCGCCCACCGTCGCCCTCGCCCGCAGCGCCTCGCGCATCGGGGGCAGGACGTTGTCCGTGCCCTCGGCGGCCTTGCGCAGGTCGTCCAGGGCGCCGGTCACCGTGCGGCGGTTGCGGCGGGAGCGGAGCTGCGCCAGCCGCTCGATCTGCTGGGACTCGATCGCCGGGTCGACCCGCAGCGGCTCGTAGGGTTCCTCCTCGTCCAGCTGGAAGCGGTTGACGCCGACCACCACCCGTTCACCGGCGTCCGTCTCCTGCGCGATCCGGTACGCGTTGCGCTCGATCTCGTCCTTCTGGAAGCCCCGTTCGATGGCGGCCACCGCACCGCCCAGCTCCTCGACCCGCTGCATCAGCGCTACGGCCGCCTCCTCCAGCTCGTCCGTCATCGACTCCACGGCGTAGGAGCCGGCGAACGGATCGACGGTGGCGGTCACATCGGTCTCGTACGCGAGCACCTGCTGGGTGCGCAGCGCCAGCCGGGCCGACTTGTCCGTGGGCAGCGCGATGGCCTCGTCGAAGGAGTTGGTGTGCAGCGACTGGGTGCCGCCGAGTACCGCGGCCAGCGCCTGGACGGTGACCCGGGCGAGGTTCACCTCCGGCTGCTGGGCGGTGAGCTGCACGCCCGCGGTCTGCGTGTGGAACCGCAGCATCTGCGACTTGGGGTTCTTCGCACCGAACTCCTCCCGCATGACGCGGGCCCAGATCCTGCGCGCGGCACGGAACTTGGCGACCTCTTCCAGCAGCGTCGTCCGCGAGACGAAGAAGAACGACAGTCGCGGCGCGAAGTCGTCCACGTCCATTCCGGCCGCCACGGCGGTCCGTACGTACTCGATGCCGTTGGCGAGCGTGAAGGCGATCTCCTGCGCGGGCGAGGCGCCGGCCTCGGCCATGTGGTAGCCGGAGATCGAGATGGTGTTCCACTGGGGGATCTCGGCCCGGCAGTACTGGAAGATGTCGGCGATCAGCCGCAGCGAGGGCTGCGGCGGGAAGATGTACGTCCCGCGTGCGATGTACTCCTTCAGCACGTCGTTCTGGATCGTCCCCTTGAGCTGATGTGCCGCCACCCCCTCTTCCTCGCCGACCAGTTGGTAGAGGAGCAGCAGCAGCGCCGCCGGCGCGTTGATCGTCATCGAGGTGGACACCCTGTCCAGCGGGATCCCGCCGAACAGCACCCGCATGTCCTCGACGGAGTCGATGGCCACCCCGACCTTTCCGACCTCGCCGGCGGCGATCGGGGTGTCCGAGTCGTGGCCCATCTGGGTGGGCAGGTCGAAGGCGACCGACAGCCCCGTCGTGCCGTGGGCGATCAGCTGCCGGTAGCGGGCATTGGACTCCCTGGCCGTGCCGAAGCCCGCGTACTGCCGCATCGTCCAGGGCCGTCCGGTGTACATCGACGGATACACGCCACGGGTGAAGGGGTAGTCGCCGGGCGCGCCGAGCCGTTGCCCGGGGTCCCAGCCCGCCAGCGCCTGCGGCCCGTACACGGGCTCGATGGGCAGACCGCTCTCGTTGTGCCGGACACCGCCCGATTCCTGCGCCATGGACGTACGCCTTCCCGCCGGTTGACCGTTATCCACTCTTACGCGATGTATTACCCGTTGTTTTACGCCTTGCCCTCAGCATGCCCGCAGGTTCGCCACGCCGCAGCGTTGGGCAGCATCTCCGGTGGCCGATCAGGGGTCGCCGGGATCCGGGGGTGGCGGATGACACGGAGCAGCGG
The DNA here is from genome assembly GCF_056436545.1 of Streptomyces sp. NPDC043738. Classification (NCBI taxonomy): domain Bacteria; kingdom Bacillati; phylum Actinomycetota; class Actinomycetes; order Kitasatosporales; family Streptomycetaceae; genus Streptomyces; species Streptomyces sp. NPDC043738. Next base: position 125,510 of record NZ_JBWKCJ010000015.1, on the reverse strand, counting down.
AAGACGGACGGTGCCGGCGACGGCCGCGGTGCTGCTGGTGGCGGCGCTCGCGGTGGGCTGCCGGCCGGTGACGGTCACCAAGACCGGCGCGCCGGACGGCAAGGGAGCCCACCACTCCCCCACCACCGCCGCCCCGCCGCCACTCGGCCGGCACACCCCGCCACCGCCGCGTGCCACCCACTCCGCCCCGCGGCCGGTCATGGCGTTCGGCGCACAGGGCGCGCGGGTCCGCGAACTGCAGGCGCGACTGGCCCAGCTGGGGCTCTTCACCCACGCCCCGACCGGCTATTACGGGTCGCTGACCACCGCCGCGGTCCGCGCCTTCCAGAAGCAGCGGGGACTGCCCCGCACGGGCGCCGTGCAGTCCGCGGCCTGGAGCGCCCTGCGCGCACGCACCCGTCAGCCGACGCGGCCGGAGCTCCACCCGCCCACCACCAGGCCGGTCGGCGTGGTGGACCGGCGCTGCATGAAGGGCCGGGTGATCTGCATCAGCAAGCGGTCGAACACCCTCGCCTGGGTCGTCGACGGCGAGATCGCCTCGGCGATGGACGTCCGCTTCGGCTCCCAGTACACCCCGACCCGCGAGGGCACCTTCCGCATCACGTTCAAGAGCCGCCGGCACGTCTCGACGATCTACCACACGGCCATGCCGTACGCGATGTTCTTCAGCGGCGGTCAGGCGGTCCACTACTCCGCGGACTTCGCCGCCCGCGGCTACACCGGCGCCTCGCACGGCTGCGTCAACGTACGGGACAAGGCGAAGATCGCCGCGCTGTTCGGCGAGGTGGGGAAGGGGACGAAGGTCGTCGTCTACCGCTAGGGCGGCGAGTTCGCCGCGGGCCGGGCCCGTGCGGGGAGAGGAAGAGAAGGGCGCGGGCAGGGCCGGGGGAACGTGCCCCGCCCGCGCCATGTGCGCTGAGCCGTAGGTACGGGGGGAACCCCGGCTCCTCGCGCAGCCGATGACCAGTCGGCTTCACTCAGTACTGCGTCACCGGTCCGAAAAACGTCACACCTGGCTCGTGGCCGTCGCACTCGGCGTGGCGCTGCGCGGCTGTACGACGGATGACGAGGCCCCGGGGGCCGGGGTGGAGGCGCCGGGGGCGGGGGTGGTGGGCGAGGAGGAGGGGTGGTCTTCGTCGTCCTCGTCGCCGGAGCCGCCGCTTGCGGACCCGCCGCCGAAGCCATCGTTGTCACCCGAGCCGCCGCCGCTGTGGTACCGGTCCAGGTAGGCGCGGCAGAAGGCGTGCACCTTCTCCGGGCCGCCGGCCTTGCGTTCCAGCCGCTGCACGGTCTCGCGGTCCATCTGGCGGTTCTTGCCGGATTCGTAGTCCCGGCAGAGGCTGAGCAAAAGTTTCTTCTTGCTGCCGTTCTTGGATCCGCCGTCGCCGTCGTCGCCCGGCTCCCGGCCGTGGTCGCCGTCGTCGGGCTTTCCCTTGCCGGGGCCCGGGGTCGCGCCGCGGCTGCTGCCGGGGGTCGGGCTCCCGTCGGGGCCGGCGGTCCTCCCGTCGGACGACGGATCGGGTGTCCGCTCCGTCGTGCCGTCCGTCTGCGCGCCGGGCTCGCGGGTGTCGAACGGGCCGGGCGTTTCGACGGCGGAGACCGTGGAGGCCGGTTCGGGGTCGTCGCTGCCGCGGAACGGGCTGTGCAGTACGCCGGTGCCGGCTGCGACGGCGACGCCGCCGATGGCGCAGGCGGCGAGGGCCACGACGAAGCCGCGCCGGAAGGGGCGGACGACCCAGGGGCGTTCGGCGACGCCGGTGGCGCGCGCCCCGCGTACGGCCGTGGACGGGCCGGCGGCGCCGCGGCCGGGCGAGCCGGCGGCGGCCCGGCGGAACGCCGTGACGGCGGCCTCTTCACCCGGCAGCGGGGCGGTCCCGGACGCCTTGGCGCCGACCGCCGCGGCGGCCTGAAGCAGCTGTTCCAGTTCGTGTGCGCCGTCGCCGTGCCGGGCACCGACCGGTTCACCGCGCAGCAAGTGCTCCGCGGCATCCTTGTCGAGCCAGTTGTACCGGTCGTCGGCCATCACATGTCCTTCTGCGTTCGTGCGGCCGTTTCCGTCACACCTGGTACGTACGATTCCGCCACGCCGTTGCGGCGTCTTCGGCCCTGCACGGGCACTCCGTCGATCGTCCCGCCGCCTCCGCGCGGGCCCCGCGCGGGCCTGGGGGACGGGGCGTCCCCGCCCGCCTCGGCACCGTCCTCAGTGCCGCCGGCGTCGGCGCCGTCACCGCCCCCGGGGCCGCCGTCCGGCGCGTCGCCGATCAGCTCGGCGAGCCGGCGCAGTCCGCGGTGCGCCGCGGTGCGCACCGCCCCGGGTCGTTTGCCGAGCACCTGCGCGGTGCTCTTGGCGTCCAGTCCGACCACCACCCGCAGCACCACGGCCTCGGCCTGGTCCTGCGGCAGGCGGGCTATCAGGCGCATGGTCCGGCCGGTGCCGAGGGCTTCCATCGCCTCGCCCGCGGTGTCGGAGGCACCGGGGGTGTCGGCCAGTTCGCTCTCGTCGCCGCCGATCGCCGGGCGCCGGCCGCGCATCCTGATGTGGTCGAGCGCGCGATTGCGGGCAATACGGGCGGCCCAGCCGCGGAAGCGGTCGGCGTCGCCGCTGAAGCGGGAGAGGTCACGGGTTATCTGCAGCCAGGCCTCGGAGGCGACGTCCTCGACGTCCGCTTCACTCACCAACGTCCGCACATATCCCAGAAGTCTGGGATGTACGGCACGGTAGACGGTACGGAACGCCGCCTCGTCGCCGTCCTGCGCCGCCTGCACGGCCACCGTCAGCCGACGGTCGTCCGGCTGAATGTCGTCCCCTCGCACGGGTCCATCCTGTCGCACGTGGAATGTCCGCCGCCCGGTCCTTGCTGCTTTGCCTCTTCTTCGTCCGGCCGTGTCGCCGGCTACCGCCCACGCCAGGTCAGGGCAGGTCGGGAACCCCGGGTAACCCCGCTGTTCCCGCTGACCGTAACCCGTACGCCCGCCGGCGCCGAACCCGGGAGGGCGGTGGTGCCCCCGCCGGCCGAGGCGCGGGCCGAGGAGCACACGGCGGCCGACGCACCGGTGAAGCGTGCGCACGGACCCATCGGCAGCTCCCGGGAAGGACGGCTTCTTTCGGCCGCCCCAGCGGCGCGACCAGTACGCCATTCGGCGCGGATCCGCACGTTACGGGCCTGGCCGGGCCTGCGTCCAGACCACTAGCCGTACCCCGCCCCGCACCGCGTGTGACGCTTTCGCGCCTTCCGGCGCTGTAGGGAATAGAGGGCCGTCACGGTCCTTCACGAACGACGGCCGGGGCCTCTCCTGTGGGGGGTGGCGGCCCCGGCCGTCCTCGTTTCTCTCACCCGTTTCTTACCGGGACGACTCCGACACCCGGTTGGCCAGCGCCTTGAACTGCGACCAGGGCAGGTCGGGCGTCCGCGGGTCCCAGGTCTTCTGCGCCAGCGCCGCCAGCGGCAGCCGGATCCCGGCGGCCACCTGCTGCGCCGTCTGCGCCTGCGACCGGTCGCACCAGATCGCGAAGCGCGCGCCGGGGATCCGGTCCGGGCCGGTCATGCTCGCGGGCACCGAGACCGGCTGGGTGTGGCGGAGCACCTTCGGTGTCCAGCTCTCGTAGATCCGCTGGCCGGTCGGGTAGAAGAACTGGTTGGGCTCGCCGAGGACGTAGTAGAGGAACTCGTCGTTGAAGTTCATGACGTTGCGGCCCTCGCGCAGGAACTCCGCCGGGTCGCGCTGTCCGAGCTCCTTTCCGGTCCAGTAGTCGACCATCCGGTTCTTGTCGGCGCTCACCCGCGGGCTGGAGAAGAATCCGTCGTTCCAGGCCTCGATGCGGTTCTTGCCCTGCGCCTCGACGGTCTTCTGCCGGTCGTTGAGCCATCCGGTCGCCAGGTCCTTGATGGTGCCGCCCGCTCCGTACTTCTCCTGTGCGGCCCGGGTGAGCTGCGGATACGTGGTCGACGGCGTGGAGGACAGCAGCGCCTGGTACTCGTCGCCGCCCAGGTGCCAGTAGGCGGGGGCGCCCTTGGGGTTGGTGAACAGGTCGCTCATCTCCCGCAGCAGCGAGTCGATCAGCGGGGCCGCCTTGGGGTTGGAGATGTCGATCGCACCCGGGACCACCGTGCCCGACGCCTTGCGCAGCAGCAGATCCTGATGGTGCTCCAGCACTGCGCCCAGATGGCCGGGCGAGTCCAGCTCCGGGACGACGGAGATGTGCAGGCTGCGAGCGAGCCTGATGATCTGGCGCACCTGCGCCTTGGTGAGGTGGTCCGCCGAGACGACCTCGGGGTGGGTGTCGCTCTGGATGCGGAAGCCCTGGTCGTCGGAGAAGTGCAGCTGGAACTGGTTGAGCTTGAGATCGGCGATCTCCCGCAGGCGCGCCTCGATCCAGTCCTGACTGAAGGGCTTGCGGGCGTTGTCCAGCGACATCCCGCGCTGCGGGCGGTCCGGCCGGTCCTCGATGGTGCCCTCGGGGAGTCCGCCGGCGGCGCGCACGGCCTGCTTGACGGTGCGGGTGCCGTAGAAGATTCCGGCGTCGGTGGGGGCCGTCAGAGTGAGCCGGGTCCCTCGGGCGGTGAGGGTGTAGGCCTCGTCGGCCGCGTCCTGGACCGGCACGTTGTCAGCGGTGCCCTTCCCCGTCGCCTTCACCTCGATGTCGCCGGGCCGTACCGTCTCGTCGCCGTAGACGACGTCCAGTCCCCCCAGGTCGCGGGCCATCAGCTGCGCCTCGTCGGCGACATTGCTGTGCTCTCCGGCCGGGACCACCACACGGGCCTGCCGTGTGGGGCGCCAGCCGCGCCCGTCGGCCCGGCGGAACTCGCGTACGGCGGGGACGACCTGCGGTGTTCCGGTCACCGGTGCCCACGTCGGGGTGGCGGCCGCCTCGGGGTTGACCTTGGCGCTGGTGCTGCCGGGCGGTTCGGTGTCCGCGGTGCCGGAGCAGCCGGTGAGCAGCAGCGCACCAGTAAGCGCCACGGCCGGGAGCGCGGCGCGTGGCGGCCGCTTCGGGTTTGACATCGTGCAATCCTCACTTTTCGGGGCGAAGGCATTGCCAGGTGTACGGAGCCGGTCGTCCACCGAACACGCGAAAGCTCTCCCGTCCGGGTGAAATTCGCGCATCCGTCGGACAGTGGCCGAGAAGCATCGTTAGCGTGGCGCTCACTTGTTCGTCACCCCTTTCCCAGGGCTCTCCTGGAACCGCCGGGCACCGCCGGGGTGTCATGCCACACACACCACCGCCACACCCGCCGCCGCGGCCACGCGCGTCCCGGCTCCGGTCCGCTCCCCCAGCTTCCGTCAGCCGCCCGCCCCGCACCCGTCGAAGAGATCCGTTCGCATCCGTCCGAGGAGCCCACGCTGTCCGGAGACACCCCGGCCGCCCGGCCGACGACGCTGCACCCCCCGCGGTCGCCGTGGTGCGGCATCCCCGCCCAGGCCGGCGGCACCGCCCTGGTCCGCCCGGCGGCCCGAGGACTGGCCCGGCTCAACGCACTGACCTGCGACGACGCGCTGACCGCGCTGCTCGGCTGCTGCCACAGCCGCCGCTGGGCCGAGCGGGTCGCCGCCCACCGCCCGTACGCCGACACCGCGTCCCTGCTCGCCGCCTGCGACCAGGCCTGCGACGACCTCGCGGCGGCCGACCTGGACGAGGCGCTCGCCGGCGAGTCCCGCCCCCCGCTGCCACTGACCGCCGCCCGCGGCCCCGGCATGCTCGCCGCCCACACCGCACTGCGCGCCGCGCACGCCGAGTACGAGCGGCGCTTCGGCCATGTCTTCGTGATCTGCCTGGACGGCCTCGGCGAACACGAACTGCTCGACGCGGTCCTGTGCGCCCTGCGCGCCCGGCTGGACAACGACGCGGCCGGGGAACGCGCGGTCACCGCGCACGAGCTGCGCCGACTGGCCCGCGGCCGACTGGCCCGGCTGGCGGCCTGAGGAGCGGCCACCGGGCGCGCCGCCGCGGACCGGGCCGACCCTCGCCGGGCACCCCTGAGCCCGGGGAATCGGGCCGTACGCCCGGCAAAGTCGGCTTCATCCTTGTGTGATAGCCCGTTGGTGCCTGTTTGATCACACCTGAGGACCCCCGCGCGAGGAACCGACAGCTCGTCGATACGATGACGAGCGGCCGGTGGACCGTACCCGGCCGGGCCCGACCGACAGAGAAGCCGGCGCGGCCCTAGTCCCCGCTCCCGGAGGGTTCTTCCGTGCCGGCTGGAACGCTGTACCGCGGCCGGGAAGGCATGTGGTCCTGGGTGGCTCATCGAGTCACCGGCGTCCTCATCTTCTTCTTCCTGTTCGTACACGTCCTCGACACCGCTCTCGTACGTGTCTCCCCCGAGGCCTACGACAACGTCGTTGCGACCTACAAGACGCCGATCGTCAATGTGATGGAGTACGGCCTGGTGGCCGCCATCCTCTTCCACGCGCTCAACGGCCTGCGGGTCATCGCTGTGGACTTCTGGGCCAAGGGCCCGAAGTACCAGAAGCAGATGCTGTGGACCGTCGTCGGCGTCTGGGTCGTGCTGATGGCCGGTGCCTTCTACCCCGTGCTGCAGCACACCCTGCGCACGCTGTTCGGGAGCTGACGCGAGATGTCTGCTGAAACCACCTCCGCAGGTGCCACCGCGGCGGGCGCGACCGACGGCGTCTCGCTCTACGACGTGGACAACCCGGCCCCCGTCATCGAGGCACCGCGCAAGCGCACCGGCAAGACCGGGCGCGCCTCCCGCGGCAACTTCGAGATGCAGGCCTGGCTGTTCATGCGGCTGTCCGGCATCGTCCTGGTCGTCCTGGTCCTGGGTCACCTGCTGATCCAGCTCGTCCTCGACGGCGGCGTCTCCAAGATCGGCTTCGCCTTCGTCGCCGGCCGCTGGGCCTCGCCCTTCTGGCAGGTCTGGGACCTGCTGATGCTGTGGCTGGCCATGCTGCACGGCGCCAACGGCCTGCGCACCGTCATCAACGACTACGCGCAGCGGGACAACACCCGCTTCTGGCTGAAGATGCTGCTGTACACCGCGACGGTGTTCACCGTCCTTCTGGGCACGCTGGTGATCTTCACCTTCGACCCGAACATCTCCTGAAGCCGGGGCTGACTGGAACCATGCAGATCCACAAGTACGACACCGTCATCGTCGGCGCCGGCGGCGCGGGGATGCGCGCGGCCATCGAGTCGACCAAGCGCAGCCGCACCGCGGTCCTGACGAAGCTCTACCCGACCCGCTCCCACACCGGCGCCGCCCAGGGCGGTATGGCCGCCGCCCTCGCGAACGTCGAGGAGGACAACTGGGAGTGGCACACCTTCGACACGATCAAGGGTGGCGACTACCTGGTCGACCAGGACGCCGCCGAGATCCTGGCGAAGGAGGCCATCGACGCGGTCCTCGACCTGGAGAAGATGGGCCTGCCGTTCGGCCGCACCCCCAAGGGTGAGATCGACCAGCGCCGCTTCGGCGGTCACTCCCGCAACCACGGCGAGGCCCCGGTCCGCCGTGCCTGCTACTCGGGCGACCGCACCGGCCACATGATCCTCCAGACGCTGTACCAGAACTGCGTCAAGGAGGGCGTGGAGTTCTTCAACGAGTTCTACGTCCTCGACCAGCTGATCGTCGAGGAGGACGGCGTCAAGAAGTCCGCGGGCGTCGTCGCGTACGAACTGGCCACCGGCGAGATCCACGTCTTCCAGGCGAAGTCGGTCATCTACGCCTCCGGCGGCACCGGCAAGTTCTTCAAGGTGACCTCCAACGCGCACACCCTGACCGGCGACGGCCAGGCGGCCTGCTACCGGCGTGGACTGCCGCTGGAGGACATGGAGTTCTTCCAGTTCCACCCGACCGGCATCTGGCGGATGGGCATCCTGCTGACGGAGGGCGCCCGTGGTGAGGGCGGCATCCTCCGCAACAAGGATGGCGAGCGCTTCATGGAGAAGTACGCGCCGGTCATGAAGGACCTCGCCTCGCGTGACGTCGTCTCGCGCTCCATCTACACGGAGATCCGCGAGGGCCGCGGCTGCGGTCCCGAGGGCGACCACGTCTACCTGGACCTCACCCACCTGCCGCCGGAGCAGCTGGACGCCAAGCTCCCGGACATCACCGAGTTCGCCCGGACCTACCTCGGCATCGAGCCCTACACGGACCCGATCCCGATCCAGCCGACCGCGCACTACGCCATGGGCGGCATCCCGACCAACGTCGAGGGCGAGGTGCTGGCCGACAACACCACCGTCGTCCCGGGCCTGTACGCCGCCGGCGAGGTCGCCTGCGTCTCCGTGCACGGCGCCAACCGCCTGGGCACCAACTCGCTGCTGGACATCAACGTGTTCGGCCGCCGGGCCGGTATCGCGGCGGCGGAGTACTCGGCCACGGCCGACTTCGTCGAGCTGCCCGAGGGCCCGGCGCAGCAGGTCGTCGACCTGGTCGAGCGGCTCCGTAACTCCACCGGCACCGAGCGGGTCACCGAGATCCGCAGGGAGCTCCAGGAGTGCATGGACGCCAACGTGATGGTGTTCCGCACCGAGCAGACGATCAAGACCGCGGTCGAGAAGATCGGCGAGCTGCGCGAGCGCTACCAGAACGTGTCCATCCAGGACAAGGGCAAGCGGTTCAACACCGACCTGCTGGAGGCCATCGAGCTGGGCAACCTGCTCGACCTGGCCGAGGTCATGGCGGTGTCCGCGCTGGCCCGCAAGGAGTCCCGCGGCGGTCACTACCGCGAGGACTTCCCCAACCGCGACGACGTCAACTTCATGCGGCACACCATGGCGTACCGCGAGGTGGGCGCAGACGGCGCCGAGTCGATCCGCCTCGACTACAAGCCGGTCGTGCAGACCCGCTACCAGCCGATGGAGCGTAAGTACTGATGGCAACCCCGACCCTGGACAAGGCGGCCGAGGCCGGCCAGCCCGAGCCCGGCTTCGCCGACTCCCCGTACATCACCGTCACCCTCCGGATCCGCCGGTTCAACCCGGAGGTCTCCGAGGAGGCCAGCTGGCAGGACTTCCAGCTGGAGATCGACCCCAAGGAGCGCGTCCTGGACGCCCTCCACAAGGTCAAGTGGGAGCAGGACGGTTCGCTGACCTTCCGCCGCTCCTGCGCCCACGGCATCTGCGGTTCGGACGCCATGCGGATCAACGGCCGCAACCGCCTCGCCTGCAAGACGCTGATCAAGGACATCAACCCGGAGAAGCCGATCACGGTGGAGGCCATCAAGGGCCTGACCGTGATGAAGGACCTCGTCGTCGACATGGAGCCCTTCTTCCAGGCGTACCGCGATGTGATGCCCTTCCTGATCACGACGGGCAACGAGCCGACCCGCGAGCGCCTGCAGTCCCCCGAGGACCGCGAGCGCTTCGACGACACCACCAAGTGCATCCTGTGCGCCGCCTGCACGTCCTCGTGCCCGGTGTTCTGGAACGACGGCCAGTACTTCGGCCCGGCGGCGATCGTCAACGCGCACCGCTTCATCTTCGACTCGCGTGACGAGGCCGGCGAGCAGCGGCTGGAGATCCTCAACGACAAGGACGGCGTCTGGCGCTGCCGGACGACCTTCAACTGCACGGACGCCTGCCCGCGCGGTATCGAGGTCACCAAGGCGATCCAGGAAGTCAAGCGCGCGCTGATCACCCGCCGCTTCTGACCTCCGCGGCGATCCGGGCCGGGGCCCGGACGCCGATGAGCGCCGGTACGTTGCCGAGGGCCTCGCTTCCGTACAGCCGGAAGCGGGGCCCTTCGGCGTGCTCCGGTGCCCCCGCCGGATACACCAGCACCGGCGGCAGCTCCGCGTCGACCAGCGCCACCGGCTCGTCCCGGCAGAAGTACGACGGGACGAACACCAGCCCCCGCCCCTCCAGACGCAGCTCCCGTTCCACCGGGTAGTCGACCTCCAGCACCGGTGGCCGCCACCGCATCACCGGCCCGAACGTCCGCAGCATCGCCTGCGCCCCGGACTGCGCCAGCGCGTGTAGCCGCAACGCCCGGTCCGCGCCCACCTGTCGGGCGATCCGCGGCCAGCTCGGCGCGATCGCCAGGTGGTGGTACGTGCGCAGGCTCCGCGCGAGGTGCCGCAGCGCGGCCGGCTCCCCCGCCGCGATCCGGCGCGCCCACCCCGGCAGCGCACGGTGGCCGGACAGCAGCGTCAGCTCGGCCCGCAGCCGCGTGCGCGGGGTGCTCATCACGGCCTCCAGCCCGGGTTCGACGCCGTCCTGCGCCGCGAACGGCGTGAGGAAGTCCGGGAAGTAGCCGTGCCGGGGCACCAGCGGCATAAGGGTCCGCAGCGGCCCCGGGCCGTGCCGCACCGCATGCTGCCGCCAGGCCGCCAGTGCGGGCTCGGCACGGCTCTCCCGCAGGGCGTGCAGGCTCAGCACCGTCTCCCAGAGCGGGTCGGCCCCGTCGGCCACTGTCGTACGCGCCAGATCCTGTCCGGTGAAGTGCACTCGCAGCACATCAGCCCCCTGCGTCCCCGCCGTTCCCCCGAACGGCGTGCACACGAGGATCTGTCCGGCGGGTGGCTTGTGGCAAGCGCTCGTACGGGTTGCGTTGGGCCCGCACGCAGCCGGGCCGGACGGAGCCCGTCCCGCTCGCGCTCAGGAGGAGCGCAGCGCCATCCGCGCCAACGCCTCGTCCCGCGCCCGGCGCTCCTCCATGATCTGCGCATACGCCCCGAGCGCGTTCCGCTTCCGCGACAACTGCGCTACTTCCTCGTCCAGTTGGGCCAACTTCGGCGCCACCTCCCCGGCGCTGAGTACGCCGGGTGCGCCGACACGACCACCGGCCATCTGCCGACGGTCGAGCGCCCGCAGGAGTGGCAGGGCCTCATCGAGGCCCTCCTCACCCGGCACGGCCCGTGAGGGCCGACGTCTCCCCCTCCAGCACCTTGTCCAAGAAGGCGTCCAGATTCCGCACGGTGCGGGCGATCCGCTCGTCCAGCGGCAGCGTCTCCTCGTGCCGCCCGGCGAGCTGGGAGCGCTTGCGTCCCCGGACGTAGAGCGAACACGCCAGGTCGGCGCAGAGGTACGTCCCCACGGTGTTGCCCTGCCGCCCTGCCGGGCCCGCCCGGCGCGCGGCGAGCAGGGCGACACCGGACCCCGGGTGGCCGGTCAGGCACACCGAGCACACCGTCGTCTTGGTGAAGGAGCGCCGTACGCCCTGCGGCACCCGCAGCGTCACCCCCACCAGGGCGTCGCCGCGCGGCGCGACCAGGTAACTCCGGTCCGGCGCCCCGGGATCGCGCCACCCCAGGAAGTCCAGGTCCGCCCACGGCAGGTCGGCCAGGCCCGCGGGCAGATGGAGCCTGCTCGCCTCCCCCTTCGAGCAGTTCACAAAAGAGGCACGTATCGCTTTTTCACCCACGGGATCCATGGAATCGACGCTAACAACGCGGCCGCGGCCCCGTCGCGCGAATTTCCTCGCGCGACGGGGCCGCGGCCGCGGTACTGGATTCCGGGGCGGCTCAGCCCCAGGACTGGCCGCCGGAGCCGCCGCCGCGGCGGCGTACGGCGAACACCACGCCGATGACGATGCCGGCGACGACCAGGACGCCCAGAGCGATGCCGCCGATGAGCATCACCTGGTCCTTGCCGCTCGCGGGCGGGTCGGGGTCGGCGCCCTTGTCGGCGCCGGGGACGACGCCCTTCTGCGGCGCCTTGCCCTGCGGCATCGGCAGGGGGCCCTGCGCGGGGCCGGCCGCGATGTCACGCCGGAGGGCGGGGCCGGGCTGGATGAAGCCGTAGCCGTAGTGGGTGTCCGGCAGCTTGAGGTGCTTGTCCTTCTCGGCCTGGGCCAGGCCCGCGGTCTTCACCAGTCGGTTGGCGATCTGGCCGGGGGTGAGGTCGGGGAACTTCTGCTTGAGGAGGGCGGCGGCGGCGGAGACGTAGGCGGTGGCCGCCGAGCTGCCGTCGGCGGTGCGGTAGTCCGCGTCGCTCTTGCCCATGGCCACCGGGATCTTCACACCGGGGGCGAGCAGGTCGAGGGTGGAGTTGGCGTTGTTGTCGTCGTCCGCCTCGCCGAACTGGTCCACCGCTCCGACGCCGATCGCACCGGGGCAGGCCGCCGGGTAGTTCTTCTTCGGCAGTCCGTCGTTGCCGACACCGGCCACCACCACGACGCCCTTCTCCAGCGCGTAGTGGATCGCCGCGCAGTCGTCGGTGCCCGGAGTGCTCTCGACGTACGACATATTGATCACGTCGGCGCCGTGCTCCACGGCCCAGCGCGTGGCCAGCCCGGAGTTCTTGAACTCGGGGACGGGGAGGATCTTGGCGTCGGGCGCCAGTCCCTTCACGCCTTCGGAGCCACCGGCGCCGTGGCCGTGGCCGGCGATGATGCCGGCCATGGCGGTCCCGTGGTCGCGGACGTCCTCCTTCGACCCGAGGTGCTTGGCGTTCTCCTCCTGGGTGGCCTTGCCCCAGTCCGGCCCGGGCAGGAACTGGCCTGTCAGGTCCTGGTGCGTGGTGCGAAAGCCGCTGTCGAGGACGGCCACCGTCACGCCCTTGCCGGTGGCCTCCTGCCACAGCTGCCGGGCCCCGAACGCCTCCAGCGGCCACAGATCCTTGCGCACCTGGTCCGCGGATGCGGTTCCGCCCGCGGCCAGCAGCAGCGCTCCGGTCAGCGCAGCCCCCGCCGTCGCGCGCAGTGTTCGGGTGACCCTCATCCTTCGCTCCTTCTTGCTGTGCTGCCCGGGCGGCATTGTTCCGTCCGAGAAATGGCCCCGCACTGCTGAGTGCGGGGCCATGCCTCTTCGGCCGCATGCGACGTTAGCGCCGGCCTACTCGATGACGCGAGGGGCCACATTACGCTTCGAGGCCCAGGTCTCCTCGTCCTCGACGAGGTAATCGGGGCGCTGCCCGGTGGTGCGCTCCTTGTCGCCCTTCTTGTCCTTGCCCTTGGCACCGGCGGCGCCCGCCTGCATGCCGCCGCGGCTGCGGTGCAGACCGGAGCCGCCCTGCTTCGCGCCGCCGGCCGGGCCGCCCGGCTTGCCGATCAGACCGCCGCGGGTACGCGCCTGCGGACCGCGTCCGGCCGCGCCCTTGGCGCCGCCCGCCTTACCGGCCGCGCCCGGCGCACCCGGCATACCGCCGCCGCGCATCCCGCCGGCGCCCGTGCCGCCACGGGGCACGCCGATCACGCCGGACGGAACCATGCCACCGGGGAAGCCGCCCGTACCGCCCGACACACCGTGCGAGCCACCGGTCGATCCACCGCCGAGACCGCCTCCGCCGACCGTCGGCGGGGTCAGGGTGCCGCCCTGGACGCTGTCGAGTCCGGTGTTCACGGGCAGTTCCGGCCGGCTGATCTTCGGACCGTCGAACCCCTCCGGAACGGCACCGCCGCCCGCCCCGTTGAGCCTGTTCGGCTGCTGCGCCGACGACGGCTTGGGGTGCGTGCCGCCGACCACCGGCATGTTCACCGGGGAAGGCGTGGGCCGGGAGGAGGGCTCCTTGGGCCAGTCGCCGACGGGCCCGCCCGGATCGACCCCGTCGTGGAGGACCCCTGCGTGGCCGTCGTAGTTGGCGGCCAGCTCGTCCATCACGATGACCGCCTCGACCTGGCGCTCCTTGGTCAGGGACAGGCTGTCCCTGTTGAGCTCCAGCGCCATGCGGGTGTCCATCTTGGGATTGGCCATGTCCCGCTTGAACTGGCTGTCGTCGCCGCTGTCGTCGGTCGCCCGGTCCACGACACCCGGGTCGTGGATCTTCGACATGGCCTTCTTGGCCTCGCGGAGGTTGTGGGCGACGCCGAGTTCGGGGCCCGCGGTGCGGGTGCCGATCAGCGTGCGCTCGACGACCCGGGCATGGCCGTAGGTCCGGTCGATCTTCTCCAGGACCTTGCCGGCCTCCTTGCGGAACGCCTTGGCCGCCGAGCCCTCCCAGTGCGCGGTGGCGTGGTCGACGGCGTCCATGAAGGCCTTGCGGATGCCGCCGTCGCCGTCCTGGCCCGCGAGTCGGTCGGCGGAGGCCCGCCAGTGGTTGCCGGAGGTCTCGATCGTGTCGGGGTTGGCGTTCTCGATCATCGCGCGGAGCGCGTCGAGGCCGTGGTGGTGGAAGTCGGAAGGAGACCGGCGCGTGGGGGTGTGCCCCTTGAACGACTTCAGCCGCTCGTCCCGCTCGCGCTCCTTGCGCTGCCGCTCCATCGCCTTGGCGCTTTCCATCTCCTGCTTGGCGTCAACCACGCAGGCCCCCCTTCGTCTTCATCTCCGCCTCTCGTGCGTGCATCGCCCCGGCCCGTCAGCCGTTCATCGAGGTCTTGGCGGCGTGCTCCTGGTCCTCGTACGCGCCCCGGCTGGCTTCGGTCTTCTCGCCGAACTTGTGGATGAGCTCCTGGAGCGCGTTGATGACCTGCGACATGTACTCCTGCATGTCGTCGTGGGCACCGGCGAGGTCGTTCGCCTCGAGGAAGTTGATCCCGAACGCCGACTTCGGGATCGTGGTGCTGTACTTCACCTTCTGGCTGGGCTCGTCCATGTCGGCACGCAGGCGCCGGAGCTGGCGCACGACGCCGTCCAGTTCGTCGAGGTCGACCTTGAACCGCTCACTCATTACCGCTCCCCGTTTCCCCGCGTGCCCCGCTCGCCCCCCGCACCGCCTGTGAATCCGCCACGCTAAGGGCAACATAAAGTCAATAAATACTAGGGAGTCGCCTCCCTCGATCGCAAGATCGAAAGTCAGGATCTGTCCGATTTAGTGCGGGATCACACCGCAGTTTGTCGACGGGTTGTTACCTGGGCGGCGCAACCCCCGCACAGGCCGATCACGCCCCCAGGGAAGCCAGTTCGACCACCGTCACGTCCGGCGGCGCTCCCACCCGTACGGGCGGCCCCCAGGCGCCCGCGCCGCGCGTGACGTAGAGCTGGGTGTCGCCGTAGCGCTCCAGGCCGGCGACGGTGGGGTTGGCGGCCGCGGCGACGTAGGTGAAGGGCCACATCTGGCCGCCGTGGGTGTGGCCGGAGAGCTGCAGGTCGACGCCGTAGCGGACGGTGTCGTGGATGGTGACCGGCTGGTGGGCCAGCAGGACGACGGCCCGGGCGGGATCCCGGTCGCCCAGGGCCAGTTCGTAGTCCGGGCCCGCGTGCTCGCTCGCGCCGGCCAGGTCGTTGACGCCCGCGAGGTCGAACCCGGGCAGCCCGGTGCGCGCGTTCTCCAGCGGGTGGATCCCCAACTCCCTTACGTGCTCGACCCATGGGGCGGCACCCGAGTAGTACTCGTGGTTTCCGGTGACGAAGTACGCGCCGTGCCGGGAGCGCAGCTCGCGCAGCGGTTCCGCGGCCGGGGCGAGGTCGGCGACGCTGCCGTCGACCAGGTCGCCGACGATGGCCACCAGGTCGGCGCCGGTCCGGTTGATCGTCTCGACGACGCGCCGGGTGTGGGCGCGGCCGAGGACCGGCCCGAGGTGGATGTCGCTGACGACGGCGATACGGAAACCGTGTGCGGCGCGCGGCAGTTTGGCCAGCGGAACGGTGATCCGCTTGACGGACGGGCCGCGCAGCGTCGTCGCGGTGCCGTACCCGACAGCGGCCGTGGCGGCCAGGGACGCGCCGGCCGCGACCGCCCGTGCGAGGAACAGCCGCCGGGGCGGCACGGCGAGCGGCGGCAGCGCGGGCGTACCGGGCGGGAGCAGGGTGGGTGCCGAGGAGGGGGCCGCGGCGGCAGGCGGGTCGGCGGGCGCCTGCCGCGCCGGGACGGCGGCCTGGGCGGCCGCGGGGGTCTTACGCCCGCCGGCTTGCCGCGGCCGGGACGTCTTCGGCCACACCGCCCGTACGGCCTCCCCCACCAGCAGTCCCAGCGTCAGATAGACCACCAGCGCCAGCCAGAGGTATCCGGGCCAGGCGAGCACCTGTTGGACGGCGAAGGGCAGGCCGACGCGTCCCGAGAGCAGTGCGGCGAGGGCGGTCAGGGGCAGCGCGAACAGGGCGGCGGTGCCCGCACGGCGCGGCCGGCCGCCCGGTGCGGTGATGTCGCGGACGAGCCGGCACCACAGGTACCGGTGCACGCCGAGGAACAGCCCGAGGACCGGGACCACGATCAGGGCGAAGATCACGGCGCCTCCTCTGGCAGTTGTGTGCTCTCCCAGCGGAGCACGCTATAGCCCCGGCCGTACGGGACCGTCACGGGCACGCGGATCGGCGGGGCGCCCGGCGGAGGCGGGAATCGGTCAACTCGCGGAAACCGCACGGCCGTCGGCGGCATCCTGGGTACCGCACGCACCGCACGGCACTCCCGGGACCCCGGAGGCGAGCACTGATGGCGACCACCACACCTGACCCGCGGCACGGCGGCATCCGGGACGGAACGGACGACGGAGCACCCGGCGCCGCGCCGCCGGTCCGGCAGGACCGGATCGTGGCGACCATGAGTGCGCTCCAGGCGGACCTGGCCCGCTCCGAGGGCAAGGCGAGCCTGCTGCTGGCCCTGTCCGGGGCGGCCCTGGTCGCGCTGGTCTCGGCGGCCGGCAGCCTGCGCCTGACGGTGCCCGCCGCCGTGGCCGGGGCGCTCGGCACCGCCGCGCTGCTGGCCGCGACCGTGCTGCTGTTGCTCGCGGTCCGCCCGGACCTCGGGGGCAGCGGCTGGACGAGCTGGTCCCGGCTGAGCGTCGAGCAGCTGCGCGAGCGGCTGGCGTCCGGCTATCAGGTGGACCATCTGAGGTTCATGGCCGCGCTCGCCGCCCGGAAGTTCCGGCTGATCCGGGCGGCGGTGGACTGCCTGCTCGCCGGCGTCGGCCTGCTGGCGCTGACGGCCGTGCTGATGCGGACGACCTGACCGGCCGCCCCCGCCGCGGGGCACGTGGGCCACCGGCCGGATACTGGCAGGACAGGCTCCCCCGCGCTTAAGGACACACCCCATGAAGCTCAGCCGCCCCGTCTCCTGGTTCCTCCTCGCCTTCGGCGCCTGGTCATGGGTGGTGTGGGTGACCTTCGTCAAGAACCTGCTCAAGGACGCCAGCGGACTGGCCTTCGACCACGGCGACCCCACCGCGTACTTCTGGGTGCACCTCGCCCTGGCCATCACGTCGTTCCTGCTGGGGACCGCCATCGGCGTGATCGGGTTCCGGGGCCTGCGCGCACTGCGCCGGGAGTCGGCGGGGACGGCGACGAAGAGCTGACCGTGCCGGGCCCCGCTCCGGCGGGACCGGGGCCGGCGGCCCCTCTTCCGTGCGGGGCGGTGCCGCCGTACCGTCGAGACATGGCCCGTAGGCCCGCAGGGGATCCCCTGCGGTAGTCACCCGCCCCGGCTGCCCGACCCTCCAGGTCTCCGCAGCCGGGGCGGTGGCCTGAGTGCCGTTCCTCCGCGCTCGGGGGTCCCACCGGACACCGGACCCGACCTCGGCCGTCGCGCACCCCGTCGGCGTTCATGAGCGAGGTCACCTGCTCATGAGTGATTTCACATCCCGGACCCACGGCTTTGGGATCCCCAAGGGTCCGGCTGACGTCTTTGAACCCGTGGACTACGTCGACGTGCTCGCCGCCGGGCGGCGACACGCGCGGTGTCATGCGCTCCGACCTGCTCTTTCGTCCAGTCCCTGCGGTGATGGCCAGTTATGTGTGAAAGGTGACCCAGATGAATCAGCTCCACACCCCGAAGGCGAGCGGGAATCAGGACACGGGGCGGGAGGGCTTCACGAGTTCCGGCGGGGGCAGCGGCTCCATCCGGCGGTCCGCGGGGGCACTCTTCCGTGGGGTGCTGTCGGCATCGCGGGCAATGGGGGGTACGTTCAGCGACGTGCCGACGACCTTCCGTGCTTCCCCGGCTTCCCTGGACCCGATCACACCCGCCGCCTCCGCCGCGCCGAGCACCGCCGGCGCGGCCGGTGGCACCGGGCCCGCGGCGCGTAACGGCCTTCCCGTACGCACCGTCGCCGCACTGGCCGCCTCCGGGCTGCTGGCCGCCCCGCTGCTGGCCGGCACCGCGTACGCCGATCCCAAGGCGCCCGCCCCACCGGCGAAGATGTCGCGGGTGGGCGGGGACCGGCTGGGCATGCCCGGCGTCCAGGTGCAGCTCAAGCCCGGTGCGCCCAAGCTGCCGGGGCCCGACGCGCTGACCGCCCGCTCGTGGATCGTCTCCGACGCCGAGTCGGGCAAGGTGCTGGCCGCCAAGAACCCGCACTGGCAGCTGGCACCGGCCAGCACGCTGAAGATGCTGTTCGCGGACACGGTGCTGCCGAAGTTCCCCAAGGACCGGAAGTACACCGTCAAGCCCGCCGACCTGGAGGGCATGGGCGTGGGCAGCAGCCTGGTCGGGATAAAGGAGAACCTGAGCTACACGGTCCACGACCTGTGGCTCGGGGTCTTCCTGCGCTCCGGCAACGACGCGGTGCACACCCTCTCGGCGATGAACGGCGGAACGGAGGCCACCGTCATGCAGATGCAGAAGCACGCCAAGGAACTGAACGCCAACGACACCCATGTGGTGACACCGGACGGATACGACGCGCCGGGGCAGGTCTCCAGCGCCTACGACCTGAGCCTGTTCGCCCGGTCGGGCCTTACGAACGCCGACTTCCGCGAGTACTGCTCGACGGCGTTCGCGCAGTTCCCCGGGGACAAGGGCAAGGACGGCAAGCGGGCCACGTTCGGCATCCAGAACACCAACCGGCTGCTCAGCGGCGATTACGACATGAAGCCGTACCCGGGCATCGCGGGGGTGAAGAACGGCTCGACCACCAACGCCGGGTCGACCTTCACCGGCGTGGCCCAACGGGGCGAGCGCAAGCTGCTGGTGACGGTCATGAACCCGGCGAAGAAGGAGCACAACGAGGCCTACAAGGAGGCCGCCAAGCTGCTCGACTGGGGCTTCGCCGCGGCCGACAAGGTCGAGCCGGTCGGCCGGCTCGTCGGGCCGCGGAGCCAGGACGACGGCACCGGCGCGGAGGGCGCCAAGGGCAAGGGCGCGCAGGACAACGCCCAGGCCGGGCTGAACGCCACCGGCGGCGGGGGCGGCGCATGGACCGCGATCGCGGTCACCGGTGGCGTGATGGCCCTGGTCGGCATCGTGGCCCTGGCCGTGCACCGCCGCCGGCCGCTGCCGGAGCTCGTACGGGGCCGCGGTCGCGAGCGGGGGCGTCGCTCGGGGCGCTGATCAGGACCCGGCCGGGGCCGGGGCGGGAGGGGTGCCGCGTCATGCGCTCCCCCGCCCCGCCGCCCCGTCCGGCCCCTCGCCCGCCTCGTCGCCCTGCCGGCCCTTCTCCTCGTCGCTTTCCTCGTCGCCCTTCTCCCCGGCCGTGGCGGTCCAAGAGGCGCAGTACACCAGCAGCTTGGCGGTGAAGTTGATCCACAGCAGCAGGGCGATCGGGGTGCCGAAGGCGCCGTAGACGCTGCGTGCGGCGACGCCTTGGAGGTAGCCGCTCAGCAGCAGCTTCAGCAGTTCGAAGCCGATGGCGCCCATGAAGCTCGCGACCACGACGACCCGGCGCCGGGGGCGGACGCCGGGGAGCTCGGTCAGGACGTAGGCGAGCAGCACGAAGTCGGCGAGGACGGCGATGACGAAGCCGGCGGCCTTGAGCAGGACGGCGCCGAGCCCGTCCTCGGGCAGGCCGATCGCCTCGGCCGCCCGGTCGACCGCCGCGGTCGCGAAGACCGAGCAGCCCAGCGAGAGCACGGCGACACCGCCGAGCCCCAGCAGCACGCCGCCGTCCCGGAGCTTGCCGAGGAAGAAGTTGGTGTCCTCGTCGCCCTTCTCCCATACGGCGCGCAGGCAGTCGCGCAGCGACTCGACCCAGCCGAGGCCGGTCAGCAGCAGCGCGGCGCCGGCGACCAGGCCGACGGTGGCGGCGTTGTCGACCAGCGTGACCAGATCGAGCTGGCCCGAGATGCCGGGGACCTGCTCGGCGAGCTTGGCCTGCAGCTTGTGCAGCTGGCTGTCGCCGAGCAGCGCGGCGCCGATCGCGGCGGCGACGGTGAGCAGCGGGAAGAGGGCGATGAAGCTGGTGAAGGTGATCGCGGCGGCGAGCCTGGTCCAGTGCACCCGCAGCATGCGTTCGTAGGCGTGCCAGAGGTGGGTGGTCATCAGCCGGCGGACGGCCGGTCCGATCACCGGAAGCTTGCTCAACCACTCCATGGCGTTCCCCTCGTCGCGCTCCGAGAGATCGAAACTACGCCACGTGACGCGGGGGGCCGCTCAGCAGGACGGCGCGGGCGGGCGGGAGAGATCCACCGCCTGGCGCGGGACACCGCCCGCCTGCGGGCCGAAGGGGTACTCCCGCTCCAGGCGCCACACCGCGTCCGCACCCTGCTCGTACAGGGCGAAGCCGCCGATCGTCCAGGTCGCGGAGAAGTCCGCGAGCTCGCTCTGGGCGCGGTTCATGGCGTCCTCGGCGATGCCGTGGGCGACGGTGACATGCGGGTGGTAGGGGAACTGCAGCTCGCGGGCGCAGGGGCCGGAGGCGGCGCGGACCCGGGCCTGCAGGGCGGTGCAGCCCGCCTCGCCCTCGGCGACCTTGACGAAGACGACCGGGGAGAGCGGGCGGAAGGTGCCGGTGCCTTCCAGGCGGAGCGGGAAGGGGCGGAAGGCGGCCGCGACCGCGGCGAGGTGGCGTTCGATGCCGGGCAGCGCCTCGGCGTGCACCTCGGTCGGCGGCAGGAGGGTGATGTGCGTGGGGATGCCGTGCGCGGCGGGGTCCCCGAAGCCCTCGCGCTTCCGCTGAAGGAAGCTGCCGTACGGCTCCGGGACCGCGATCGAAACGCCCAGCGTTACGGTCCCCACTGCGTTCTCCCTCCTGACATGTGTGCGGCACGCTCGCGCACCCTCATAGTGTGCCGGGTGCGCGCCCTTCGCGGGGAGCGTCCCCGGCCCTGTGACAAACAGGGCCATGGGCCCCCGCAGGTGGGGACCCAGGGCTCTGTGCGGCCCGTCCGGCGGGTTCGTGCGGCCGCGCGGACGGGTCCCGTCAGTGCTTGGCCGGCAGGAATCCGAGCCGGTCATAGGTGGTGGCCAGGGTCTCGGCGGCGACCGCGCGGGCCTTCTCCGCACCCTTGGCCAGGATCGAGTCCAGCGTCTCGGGGTCGTCCAGATATTCCTGCGTACGGTCCCGGAACGGTGTGACGAATTCGACCATCACCTCGGCGAGATCGGTCTTGAGGGCGCCGTACATCTTGCCCTCGTACTTCTGCTCCAGCTCCGGGATCGAGGTGCCCGTGAGGGTGGAGTAGATCGTCAGGAGGTTGGAGACGCCCGGCTTGTTCTCGGTGTCGTAGCGGATCACGGTGTCGGTGTCCGTGACCGCGCTCTTGACCTTCTTCGCGGAGACCTTCGGCTCGTCGAGGAGGTTGATCAGGCCCTTGGCGCTGGCGGCCGACTTGCTCATCTTGGCCGACGGGTCCTGCAGGTCGTAGATCTTCGCCGTCTCCTTGAGGATGTACGGCGCCGGGATGGTGAAGGTGTCGCCGTAGCGGGCGTTGAAGCGCTCGGCGAGGTCACGGGTCAGCTCGATGTGCTGGCGCTGGTCCTCGCCCACCGGGACCTGGTGGGCCTGGTAGAGGAGGATGTCGGCGATCTGCAGGATCGGGTACGTGAACAGGCCGACGGAGGTGCGGTCGGCGCCCTGCTTGGCGGCCTTGTCCTTGAACTGGGTCATCCGGGATGCCTCACCGAAGCCGGTCAGGCAGTTCATGACCCAGGCGAGCTGGGCGTGCTCGGGCACATGGCTCTGCACGAAGAGCGTGCAGCGCTCCGGGTCGAGCCCGGCGGCCAGCAGCTGGGCGGCGGCGATCCGGGTGTTCTGCCGCAGCTCCGCGGGGTCCTGCGGGACGGTGATCGCATGCAGGTCGACGACCATGTAGAAGGCGTCGTGCGCCTCCTGCAGCGCCACCCACTGGCGGACGGCACCGAGGTAGTTGCCGAGGTGGAAGGAGCCGGCGGTGGGCTGGATGCCGGAGAGCACACGAGGCGGACGCTGCATGGCGGAGCCATTCCCCTTGGGGCGGTGGTGGGAGACGGGCGGGCGGTCGAGAGCCATGGACCGATTGTCTCAGGTCTGCGGGTGCTCCCCGGCGCGTGGTCGGGGCGTGGACCGACGGCCTGCCGGACGGCCGCCGTCAGGGAGTCGTCAGCTCGTCGCCAGCCCCGGCGCCGGATGGCCGGCCATCAGCTCCGCGACCTCCCCCCGGACCGCCGCCAGGGCCGCCTCGTCGTCCGCCTTCGCGGCCGTCACGCCCCGCTCGATCCACTCCGCGACCTGCGGCATCAGATCCGTGCCCAGCCCCCGCGAGGTGAGCGACGGCGTACCGATCCGGATGCCCGACGGGTCGAAGGGCTTGCGCGGGTCGAACGGGACGGTGTTGTAGTTGACGACGATCCCGGCCCGGTCCAGCGCCTTGGCGGCGACCTTGCCCGGCACGTCCTTGCCGGTCAGGTCGATCAGCACCAGGTGGTTGTCGGTACCGCCGGAGACCAGGTCGAAGCCGCGGGCCAGCAGCGCCTCGGCGAGCGCCTTGGCGTTGGCGACGACGGCGTGCGCGTAGTCCCGGAAGGCGGGCGCGGCGGCCTCGCGCAGGGCGACCGCGATGGCGGCGGTGGTGTGGTTGTGCGGGCCGCCCTGGAGGCCGGGGAACACGGCCTTGTCGATGGCCTTGGCGTGGCTCGCGCGGGACATCAGCATCGCGCCGCGCGGCCCGCGCAGGGTCTTGTGCGTCGTCGTGGAGATCACGTCGGCGTGCGGTACGGGCGAGGGGTGGGCGCCGCCCGCGATCAGGCCGGCGATATGGGCGATGTCCGCGACGAGTACCGCGCCGACCTCCCGCGCGATCTCGCCGAAGGCGGCGAAGTCGATGGTGCGGGGGACGGCCGTGCCGCCACAGAAGATGATCTTCGGGCGCTCCTTGCGGGCGAGCTCGCGCACCTCGTCGAAGTCGATCAGCCCGCTGTCGGCACGTACGCCGTACTGGACGCCGCGGAACCACGTGCCGGTGGCCGAGACGCCCCAGCCGTGGGTGAGGTGGCCGCCCATCGGCAGCGCCATGCCCAGCACGGTGTCGCCGGGCTCGGCGAAGGCCAGGTACGCGGCGAGGTTGGCGGGCGAGCCGGAGTACGGCTGGACGTTGGCGTGTTCGACGCCGAAGACGGCCTTGGCGCGCTCGACGGCCAGCGTCTCGACGCGGTCGATGTTCTGCTGGCCTTCGTAGTAGCGACGGCCCGCGTACCCCTCGCTGTACTTGTTCTGCAGGACCGTGCCGGTGGCTTCCAGGACGGCGGCGGAGACGTAGTTCTCGCTGGGGATCAGCCGCAGGGTGTCGGCCTGGAGCTGCTCCTCGGCGCCTACGAGGGCGGCGAGTTCGGGATCGGCGGCGTGCAGCGCGGGATGGGGAAGGGGCAGTGACATGGCGTCCTCCGGGGCGCTCGATCGGTGGTCCGGTCGGGTCCCGGGTGCCCAGGCGGGCGGCACCTCGTGATGGTGTCCTCGCACCGCTCCCTCGGGGTCGATTCCCCGTACGCCAGTCGCGGTACGCACCGCCGAGTCTAGGGGTGGCCCGCCGATCTCGGGGCGCCGGCCCGCTCCTTTCCCCGGACGGGCCCCGGACGCCCGCCCGCGTCACCGCGGCGCCGGAACACCGAACCGCCGCAACAGCTTCCGAACAATCCACCCACGCGGCACTATAGAGGGGCATCTCGATGCATATGCCCCGTACGCCTTACCGAAACGGAGTCACCGGTGACGTCAACGGAACGCAGCATCGCCGCCGCCGAAGCCCACAGCGCGCACAACTACCACCCGCTGCCCGTCGTCGTGGCCACCGCCGAGGGCGCCTGGATGACGGACGTGGAGGGCCGGCGCTATCTGGACATGCTCGCCGGGTACTCAGCGCTGAACTTCGGGCACGGCAACCGTCGTCTGCTGGACGCCGCCAAGGCCCAGCTGGAACGGGTCACGCTCACCTCGCGCGCCTTCCACCACGACCGGTTCGCGGACTTCTGCGCCGCACTGGCCGAGCTGTGCGGGATGGAGCTGGTGCTGCCGATGAACACCGGCGCCGAGGCGGTCGAGACGGCCGTCAAGACGGCCCGCAAGTGGGGCTACCAGGTCAAGGGCGTCCCGGACGGCCTGGCCAAGATCGTCGTCGCGGAGAACAACTTCCACGGCCGGACCACCACCATCGTCTCCTTCTCCACCGACCCCGAGGCCCGCGCCGGCTTCGGCCCGTACACCCCCGGTTTCGAGATCGTCCCGTACGGCGACCTGGCGGCGCTGGAGGCGGCCGTCGACGACCACACGGTCGCCGTCCTCCTGGAGCCGATCCAGGGCGAGGCGGGCGTGCTGGTGCCGCCGCCGGGCTACCTGGCGGGCGTGCGGGAGCTGACCCGCCGCCGCGGCGTGCTGTTCGTCGCCGACGAGATCCAGTCCGGGCTGGGGCGCACGGGCCGGACCTTCGCCTGCGAGCACGAGGGCGTGGTGCCCGACATGTACGTACTGGGCAAGGCGCTGGGCGGCGGAGTGGTGCCGGTGTCGGCGGTGGTCTCCTCCCGCGAGGTGCTCGGGGTCTACGCGCCCGGCGAGCACGGCTCGACGTTCGGCGGCAACCCGCTCGCCTGCGCGGTGGCGCTGGAGGTCATCGCGATGCTGCGGACCGGTGAACTCCAGCAGCACGCCGCGGAGTTGGGCGAGCATCTGCACGGCGAGCTGGGGCTGCTGGTGGGCGACGGCACGGTGGACGCGGTACGCGGCCGCGGGCTGTGGGCGGGCGTGGACATCAACCCCGCGCGCGGCACCGGACGGAGCGTCTCCGAGCAGCTGATGGCGCGGGGCGTGCTGGTCAAGGACACCCACGGCGCGACGATCCGGATCGCCCCGCCGCTGGTGATCAGCAAGGAGGACCTGGACTGGGGCCTGGCCCGGCTGCGGGAGGTGCTGGAGGGGTAGCACGGGCGCCGGCACGGGCGCCGCGAGCACGCAGCGGGCGACCGGCGGGCCGAAGGCCCTGGCCGCTCGCTGCGCCATGTGGCGGAGGGGCGCGCCGGCGCCTGGGCGCGCGGCGCCCGGTGGGTCCGCGGCACCCGGTGGCTCGCGGGCCTCAGCGGATCACATGCGGCACGAAGCGCGCGTACTCGTCCGTGACCGGTCCGGACGACTCGCGGATGCCCAGCCCCGCCGCCTCGTCCTCGACGACCCAGGCGCCGAGGACGACACGGTTGCCGTCGAAGTCCGGCAGCGGCGCCAGCTCCTGGTAGCAGCACGGGTCTTCGGGCCCGCGCAGCACCGGGGCGGCGCCCGGCTCGTGCAGCGTGACGCCGGCGCCCTCCCTGCCGAGCAGCGGCTTTGCCGCGTAGCCACGGGTGTGCGCCAGCTCGCGCGGCCCGTCGAGGTACGCGGGCAGCAGGTTCGGATGTCCGGGGTAGAGCTCCCACAGGACCGCCAGCAGCGCCTTGTTGGAGAGCAGCATCTTCCAGGCGGGTTCGATCCAGAGGGTGGAGCCGGTGCCACCGCCGTTGTCGAGGGTGTCCAGGACGTGCGGGCCGAAGTCGTCGGTGGCCAGCCACTCCCACGGGTAGAGCTTGAAGCACGCCCGCATGAAGCGCAGCCGCTGGTCGACGAAGCGGCCCGAGAGCCGGTCCCAGCCGATGTCCTCCATCGAGATGGCGACCGTCTCCAGGCCCGCCTGCTGCGCCGTCTCCTCCAGATACGCGACGGTCATCAGGTCCTCGCCGAGCTCGTCGCCCGCGGAGTGCGCGAAGTGCAGCGGCGCACCGGGCGGCAGCAGCGGGGCCTGCCGCTTCCAGGCCGCCACCAGCCGCTCGTGCAGCGAGTTCCACTGGTCGGCGCCCGGGAAGCGCTCCTCCATCCAGAACCACTGCGGGCTGGCGGCCTCGACCAGCGAGGTCGGCGTATCGGCGTTGTACTCCAGCATCCTGGCCGGGCCGGTGCCGTCGTAGTGCAGGTCGAACCGCCCGTAGAGGGACGGCAGTTCCTCGCGCCGGCGCCAGGACTCGGCGACCAGCTCCACCAACCGGGGATCGACGATGCCGAGGTCGGCGAAGCGGCCCTGGTCGACGATGTGCGCGGCCGCGGCCAGGCACATGCCGTG
This sequence comes from Streptomyces sp. NPDC043738, assembly GCF_056436545.1. NCBI lineage: Bacteria > Bacillati > Actinomycetota > Actinomycetes > Kitasatosporales > Streptomycetaceae > Streptomyces > Streptomyces sp. NPDC043738. The sequence continues at coordinate 99,530 of NZ_JBWKCJ010000015.1, read as the reverse complement.
CAGTTCCTCGACGACCTCCTCCAGGGCCTCGACCTCGGGGAGGGTGAACTCGTAGTACGCGCTCTCGTCCCAGTACGGCCGCAGGGAATCGTCCGGGTAGCGGGTGAGCGGGTAGATCAGCCCCTGCGCCTCGACGGTCTGCTGCCAGCCGGGGCGGGGCTCGATGGTGTGGCGTTCCATGCCGTGTCCCGGCCGCTCAGCCGCCGAAGGAGCCGTGCCGGCCGCCGCCGCTGCCGTGCGACCCCGAGCAGCCGAAGCCGCCGCGGTTGACGGCCGAGCTCTTGCTGAAGGTGCCGTCGGCGGCGTACTTGCCGCCGTTGTTGCTCGGGTCGTAGTACCACTGGCCGTCGACGGGCTTCTTGCCCGCCCCGCCGCCTCGGCCGCTCTTGCCGTACCCGCCGCCGCTCGTGGTGCTGCCTGCGCTGGACGAGCCGCCGCCCGCCGAGCAGTTCTTGGAGTCGACGATGCGGTAGCCCTTGACCATGTCGTAGCTGTTGCGGTCGACGCAGCGCTTGTCGGGCTCGGAGCCGCAGGACGTCAGGGCCGCGGCGAGCGCGCCCATGCCTCCCAGGATCACCGTGCTCGACCGCAGCCGCCGACGTGCCTTTTCGGCCATGTCTTCCCGCTTCCCCCGTGGACGTACTTCGGTCGTACATCGGACGTACATCGTTGTGACTCCGGCCAAGCCTAGAGACCGGCTCCCCTCGCCCCCGATACGCCCCCGTCCTGATTCCGACTGGTTCCGACTCGTCCCCCTGCGGTCGCCTCACGGCCCTGGGGAGGATCTGCCCCCTCCCGTCCGCTGTGTGCCACGGCTGTGTGCCACGGCACCGGACGGGGCGGGAGCGGGTGGCGGCCGGCCCCGTCCGGGGGGCGGACGTCCCGGGCAGCGGCCGGGACGGGCAAGGTGCCAAAACCGGCTTGACCCTCACGCTGCGGGAGGCTGGAGAGTCGGGTGCATGAGCGACTACTACAACGCGTTCGAGACGAGCCCCGTGCCCACGCCCGGCCCGGATGCGGTCCCGCCGGAGCTGTTCCGCGGCATCTACGGAATGCCCGCGTTCGTGACGATCCCCACGAGCGACTTGGCGGCGTCGGTGGACTTCTGGATTCGTGGGCTCGGGTTCTTCGAGCTGTTCAGCATCCCCGGCCAGGTGGTGCATCTGCGCCGGTGGGCCTTCCAGGACGTACTCCTCGTCCCGGCGGCGAGCGTTGCGGAGCAACCGCCGGCGATGAGCGTCAGTTTCGCGTGCGTGCTCAGCCAGGTCGATTCCCTTGTCGAGGCCTGTCGTGCGCTGCGCCCGAACTCGGTCGACGGTCCACGGGACACTCCCTGGAACACCCGCGACGTGACGGTGATCACCCCCGAGAACGCACGGATCGTCTTCACCGCGGCGAAGCCCTTCGATCCGGACAGTCAGGAGGCCCGGAACCTCGCAGCGGTCGGGATCACCCCACCGGGCGTCGGTGGCGACGACAATGAGGAGCATGCCTGATACCACTGACGCCGATGGCCTGACCGTCGGTCAGGTCTCGGCGCGGCTGGGCGTGACGGTCCGCGCGCTGCACCACTGGGACGAGATCGGTCTGGCGCGACCGTCGCTGCGCACGGCCGCCGGATACCGGCTCTACACCGCCGGTGATCTGGAACGCCTGCACCGCATCGTCGTCTACCGCGAGATCGGCCTCGGCCTGGACAAGATCCGGGCCGTCCTGGACGACTCGACCGCGGACGTGCCCGGCGCACTGCGCGCGCAGCGCACCCAGGTCGCCGAACGGATCGACCGCCTCCAGCAGCTCGGTGCCGGACTGGACCGGATGATCGACGCCCACGAGCGCGGCCTGCTGCTGACCGTCGAGCAGCAGGCCACGGTCTTCGGCCCCCAGTGGAACCCGGACTGGCCCGCCGAGGCCCGTCAGCGCTACGGAGACACAGCGCAATGGCGGCAGTACGCCGAACGCTCGGCCTCTCGCGGCCCGGAGGAATGGCAGGCCGTCGCCGACGCCAACACCGCCCTCGACCGCGCCCTCGGGGAGGCGATGGACGCCGGCGTCACACCTGGTAGCCCGGAAGCGAACCAACTCGTCGAGCGGCACCGCGAGGTCTTCGCTGCGTACTTTCCCCTCACCAGGCAGATGCAGGTCTGCCTCGGCCGCATGTACGAGTCCGATCCGGCGTTCGCCGCCCACTACGACGCCACCCGCGCCGGCCTTGCCACGTGGTTCCGTCGCATCGTCGACGCCGCCGCGCGTGCCGACGGCATCGACCCCGACACCGCGACCTGGCAGTAGAGCGCGGGTCCGGGGGCCCGGCGCCCGTGGGGGCGTCCGACGCCTTCCCGAACCCGGAGGTCCTCCCGACTCGCGCTCCAGCCGCAGGGCCGGGTACAGGTACACCTAGGCTGGCCGCATGACCGACAGCATCCCGGCGCCCGGCCCGATATCCGACGAGCTGACGCTGCGTCACCCTGCGGCGTCGGACCATCCGCGCCTCCAGGCGGCCCTGGCCGACTGGTGGGGCGGACTGGGCGGTGAAGCGGGCGCACTGCAACGGACGTTGCTGGTACCGCGCCTGTTCCTGCAGCACTTCGCCGACACCAGCTTCCTCGTCGAGCGCCCCGACGGCACCCTGCACGCCTTCCTGATCGGCTTCCTGTCCCAGACCGACCCGCACACGGCCTACGTCCACTTCGTCGGCGTGTGCCCCGACGGCAAGCGCGGCGGTGTCGGCAGCGCGCTGTACGAGCGCTTCTTCACCCTCGCCCGGGAGGCAGGCCGCAGCCGGGTCCGCTGCATCACCAGCCCCAACAACCGCGACTCCATCGCGTACCACACCCGTATGGGCTTCCGACTGGAGCCGGGCGACCGGACCGACGACGACGGCGTACCGGTGCACACGGACTACGACGGTCCGGGGCTGGACCGGGTGTCCTTCGTACGGGAGCTTTGACCGCGCCGTCGTACGGGAGCTGTAACCGCGCCGCACGGGAGTCGGAGCCGCGCCGCACAGGAGTCGTGGCCGCGCCGTACCGGAGTTGCAGCCGCGCCTGCCCGGAAATCGATCACCGCGCCGCGGACAGAGGCAACCCCGGGCGCACGAAACCCTTCCTCCTCAACAGAAGCCCTATGCGACATACGGAAAGAACAGCGGAACAACCAGGGGGAGTCGTGCGTCGGCGATCACATCTCGCGGCGGCGGCCGCGCTCACCATGACCGTCACTCTCGGCCTGGGGCTGCTCGGCTGCGGCTCCCCCCGGATGGCGGCACTGCACGCCGACTGCACGACGAAGAGCCTGCGCTGGAAGCTCACCGTGCTGAAGAAGAAGCCGCACAGCACCCACCGCGACGCGCGGCTGTCCATCGCCAACAAGGGCCCGGGCACCTGCGTCTTCCGCGGCTTCCCGGTCTTCGAGGTCCATGTGGGCAAGGGCCCCATGTCCGACGCACAGGGGCACGGCCGGACCATGCCCATCGACCTCCGCCGCGGCGGCACCCTGACGGCCGCGCTGCGCTACAAGGACTCCGACCGGGCCACGCAGCCCGAAGGCTGCATGGTCAGCATCGACACCGCCGTGGTCGCCGCACCACACGACCCCCAGGGCCGCCACCCGATAACGGCCCGGGACGAAACGGGCCGACGGACCCAGCTGAGCATCTGCGAGGACGCGATCTGGATGGGACCGCCTACGGAGGTCGCGGAGTAGCGGAGTAGTCGCCCGGCGAGCGGGTGGGCTCTGCTCGGCGCCTCTCGACGCCGCCGCTTCGCGCGGCAAGCGATCACGACGCCTGCACCAGCAGGGTCCCGATGTTCCCTTCCACTGGTGCGTCCAGAATCACCACCTCGACCTGGCCGAAGCCTGCGGCGTGCAGCATGTCGGCCCAGGTCCTTGGGGTGTGGTCGTAGCGGCGCAGGAACATGGGTTCGCCCGCGAAGCCGCCCTTGAACATGCCTTGCGCGCCGTAGCAGCCGGGGATGGCCGGCGGCTGGGAGAAGACGAGTCGGCCGCCGGGGGCGAGCCGTTTGCGGATCAGGGGCATCAGCTCATGCGGATCGGTGAACCAGCAGGCACCGAAGACCGAGTACATCGCCTCGAAGCACTCACTGGTGCCGTCCAAGTAGTCGCGGACGTCCGCACAGGAAAACCGTGACGCGTCCACCTCCGGGTATCGCTGCCGTACCAGCTCGACGCCCAGCGGGGACATGTCCACCCCCAGGACGTCGAAGCCCTGTTCCAGCAGGAACGTGAGATGGCGGCCGGTGCCGAAGCCGAGTTCCAGGACGCGCCGGGCATCCCCCAGCAGCTCGTGGCCGGGGCCGTGGTCGCCGTACTGGGTCCAACGCATTCTGGTCAGCGCCTGGTCAGCCCGCCCGAAGGCCGCTTCGACCCAGGTGTCCCAGAGGCGTTCTTCGACGGTCGGCACTTTCGCCCTCTTTCGCGCATGCGGTGCGGCCCCCGCCGTCGCGGAGCGGGGGCCAGGCTAGCGGTGGTTCGGTGAGCGTCGGTGCCCGTTCTGTCAGTGGCTGTCGGGCACCTTGTCGTTGCACGGTGAGCAGTTCGAAGCGTCGACCGCCCACAACTCGTCGTCCACCTCGAACCCGTTGTCGCGCATGACTCCGGCGGTCCGCAGGACGGTGCCGTCGCGACGACGGCGGATCAACGGGGCGTGGTGCTTGTAGCCTCCGCCGTTGTAGGTGTCGCAGAACGCGAAGTACACGGGGGTGTCGAGGATGATCTGGTGGACACCGATGTCGACGGTCTTGCCCACCCCGAGATCGCTGCCGGGTTGTTCCATCGCAGTGATGAGGTAGGCCACGGCCTGGTTCAGGATGCGCTCCGCCAGGCTGCGGACCTCGACCGCGTCCCGCAGCAGAAGCGCGATCTCACGCTCCCACAGGCTGCCGCCGTCGATGACGTTGTCGAGAAGGTGAGCGACCTTCGGCCGAACGGCGTTGAGCAGTTCCTTCGTGTCCCGCGTACGCGTGCCGGCGGGAGGTTCCAGCGTGATGCTCACGGTATTGCTCCTCTCGGTGGGTCCAAGCTGTTCCGTGGCGGCAGCGCCGAGCCGAAGGTTCCGGCGAGCACCCGCAGCCGTCTGGCCGACCGTGTGCGCCCTGGTCGTCATCCGTGGCCCCGCTTCGGGTGGGGGTGGCGGCGCATCTCGATGCTGCAGTCGATCGCCTTGGACCTGTCCCCGGCGGCGTGCGCCCTCGCACGCTGCTCTGCCAGAGCGGCACACACATCACACCCGGCAACCGGCTCGGGCTCCGGCGCCGACAGCGGTTCCATCAGGTGAACGGGCTGACACCCGCGGGCCATCAGCCCATCACCTCCACACCGTGAATCCACCGCGTCCCCGCGTCACAGCCGTGCACGGTCAGCCACAGTGCTCGACGCCGCTCACGCCGCAACCGCCGTTCCTGTCGTTCGTCGGGCGCGAGGACGTAGGGGCGGATCAGGGCAGCTTGCTCACCTCTCCATAGCTCCGGATGCCGGACGGGTGCCTGGGAAAGCGAGAGCATCGGTGCGTCCTCACACCTGTCGGCGGGCAGCGAGCCGGCCGACCTGTGGTCTCCTCGCGCAGGCAATAACAACCGCAGCAGCGGTACGACCAGTCTCGCGATGGTTCCGCTCACGTCGTCAACCTCCCGGGGTTGATAGCGATGCCCCGGGCCGTCACCACGGTCGCGGGGGTCTTTTGCACTCGTCTGGCCAGGATTCAGCGCAGGACGGCATGGGCCCATATCCGGGCGGTAATCTCACGGTGGGATGACTCTCCATCCCACCGTGAGTCCGGGGGAGGACCATGGCGACACTCCTACCGATCGAGCTGCCCGAGTGGGCCTGGCAGCGGGCGGAAGTTCGTGAAGCCTTACGGGAGCGGGACATGGGCGCGGTGTTCCGCCGCGTCCAGCAATACGGCGGGGCGAGTCAGTCCCGGATTGCCACGGCCGTATCCATGACGCAGGCTCGGGTGAACGAGATCATCAACGGACGACGAGAGATCACACGCCTTGACGTGTTCGAGCGGATCGCGGACGGACTCAACATGCCGGATGACGCCCGGCATCTGCTCGGGCTTGCATCGACGCGCGGGGAACGCGGTGGTGGGCGTGCATTCGATCTGGCCGCATTCCCGGAAGTCGTCCGGGTGTACGCCACCCAGGCCGCCGCATCCCAAGAGATCCGACAACTCGCCGTGTCAGCAACGGCAGCTGGACGTCCTTGCGGTGCGTGGGCTTGGCCTTATCGGACTCAAGGACTCCCTGCTTCGCGCGTCACTTGCCCGTCCGGAGGGACAGCAGGCGCTGCGACTTCGAGTGTTGTTGCTCGCCCCCGAATCGCCCGCGCTTGCTGCGCGGGCAGCCGAAATCGGGGAATCTACCGAATCGCTCGCTGGGGGCATCAAACTTGCCGAAGCTCGATTGCGTGAGCTGTCGAGCCTTTGCGACCTTCAGGTCTACCGCTACGACATGCACCCGACATGGCGCATCATCAGGCTGGACGAAACGATGTTCGTCTCGGCCTTCGATGCCGACTGGGAAGGGCATGAATCAGCCACCTACAAGGTCATGGAAACCCCACACGGTCCGCTGTATCGGGGTTTTGAGCGAATGTTCGCCGCCATGACGGAAACAGGAACCCGTACCGTCTGAACGGAGGATCGTGCATTGATCGAGGCAGAGCTGAAAGCACGTGTCCACAATCCGGAGTACGTCATGGGGCAGCTCGACCGAATTACGGAAGGGCGGGCCGAGGTGTATCAGGACACCTACTACGACGATCCGTCGGGACGCCTCGGCGCTCAGGATCAGGAATTGAGGGTCCGCACGATCCACGGGCCGGACTCGACCCGCTCCCTCCTCACATACAAGAGCGCCCGGATTGATGCCGAGTCCGGCTCGAAGCCGGAGCACGAAACGCGGGTGGACGACGCAGAGGCCGTTCACGCCATGCTGCGTGGACTCGGATACGTGCCGGCGATCGCCTTCCGGAAGCACTGCCGAAACTACGAGTTCCGCTCCCATGGACGCAGCTTGCTCGCCACGCTGGTCCAGATTCCAGAGATCGAAGGAACCTTCCTGGAAGTCGAGACCATGCTGTCGAAGGGGAAGGAACTCTCATCCGCGCTCGACGACGTCCGGTCCGTCATGGGTGAACTCGGCATCCATGCAGACGACTTCACGACCGAGCTCTACACGGACGCCGTAGCGGCCCGGCTCGCCCCGGATACGGGACAACCCGACTCGCGTGAGCATTGAGAAACCGTGGAATAAGGACCCGATAGGGGAAGGATCAGGCCGTGGGCAGGCGAGACTACGACGACGACCCGGACGCCCCAGCCGCCAACAGCCTGGTTCCGGCCGCTTCCGCCGTTGTCGTAGACGACACCGGACGCATCCTGCTCCAGCGGCGGCGCGACAACGACAAGTGGGCCCCTTCCCGGTGGCGTGATGCACATCGGAGAGTCGTTGCCGGACTGTGCGGTCCGGGAGACACGAGAGGAGACCGGGCTCGATATCGAGATCGTCGGCATCGTCGGGACGTACACCAACCCCCGTCACCTCCTCGCCTACGACGATGGCGAGGTACGGCAGGAGTTCTCCATCTGCTTCCTTGCACGTCCCGTCGCCGGCCACGCGGTGGTCTCCCAGGAATCGACTGACGTGCGCTGGTTCGAACTCGCAGAGGCGGACGGGCTCCCCATGGTTCCCAGTAACCGGAAGCGTGTGCACGACTGGCGCGACGGCAATATGCCCGCCCTCCGGTGATCGGCACACGCGGGGTACACAGCAGAGGCGCCCCTACGCCCCGGCCCCTGCGGCAGCGCCCCAAACAGCGCTTCCAGGGAGCCCGTTGAAGGAGTGATCAGGCAGGGCCACGTAGGCGACCGCTCGGCGAACACCGGACCGTGCCCGCCGCCGCCGAGGTCTTGGAGGAGGCCCACTCCTGAGACCTACTCGCTGAGGGCCGGCCCAACGGCCGTGGCGATCCAACGAAGGTACGCGTCCGAGCCGGCCACGAGGGGCACGGCAGAGACCTCGGGGTTCTTCCACGGGTGATGTTCCAGGAGGTGCGCCTCCAGCGCGGCGTATCCGTCGGCCCGGCTCTTGAACAGGAGTTGCCACTCCTCGCCCGTCCCGAACTCGCCCTCATGCCAGAAGGCGGTGACTACGGGACCAACGATTTGAGCCCCGGCAGCGAGTCGTCCCGTCACCACGGAACGGGCCAGCTCTACCGCCTGCTCGCGTGTTTCCGTCGCGGTGGACACCTGGAGGAAGTCAGCCATACGGCGAGCCTAGCCGTCGGCCGTTGGCATTCGCTGGAGCTACGGATTCCTCACGCATACGTCCACCACCCCGCCCCTGCTCGACAGGCACTTCGCCTGGTGGTGGGTGGGGTGGTGGGTGGGGTGGTGGGTGGGGTGGTGGGTGGGGTGGTGGGTGGGGTGGTGGGTGCCCTGCCCCAAGGGGCATGAGCACCTCGGGCCGTACTGCGTACCGCGAAAGCCGTAACGCGCTGGGCCGCCCACCCCCCTACTCCCCCGGCGGCAGCGCCCTCATCAGGGCGTCCAGGGCGCCCGTGAAGGAGTGGTCGGGTGGGGTGCCGTAGGCGACTACCAGGGCGTCGCGTGGGGGTGTGGGGGTGGCTGGGGCGCGGAAGCGGGTCAGGCCTTCGAGGGCGAGGCCCTGCCAGCGGGCGGCCTGGACGATGGAGCGTTCGGTGCCGGGCGGGAGTTCCAGTACGGCGTGGAGTCCGGCGGCGATGCCGGAGACGTGGACGTGCGGGGCGCGCTCGGCCAGGGCCGCGACCAGTTGGTCGCGGCGGCGCCGGTAGCGCAGCCGCATACCGCGCAGGTGCCGGTCGTAGGCGCCCGAGGAGATGAACTCGGCGAGGGTGAGCTGCTCCAGGGTGCCGGAGGACCATTCGCCGGCGCTCTTGAGGGCGAGGACGGGCTCGAGGAGGCGGTCCGGCAGCACCATCCAGGCCAGTCGCAGCGCGGGGGCCAGGCTCTTGCTGGCGGTGCCCAGATAGACGACGTGGTCGGGGTCGAGTCCCTGGAGCGCGCCGACGGGCTGGCGGTCGTAGCGGAACTCGCCGTCGTAGTCGTCCTCCAGTACGTAACCACCGGTGGCCCGCGCCCAGTTGACGGCGGCGGCCCGGCGGTCGGGGTGCAGCGGCACCCCCGTCGGGAACTGGTGGGCGGGGGTGAGCAGGGCCGCCAGCAGGCCGTCGTGGGCGGCCAGCTCGGCGGTCCGGGCGCCGTGTTCGTCGACGGCGAGGGGGACGGTGCGCAGACCGGCGCGGGCGATGACCTCGCGGTGGAAGTCCAGGCCGTAGGACTCCACGGCCAGCCGCCCCGACCCACCGCCCAGCACCCGGCCGAGCAGGGCCAGTCCCTGCATGAAGCCGGTGCACACGACGATGCGCTCGGGATCGGCGCGCACGCCACGGGCGCGGGCCAGATAGTCGGCGAGGACGGTGCGCAGTTCCGGGCGGCCGGCCGGGCTGCCGTATCCGAAGGCCTCGCTGGGGGCCGCGGTCAGCGCGCGGCGGGCGGCCGCCAGCCAGGCGGTGCGGGGGAAGGCGGCGACGTCGGGGGTGCCCGGGGTGAGGTCGAAGCGCGGTGGCCCGGCGGGTCCGGCCGGGCCGGGGGCGCGCCGGGCGGCGGGCCTGGTGCGCGCCAGCGCCCGCTCGGCGACGCGGGTGCCGGAGCCCTGGCGGGCGCTGAGCCAGCCCTCCGCCACCAGCTCGGCGTAGGCGTCGGCGACGGTGTTGCGGGCGATGCCGAGGTCGGCGGCGAGCGAGCGGGAGGACGGCAGCCGGGTACCCGGGGCCAGCCGCCCGGACCGTACCGCGTCCCGCAGTGCGCGCAGCAGGGCGGCCCGCAGCCCGCCGGGGCCGGTGAGGTCCAGGTGCAGATCGCGGCCGAAAGTGGCCCAGGAATCCTCCATGGAAGTGGACCATACAGCTGCGCCAATGCCGCCGTAGCGTCGTACCCATGACGACACAGACCCACCAGCACGGCCCCCGCCTTCGCTGGGCCAAGCTCGCACCCGATGTCTACAAGGCCATGATCGCGCTGGACGCGGCGGCGAAGAAGGGCCTCGATCCGGCGCTGGTCGCCCTGGTCGAGATCCGTGCGTCGCAGCTCAACCACTGCGCGTTCTGCATCCATATGCACTCCACCGACGCCCGTAAGGCCGGCGAGACCGAGGAGCGCATCCACCTCCTCAACGCCTGGGAGGAGGCCACCGGTTTCTACTCCCCCAAGGAGCAGGCCGCGCTCGCCCTCACCGAGGCGGTCACCGTACTGACCGAGGGTTTTGTGCCCGACGCCGTCTACGACCGCGCCGCCGCCCACTTCGAGGAGGCCGAACTGGCCCAGCTGATCGCCATGATCACCACGATCAACGCCTGGAACCGCTTCGGCGTCTCCACCCGCATGACCCCGGGGCAGGCGTGACCGCGGCCGCGGCGCTGCGCGCCCTGCACCACGCCCCCGGCCTGCCGCTGGTCCTGCCCGGTCCCTGGGACGCGGCCAGCGCCAGGGTCTTCGCGGACGCCGGGTTCCCGGCGCTGGCCACGCCCAGTGCGGGCGTGGCGGCCTCGCTCGGTTACGAGGACGGCCGGACGCCGCCCGACGAGATGTTCGCCGCCGTCGCCCGCATCGTCCGGGCCGTCGACATCCCGGTCTCGGCGGATGTGGAGGCCGGATACGGGCTGTCCGCGAAGGAGTTGGTGGGCCGGCTCGCGGAGGCCGGGGCGGTGGGCTGCAACCTGGAGGACACCGACCACGCCACCGGCACGCTGCGGGACGCGCAGGAACAGGCGGACTGGCTGGCCGATGTGCGCGCCGAGGCGGGCGGGGAGCTGGTGATCAACGCCCGGATCGACACCTATCTGCGCGGCGTCACGGACCCGGCGGAGGCGGTGCGCCGTGGCCGGATGTACGCCGCGGCGGGCGCCGACTGCGTCTACCCGATCATCGCTCCCCCCGAGCAACTGGCCTACCTGGCCGATGCCATCGGCCTCCCGGTCAACGCCGTGGTGCTGCCGGACGGACCCGGCCCCCGCGCGCTGGGCGAGCTGGGCGCGGCCCGGGTCACCTTCGGCCCGGGACTCCAGCACCGGGCCATGTCGGCGGTGGCGGGCATCGCGCAGGGGCTGCGGGAGGAGCTGGGGGCGCGGGAACGGCGCGACTGAGGCGCCGTCGCCGAGGAGCGGCCGGGGCGCGGGCACCAGGCCGGGGCGCGGGCACCGGGCCGGAGCGCGGGCACGAGGCTGGGGCGCGGGCACCGGGCCGGGGCGCGGGCACCAGGCCGGGGCACCTCGTCGCCCGTGCGCCCCGCCCCCGCCCCGCCCCCGGCCTCACCGCTCGTCCGTCCCCGGCACCTTGCCCGTGCTGATGGCGATCCGGTTCCAGGTGTTGATCGTGAAGATCAGCGCGAGCAGCCGGGCCAGTTCGTCGGCCTCGAAGTGCCGGGCGGCCCGCTCGTAGACCTCGTCCGGTACGCCGCCCTGGGCGACCAGGGTCACCGCCTCGGTCAGGGCCAGCGCCGCCCGCTCCTTCGCGGTGAAGAAGTGCGCCGCCTCCTGCCAGACGGCGACCATGTGCAGCCGCTCCTCGCTCTCGCCCGCCTTGCGGGCGTCGGTGGTGTGCATGTGCAGGCAGTACGCGCACTTGTTGAGCTGCGAGGAGCGGATCTGGACCAGCTCGACCAGGGAGTGGTCCAGGCCCTCGCGGGCGGCGGCGTCGAAGCCGATGAGGGCCTTGAAGGCCTTGGGGGCGGCCTTGGCGAAGTCCACCCGGGGGCTGCGGGGCGCCGCGTCGTTCAGGTCGTTGTCGCTGTGGGAGTACTTCGTCTCGTTCGTCATGCCTAGAAACCTATGTGCTTCGGCGACCGGCTGTAGGGTGCATTTCCATGCCGGAATCATGGGTCAATCCAGCCGAGATCCTGGGCGGCGATCTGCATCTGGAGCTGAGCGGACCGGGCAGCCGGCGCGCCGTGCTCCTGCGCGCGCTGCGCGAGGCCGTACGGTCCGGGCGGCTGGCCCCCGGCACCCGGCTGCCGCCCTACCGCTCCCTCGCCGCCGACCTCGGCATCGCCCGCAACACCGTCGCCGACACCTACGCCGAGCTGGTGGCCGAGGGCTGGCTCAGCGCCCGCCAGGGCTCCGGCACCCGCGTCGCCGAGCGCGCCGAACCGCTGACGCCCACCCGTGCCCCGGCCCGTAGCGCCCCGGTGGCCCGCCCCGTGCACAACCTCCTCCAGGGGCAGCCGGACGCCGCGTCCTTCCCCCGCACCGCCTGGCTGGGGGCCGCCCGTCGCGCGCTGACCGCCGCCCCCAACGACGCCTTCGGGCCCGGCGACCCCCGCGGCCGCATCGAGCTGCGCCGCGCGCTCACCGACTACCTGGCCCGCACCCGCGGGGTGCGCACCGACCCCGAGCGCATCGTGATCTGCTCCGGCTTCGCGCACGCCCTGCGGCTGCTCTTCCCCGCCGTGCTCCCCGGTCCGCTGGCCGTGGAGTCCTACGGCCTGCCCTTCCACCGGCAGCTGCTGACGGCCGCGGGGGTGGACACCCGCCCCCTGCCCCTCGACGAACACGGCGCCGACACCGAGCGGTTGGGCGCCCTGGACGACGTGGGCGCGGTGCTGCTGACTCCCGCGCACCAGTTTCCGACGGGGGTACCGCTGCACCCCGATCGGCGAGCCGCGGCCGTCAACTGGGCGCGGGCGACCGGTGGTTACGTCCTGGAGGACGACTACGACGGCGAGTTCCGCTACGACCGCAAGCCGGTCGGCGCCCTGCAGGGGCTGGACCCGGAACGCGTCGTGCACATCGGCTCGGTCAGCAAGAGCCTGTCGCCGGCGGTGCGGCTGGGCTGGATGGCGCTCCCCGGCCGCCTGGTCGACGCCGTCCTCGCGGCCAAGGGGGAACGCGAGGCCTGGGCGGGCGTCACCGATCAGCTGACCCTCGCGGAGCTGCTCGCCCACGGCGCCTACGACCGGCACATCCGCCGGATGCGCCAGCGCTACCGCCGGCGCCGCGACCGGCTCGTCGACGCGGTGACCCGCCAGGCCCCGCACCTCGGCGTCACCGGCATCGCCGCCGGCCTGCACGCCGTGCTCCAGCTGCCCGCCGGCTCCACCGAGGCCGACGAGCGCGCCGCGCTGCGCGCCGCCCGCTTCCAGGGCCTGGCCCTGGACGTGCTGTCGGACTACCGCCACCCGGCCGCCACGATGCCGTCCCGCCACGGCCTGGTCGTCGGCTATGCGACCCCGGCCGACAGCGCCTTCCCCGGCGACCTGGAGGCGCTGTGCCGGGCGCTGCCGCCGGAGCCGCGGAAAGCGGCCGCTACTGGTTCGCGAACTTCCGGCTGATGCCGTCGAAGACCCGCTTGGCCTCCGGTCCCAGGTGCGGGCCGGCCAGCCAGGTGTGGGCGTTGGAGCTGATGGAGCTGTTGGACACCAGGGCCAGCTTGCCGCCGCGCTCGGCGAACCAGCCGCCGCCCGAGGTGCCCCCGGTCATGGTGCAGCCGATGCGGTCCATGGCCGGCGTGCCCTGCTCCATGACGAGGCGCCCCGGGCGGCCCTGGCAGGCCATCATCTGCGCACCGTCGTACGGCGGTGCCGCCGGGTAGCCGACGGCCCGCACGAAGTTGACACCCGCGGCGGAGGGGGCGTTGAACCAGACCGGGATGGCGATGCCCACGGTCTCCTGGAGGGACTTGCCGCCGCCGTTCTCCGGCTTGACGTGCAGCACCGCGAAGTCGTACGCGGAGCCGCCGTTGCCGCTCTCCTCGCTGCCCATGTTGATCCACTCACCGGAGGTGGTGATCCAGTCCGCCCAGAACCGGCCGTAGGGCGTGACCTGCTGCGCGGGCAGGGAGCCGACCTGGTTCATCGGCGCGCCGTTGTCGTTGTACGACGGCACGAAGACGATGTTGCGCATCCAGCCGCCGCGCTTGCCGGAGTGCACGCAGTGCCCGGCGGTCCACACGAGGTTGGACTTGCCCGGGTGTGCCGGGTCCTGGATGACCGTGCCGGAGCAGACCATCGGGCCCTTGGGGCTGTCGAAGAAGATCTTCCCGACCGGGGCCATGTTCTGGTGGTACGGGCGACCGACCTCGATGGCGTCCACGGGCCGCGGCTCGGGGTCGGTGGCGTCGAACTCGCTGCCCGCGCCGGTGGCCTTGACGCCGATCTCGGGGGCGGCCTTCGCCTTCGCCAGCCGGTCGTTCTTCCAGTGGTCCTTGATGATCGGGTTGGCGAAGTCCTGTGCCTCGCGGGCCCACTTGTCCCAGTTCTTCCAGCCGCCGTCCTGCCACTTCTTCAGCTCGTCGATGCTGGTCGGCACGCCCTTGGGGAGCTTGAGGCCCCCGTCGCCCTGTTCCTTGTGGTCGGCGGCGGCCGAACCGCCGGGCCCGGCGGCCTTGTCGTCGCCGGGGCCGCAGGCGGTGGCGGTGACCGCGAGCAGCGCGGCCAGTGCGGCGGCCGCGACGGTGGAGCGGCGGATGGATGGCATGGAGCGAGTCCCCCCGATACGTGGCGGCGCCGCGGAGGCGCCACGCCGTGATGTGTTCATGTCCCGCGTCGGACTGGGCTCTACTATGCCGCCACGCCGGGGCCGGTGGGCGACCAGGGTCGGCGGGCCCGAACGCCCGCGCGGGCGGCCGCACACCGTGCGACCGCCCGCGTCGGAGATGAACCCGTGCCGGCTACTTCTTGGGCAGCCAGGCCTTCCAGACGTCCGGGTGCTTGATCACCCAGCGCTTGGCCGCCTCATCGGCCGACAGGCCCTTTGAGGCGATCGATTCGGACACCTCGTTCTGGGCGTCCTTGGTCCACTTGAAGTTCTTCAAGAACGCCGCGGCGCTGGTGCCGCTCTTGGCGAAGTCGGTGTTGAAGTACTTCTGGAGCGGGGTCGTGGGGTACGCGCAGTCGATGGACTGCGGGTCCTTGGCGCCCTTCTCCGCGCAGGCGTCGGTGTACTTGGGGAGCTTGACCTCCACCATCGGCACCTGGTTGAAGAGCCACTGCGGCTCGTACCAGTACGTCAGGAACGGCTTCTTCTCCTTGGCGAACTGCTGGATCTGGGTGATCTGCGCCGCCTCGGAGCCGGCGAAGACCACCTCGTAGTTCAGGTCCAGGTTCTTCACCAGCGCCTTGTCGTTGGTGACGTAGGACGGTGAACCGTCCATCAGCTGGCCCTTGTTGCCGCTCTCCGAGGTGCGCAGCTGGTCGGCGAACTTGTTGAGGTTCTTCCAGTTGGTGACCTCGGGGTGCGCGTCGGCCCAGTACTTGGGGACGTACCAGCCGATGTGGCCGGTGACGCCGTTGCCGCCGCCCGCCGTGATCGTCTTCTTGTCCTTGACGTAGCGCTGCTCCTGGTCGGGGTGGCCCCAGTCCTCCAGGATCGCGTCGACCCGGCCCTGGCTCAGCGCGTCCCAGGCGGGGATCTCGTCCACCTGGACGGTGTCGACGTGGTAGCCCAGCTCGTGTTCGAGCAGGTACTTGGCGACCGCGACATTGGCCTGGGCGCCGACCCAGGTCTGCACGGACAGCGTGACGGACTTGGAACCCTCGGCCGCGGCGAACGGCGAGGACTGCTTGGTCATGTCGGCCTTGCCGCAGGCCGACAGGGACAGGGACAGGGCCGCCGTGGCGGCCAGCGCGGCCGTCCCGACGATCGTGGTGCGCTTACGGGACATGGTCAGGCTCCCTTCCCCGTCGTACGGCGTTCCGTGGGTTGGGTGACCCGGTCGAGCATCAGGCCCAGGCACACGATCGCCACACCCGCGACCAGGCCGAGGGCCAGGTCTCCGGTGGCCAGACCGGTGACGACGTCGTACCCGAGGGCACCGCCGCCGACCAGGCCGCCGATGATGACGACGGCGAGGACGAGCACCACGCCCTGGTTGACGGCCAGCAGCAGCGCCGGCCGGGCCAACGGAAGCTGGACCTGGCGCAGCATCTGCCAACGGGTGGCGCCCAGGGAGCGGGCGGACTCCACGGCCGCGGGGTCCACCTGGCGCAGGCCCTGGGTGGTGATGCGGATGACGGCCGGCAGCGCGTAGACGACCGCCGCGGCGGCGGCCGGGGCGCGGCCCACGGCGAACAGCGCCACCACGGGGATCAGGTACACGAACTGCGGCATGGTCTGCATGACGTCCAGCACCGGGCGCAGCAGCGTCTCGAAGCGCTTGCTGCCCGCGGTGAGGATGCCGACGCCGAAGCCCAGCACCAGGGTCACCACCAGGGCGGCGAGCACCTGGGAGAGGGTGTTCATGGACGGCTTCCACACGCCCAGCACGCCGATGGCGGCCATCGCCAGGACGGCGGTCAGGGCGGTGCGCCAGGTGCCGATGAGCCAGGCGAGCGCGGCGACGATGAGCAGCGTGCCGTACCAGGGCAGCGCGGTCAGGCCGTCGCGCAGCGGGTTGAGGACCCAGTCGGTGAAGTGCGCGGCCCAGTCGGCGGTGCCGCCGACGACGGGGACTCCGGAGTAGAGGTGGTCGACCATCCACTCCTTGAAGTCGTTGACGGGGGCGGCGATGTTCACCGCCCAGGCGTCGGGCCAGACCAGCGAGCCGGTCAGCCGGCCGACGGCGGCGAGCGCGGCGGTGACCGCGGCCACCCCGGCCCAGGCCCGCCAGCCGCGCAGCCACGTCGGGCCGGCGGCGGTGCCGGCCGCGCCGATACTCCCCCAAGCTCTCAACTTCGTTCGAGCAGGGCGGTACCCCCCTCCGGCCGCGGCGGTGGTGCGGTCCATGACGATGGCCAGCAGCACGATCGGG
This sequence comes from Streptomyces sp. NPDC043738, assembly GCF_056436545.1. Taxonomy (NCBI): domain Bacteria; kingdom Bacillati; phylum Actinomycetota; class Actinomycetes; order Kitasatosporales; family Streptomycetaceae; genus Streptomyces; species Streptomyces sp. NPDC043738. Next base: position 82,723 of record NZ_JBWKCJ010000015.1, on the reverse strand, counting down.
ATGGCGGCGGCGAGCGCGGCACCGACGTCGACCGAGGCGAGGGCCTGGTAGACGCGGTCACCGAGACCGGCGGCACCGATCATCGAGGCGATCACGACCATGGACAGCGCCATCATGATCGTCTGGTTGACGCCGAGGAGGAGCTCCTTGCGGGCCAGCGGCAGGCGGGCGGTCAGCAGCCGCTGCCGTCCGGTGGCGCCGAGGGAGGAGACGGCCTCCAGCACGCCGGGGTCGGCGCCGCGCAGACCGAGGGCGGTCAGGCGGGCCATCGGCGGCGCCGCGTAGACGACGGTGGCCAGCAGCGCGGCCGGTACGCCGATGCCGAAGACCAGCACGACGGGGAGCAGGTAGGCGAAGGCCGGGAGGACCTGCATGGTGTCCAGGACCGGGCGCAGGATCTTGAAGAGGCGCTCGGAGAGACCGGCGGCCAGACCCAGCAGGGCGCCGACGGCGACCGAGACGACGACCGCCACGATCATCAGGGCGAGCGTCTGCATGGTCGGGACCCACATCCCCAGCAGGCCGCTGACCAGGAAGGACAGCAGTGCCACGGCGGCGATGCGGACACCGGCCACCCGCCAGGCGATCAGCGTGACGCCGGCCGTCACACCGGTCCAGCCCAGCGCGAGCAGCAGCAGGTAGACGGCGCGTACGGAGATGACCACGGCGTTGGAGAGGTGGCCGAGGAAGTAGACGAACAGCCAGTGGCTGTCGCGGTTGTCGATGATCCAGTCGCTGGTCCTGCCGAGCGGGCCGGAGACGTCGACGGTAAGCGAGGACGGCCAGGCGGCGCCGTACTTGGCGGCCAGCAGCGGGACGAGGACGGCCGCGGCGACGACGAGCAGCAGCAGCTTGGCCACGCCGCGGCGCTGCAGCAGGAACTGGGCCGGGCCCTTGGGCGTGTCGACGCCGAGGGTGCCGCGGGCAGAAACCGGGGTGGGGGCAGCGCTGCTCATGCGCGCCCCCGCTTGACGGTGCCGACCGGCACGTTCATGGCGGCGGCGCGCTGCGCCTCCCGCCACTGGCGCAGCAGCGCGGCGCGCATACGGGACCGCGGGGAGGCCGCGGGAGCTCTGGAGCCGACGGCGCGCAGGGCGCCGCCGTGGGGGGTCGCGGCGTACATCAGGCAGCCACCTCGCCGTGCCGCGGGTCCTCGATCCGGGCGACCACGTTGAGCAGGCAGGCGTGGTCGACGACGCCCAGGCAGCGGCCGTCGTCGACGACGCGGGCCGCGCCGCCGGAGCGGGCGACCGCCTCGATGGCGTCGGAGATCAGGGTGTCGGGGCCGAGCGCCGGCCCCTGGTCGCTCTCGCCGTCCTCGGCCGGACGCATCGCGCGGCGGACGGTGAGCACCTGCTCGCGCGGGACGTCCCGCACGAAGTCGCGGACGTAGTCGTCGGCCGGCGAGCCGACGATCTCCTCGGGGGTGCCGAGCTGGACGATCTCGCCGTCGCGCATCAGGGCGATCCGGTCGCCGACCCGCAGCGCCTCGGCGAGGTCGTGGGTGATGAAGACCATCGTCCGGCCCTCCTCGCGGTGCAGGCGGACGACCTCTTCCTGCATGTCGCGGCGGATGAGCGGGTCGAGCGCGCTGAACGGCTCGTCGAACAGCAGCACCTCGGGGTCGACGGCGAGCGCCCGGGCCAGGCCGACGCGCTGCTGCTGGCCACCGGAGAGCTGGCCCGGACGGCGCTTCTCCAGACCGGCCAGGCCCACCTTGTCGACCATCTCGCCGGCCTTCTCGCGGCGCTCGGCCTTGCCTACGCCCTGGATCTCCAGGCCGTAGGCGACGTTGTCGACGACGGAGCGGTGCGGCAGCAGGCCGAAGTGCTGGAAGACCATGGCGGCGCGGCGGCGGCGCAGTTCGCGCAGCGCGCCGCGGTCCATGGCGCGCACGTCCTCGCCGTCCATCTCGAGGTTGCCGCTGGTCGGCTCGATCAGCCGGGTCAGGCACCGCACGAGGGTGGACTTGCCGGAGCCGGACAGGCCCATCACGACGAAGGCCTCGCCCTTGTGGACGTCGAAGGAGACATCGCGGACGGCGGCGGTGCAGCCGGTCCGCTCGCGCAGTTCCTGGGCGTTCAGGCCGGCGACGGAGGAGTCGCCGGGGATCTTGTCGGCCTTGGGGCCGAAGACCTTCCAGAGGTTGCGGACGGAGAAGACGACGTCACGGCCGTCCTGCTCGGTGTCGGCGGCCTTGCGGGCGTTGGGTATCTCGGATGCGCCGGCGGAGGTGGTAGCCATCACGCATCACCTCCCTTGGTCGGGTCTTTACGGAGCAGTTCGGCGCACTTCTCCCCCACCATCAGCACGCCCAGCATGGGGTTGACGGCCGGCATCGTCGGGAAGACCGAGGCATCGGCGATACGGATGCCGTCCAGCCCGCGGATCTTCAACTGCGGGTCGACGACGGCCAGTCGGTCGTCAAGGGCACCCATCTTGCAGGTGCCGGCGGGGTGGTAGACGGTGTGTGCGGCCTTGCGCACCAGCTCGCCGATCTCCTCGTCGTCCGTCACGTCCGGACCGGGGAAGACCTCGCGCTTGAGCCACTTGGCGAACGGCTCGGCCTTGGCGATCTCGCGCGCCAGCTTGATGCCGTCGACGAGGGTCCGCCCGTCGTAGTCGTCCTCGTCCTCGAAGTACCTGAAGTCCAGGGCCGGCTTGACCTCGGGGTCGGCGGAGGTGAGGTAGAGGCGGCCGCGGGAGCGGGACTTGGGGATGTTCGGGGTCATCGACACGCCGTGCTCGGGGCGCTCGTAGCCCAGCCGCTCGGGGTTGTCGGTGAAGGGGATCTGGTAGAAGTGGAACATCAGGTCCGGGCCCTTGTGCTCCGGGTCCCGCTTGACGAACAGGCCCGCGTCGGAGTCCATCGCGGAGTTGCCCGGGATCGGCCCGTCGGTCTCCCAGACGATCACCGACTCGGGGTGGTCGATGAGGTTCTCACCGACGCCCGGCAGGTCGAGCACGCAGTCGATGCCCAGCGCCTGGAGGTCCTCCTTCGGGCCGATGCCGGAGTGCATCAGCAGCCGCGGGGTGTCGACCGCGCCGGCGCACACCAGCACCTCGCGGGCGGCCTCGACGTAGACCTCCTCGCCGTCCTTGGTGCGGACGTGGACGCCCTTGGCGGTCGTACCGTCCAGCTCCAGCTTGTGCGCCCAGGTCTCCAGCATCAGCGTGAGGTTCGGGCGGTCGCCGGCCTCCATGTGCGGGTGGAGGTAGGCGACGGACGCCGAGGACCGCTTGTTGTTCTCCGGGTGGTAGGAGAGGTCGAAGAAGCCGACGCCCTCGTCGAAGGGCTTGTCGTTGAAGCCGACGACCTCGGGGACGCCGAGCGCCGTCTTGGTGGCCTCGATCCAGTCCGTCGCGATCTGGTTCTGGTCCTTCTTCGCCACCCGCACGATGTTGTTGCGCAGCTTGCCGAAGTAGGGGTCCATCTCCTTGGCGCCCCAGCCGGCCGCGCCCGCCGCCTCCCACTCGTCCCAGTCGGACGGCAGCGGCTTGAAGGAGATCAGGGTGTTGTGGGAGGAGCAGCCGCCGAGGACCTTGGCGCGGCTGTGCAGGATGTGCGAGTTGCCGCGCGGCTGCTCGGTGGTCGTGTACTCGTAGTCCAGCTCACCGCCGAGCAGGCCGAGCCACTTGCGCAGCGTCAGTACGTCCTCGCGGTCGATGTCGGAGGGACCGCCCTCGATGACGGCGACGGAGACGGCGGGGTCCTCGGTGAGGCGGGAGGCGATGACGGAGCCGGCGGTGCCGCCTCCGACGACGACATAGTCGTACACGGGCATGAGGGGTACTCCTTTACTGCGAGGTGCGTGGTGCGGGTCGCGTGCTCGGGCCTGGGGTCAGCCCGTGAACCACCGCACCGGCGCCGGCCGCAGGTTCTCGTAAATGTGCTTGCTCTCGCGGTACTCGTCCAGACCCGTGGGGCCCAGTTCCCGGCCGATGCCGGACTTGCCGAAGCCGCCCCACTCCGCCTGCGGGAGGTAGGGGTGGTAGTCGTTGATCCAGACCGTGCCGTGCCGCAGCCGGGCGGCGACCCGGCGGGCGCGGGCGGTGTCGGCGGAGAAGACGGCGCCCGCGAGGCCGTACTCGGTGTCGTTGGCGAGCGCGACGGCCTCGTCCTCGGTGGTGAAGGTCTCCACCGTCAGGATCGGGCCGAAGGTCTCCTCGCGGACCACCTTCATCTCGCGGTGGCAGCCGTCCAGCACGGTCGGCGCGTAGAAGTAGCCGGTGGCCGGGCGGACGTCCGAGGGCTTGGGCCGGGAGCCGCCGCAGCGCAGCTGCGCCCCCTCGGCCAGCGCGGAGGCGACGTACGCCTCGACCTTCTCCAACTGCTGCTGGGAGACCAGCGGACCGCACTCCACGCCGTCCTCGGTGCCCCGGCCGAGCTTGATCCGCTCGGCGCGGCGGGCGAGTTCGGCGACGAAGCGGTCGCGCACCGACTCCTCGATGATCAGCCGGGCACCGGCCGAGCAGACCTGCCCGCTGTGGATGAACGCGGCGTTCAGCGCCTGGTCGACGGCGGTGTCGAAGCCCTCCTCGGTGGCGCAGGCGTCGGCGAAGACCACATTGGGGTTCTTGCCGCCCAGCTCCAGCGCGATCTTCTTGGCGCCGGAGACCGCCGCCGCGCCCGCCTTCGTACCGCTGGCGAGGCCGCCGGTGAAGGAGAACAGATCCACGTCCGGGTGCTCGGCCAGCCGCTGGCCGACCGGCACGCCCGCGCCGGTGACGATGTTGGCGACACCGGCCGGCAGCCCGGCCTCGACCAGCAGCTTGATCAGGTGCACGGTCGACAGCGGAGTGACCTCGCTGGGCTTGATCACAAAAGTGTTGCCGGCCGCGAGGGCCGGCGCGATCTTCCAACTCGCCTGGAGCAGCGGGTAGTTCCACGGCGTGATCAGCGCACAGACGCCGACCGGCTCGTGCACGACGACGCTGTGCACATCCGCCGACCCGGCGTCGACGACCCGCCCGCCGCTCTCGTTCATCACCACGTCGGCGAAGTACCGGAACGCGTTGGTGACGTCGTCGACGTCGACCCGGCCCTCCTCCAGCGTCTTGCCGGTGTCCCGGCTCTCGATGAGGGCGATCTCCTCGCGGTCGCGCTGCAGCAGGTCGGCGACCCGGCGCAGCAGCGCGGAGCGCTCGGCGACGGCCGTGCGGGGCCAGGCGCCGGCGCCGCCCTCGAAGGCGCGCCGGGCGGCCGCGACCGCCGCGTCGGCGTCGTCGGCGCCGCCCTCGGACACCAGCTGGAGCGTCGTCGCGTCGGCGGGGTCGAGGACCTCCCGCGTGGCGCCGGATGCGGCGGGAAGCCACACCCCGTCTACGTGAATGGTCTCGATTGACGACACGTCGTTCTGCCTTCCGGTTACCGATCTGTTCCCACTGGTGCAACCACTGGCGTCACCAGCAACAAGGAGCCCTCCCCGGAAGCGGCCCACCTATGCCCAAACATTCATGGAAAGTGAGCCGACTCACTCAAAGTGCGAACGAATGTCCTGGAACCTACCCTGAATAGCTGTATGTCCCCGCGGATGCCCCTGCGGTATGTCCCTCGTACGCCCCCTCCGGACCGGAGGTGCCGAGATGACCTGCAGACGCCGTACCGTCACCGCAACCACCGCCCTGAGCTGCACCGCGGCCCTGCTCGCCGGAGCGGCGTGCACCGGCGCCGCGGCGGCGACCGCCGACCCCGACGGCGAGGGCGACCTCGCGGGCAAGTCCGCCCAGCAGATCTCCGACGACGCGCTCGACCAGCTGGTCGCCGCGAAGTCGCTGCGGCTGCGCACCCTGACCACCGCCGGCCCGACCAAGCTCGACATCACCCTGGACCAGGCCGGCAACTGCGCCGGCGCCATCAGCAAGGGCGCGCTCGGCCGGGTGGAGATGATCAAGCGCGGCGACCAGGTCTGGATGAAGCCGGACGCGGCCTTCTGGAAGAGCCAGTTCCCCGGAGACCAGGGCACCGAGGCGGCCGCGAAGTACAAGGACACCTTCCTGCACGGCACCACCGACGACGGCTTCCTGCAGAGCCTGTCCGCCGCCTGCGACCTCACCGCCTTCCAGAAGTCCGCCGCCGGCACCGACGAGCCGCCCACGAACACCCCGTCGCCCTCGACCACCTCCACCCTCACCAAGGGCCGCCCGACCGTCCACGAGGGCACCCGCGTCCTGCCCGTCATCAGGAAGTTCGACGGAGCCGTCCAGACCCTCTACGTCGCGGTCAAGGGCAAGCCCTACCCCCTCAAGCTCACCACCGAGATCGACCACGAGACGGGCACGATCCTGCTGAGCAACTACGACCGCCCGGTCCCCGCCAAGACCCCCGCTCCGGCCGATACCGTCGACATCGCGGTGTTCGAGGACATGCTGGAGGGGCCGGACAACGCCCACACCTGACGGTTGACACCTGGCGGTTGGCATATGCCGCTACAGCCCGTAACCGTCCGCACATACATAGCGTTGAACCGTGCGGCTGCCCGTCTGGCGTGGCGGCGGGGAGGAGCGGCACGATGACCATCAGCCTTGAGCGGACCGAGACGATCGAGACCGGCGGGATGGAGATGGCGGAGCCCACTGAGAACGAGCGGCGCTTGGACGAGCTGTTCGAGTGGCTGGAGCAGGCCTTCCCCGAGGGCTACAAGATCGAGATCGTCGAGGGGGCCATCTTCATGACGCCGCAGCGGGACGTCCATTGGACGACCATCCGCCGGATCGTGCGGGCACTGGAAGACCGCTTCGGGATGGACGTCCCGGTGATGTCGGACGTGCGGATCGACTTCCCCGGCAAGGAGAACGGCTTCTGCCCGGACGTCCTCAAGCTGGCCGACGACGCGAAGAAGGACCGGGGCCGGTGGCGCCACCAGGACATCGAGTTCGTCGCCGAGGTCATCTCCAGGGGCACCGCGGCGAACGACTACGGCCCGAAGAAGACGATCTACGCCGAGGCCGGAATCCCGGTCTACATGATCGCCGACCCCTACATCGGTCGCTGTCGCGTCTTCACCCACCCCCAGGACGGCGAGTACAGGATCGACACCACGCTCGCCTACGGACTGCCGATCGACCTCACCAAGACGATTGTCGACCTCACCATCCCCACCGAGGGCTTCCCCCGCGAGGCTCCTTAGCCCCGCCCCGCCCCCCGCGTCAGCGGAATCGCGCAGTTGTCGGAGAACCCCTGGCTGTGCAGCCCCATGGCGCTGTTCATGCGGGAGCGCAGGTTCTCCACGGCCACCATCATGGTCAGCTCCACGAACGCCGCCTCGCCCAGGCGCCCGCGCAGGCCCTCGGCCAGCTCGTCGGTCACGGCCGGCGGCGTCGCGGTCATCGCCTCCGTGTACTCCATGACCATCCGCTCAAGCTCCGTGAAGGACTCCTGGTGGTCCCGCCAGGCGGGCACCTTGCTGATCTTCTCCAGCGGCAGCCCCAGCCGGTCGGCCTGCCAGTAGCCGAAGTCCACGCACCACGAGCAGCCGATGGCCGCCGCCGACACCAGCTCCGCCAGGTGCTTGAGCGCGGGGTCCAGCGCCTTCCAGCGCGCCACCTTGTTCTCGAAGGAGAAGTAGGAGCGCAGGATCCTGGGGTGGTGGCCCATGGCCAGGGCGGGCTCCATGACCTTGCCGTAGGCGCGCCGGGAGTACCACTGCGCGAACCGGACGGTGAGGGTGCGCCGGGGGGTGAGGGAAATGCGGGCCATGACGGGTGCCTCCTGCTTCGTAGCTGCCTTCTCACTCCATTGACGTACCGGCGGCGGGCCGATGTGACATGCCGGGGCGAGAATGCAGGCATGGCTGACAAAGCGGCGAAGGCAGTGCTGGTGGGCGGGCCCGAGGAGCTGCCCGAACGGATCGTGCCGATCGATCCGCCCGGGGACGAGCTGAAGATCCCCTACCGCAACGGCTATGAGCACTTCCGGGCCACCAGCCGGCAGCAGGACACCGCCGAGGGCGCCCTGCCCGTGTACGAGTGGTGGGAGCGTACGGAGCTGCCCGGCTAGCCCCGAAAAGCCCCGGGGGCCCGGGTAGCGCAGCCCGGACGGTGGTTCAGGGGGTGGCGGCGAAGGCCCGCAGCGCGATCTTCTGGGTGCGCTGCTGCTCCGGCCAGTCCGCCTCGGTGCCGAGGACCAGGACGGCGAACTGACGGCCGTCGTCGACGGTGAAGGCGCAGTCGACGACCTTGACCCGTTCGCCGATCCGCTCGCTGTCATAGGCGTAGACCAGCTGGGCGGCGTCCGTCCCGGGAGCCGGGCCGTCGAACGCCCCGAGGCTGATCTCCTCATAGCCGGGGTTGTGCGCCAGCCCCTCCGAGGCCTTCCGCAGCGCCGCCTCCGAGGCGGTGTCCGGTTCGGTGATCTCGAAGATCTGCACCAGTCCCCGGTCGTCCGGCGCCGTGTAGAAGACGCCGGTGTCGCGGACGCTGCGCCGCCAGCCGTCCGGGACCGCGGTGGTGAAGCCCTTGTCGTCGTGGACGAGGCGGTAGCCGTCCGGCGGCGCCGTGCCCCAGGGGCCGGTGGGATCTGTGGAGGCGGTGGGGCCGGTGTCGTCGGTGGGCGGCGCCGAGGTGCCGGTGGCGGGGTCCTCGGGCACGGACGCCTTGGTGCGGGCCGGTGGGCGGGCGGCGGCCGGGTCGTCGCCGCGTCCCCATAGGAGATAGCCGCCGCCGACGCCCGCCGCGATCACGGCCGCCGCCACTCCGGCGATGAGTGCGGTACGGCGCCGCCGCCCGCCGCCCATGGGCCCCGGGGCGGGCGGCGGCACGGGCGTGGGGACGACCAGCGGGTCGACCACCGGGCCGGCCCCCGAGGCGGCCACCGGCCCGGCCACCGGACCGGCGGAGGCATCCGCAGGCGGCCCGGCGGAGACGTCCGCATGCGGACCAGCGGGAGCGTCCGCAGGCGGCCCGCCGGCGCCGTGCGGTAACGGCCCGGTCGGCCCGGCCCCCGCCGACGGCGCGAAGTCCGGCCGGGGCGGCATCGGTCCCGTATAGGGGGCGGGCGGCGGTGTGCCGTCCTCCCAGCTCTGGGTCTCGCTGTTCCAGCGGGCCGGGCCGCGGCCCTTCATCGTCAGCCTCCCACCAGGGCCGCGACCGCCTGGCCGACCGCGGCCCCCGAGGCCAGCAGCCCCACCACCGCACTGGCGTCCGTGAGCGCCGCACGCAGCCGGGCCAGCCGCCCCGGCCCGGCCGCCCCGGTGTCGGCGATCTCCGTCTCGGTGTCGGCCAGCTCCCCGCTCAGCGCCGTGACCTGCGGGGTCTCCACCGCCCGGGACAGATCGTCGCGCAGGGCCCGGACGGCGCGCAGCAGCTCCTGCTGCGCCGGGTCCGCCGCGGGCCCGCCGACGCCTTCGTTGTGGGTGACGGTGTTGTGGTCACCGATGGCGAACGCCCCCTGGACGCTGCCGATGTGGATGCCGCCCTTGCCGCGCTCGTCAGCCGTTGCTGCCACGCTTGGCACTTCCCTTCGCCGCGGAGCCCCGCTCGGTGGTGTTGTGGGTGATCGTGTTGTGGTCGCCGATGCCGACGGCGCCCTGGGCGGACTCGACGTACACGCCGCCCTCGGCGACATGCACGATCCGCTGCTCGAACTCGTCGGTCCGGTAGCCGGCCTCGCTCAGCGCCGTGGTGACCCCGGCCGCCACCCGCTGCTGGATCGTCTTCAGATAGCGGGCCACGTCCATGTCCTGGAAGAGCGAGGACTCCCCGTAGGAGCCCAGCTCGCGTACGGCGGCACCGGGGCCCTCGGGGAGCGCCGCGCCGTGCCCCGCGGTCGCCAGCCGCCACGCCGACAGCAGGCCGCGCACCAGCGTGAGCACGGCCGAGCCCGCCGAGCGCGGCGTACGGCTCAGCGCCCACACCGCCTTGCCGAAGTGGTGGTGGTGCCGGTACTGGTGGGCGAGCCGGTCGGCGTCCTGGAACTGCTGCCGCAGCGGCCACAGCACATGCGGCGCGACCTCCAGCATCAGCATCCCGCCCTGGGTGTGCACCCGCACGAAGACCGTGGTGACGATGCCCTCGTTCCAGCCGCCGACCCGGATGCGCAGGAAGTGCCGCCGGGTCTCCCCGCCCTCCTCGACGGCCGCGGCCCGGTGCTCCTCGAACGCCTCCGGCGCGTACGGCGCCGCCGCACGGGTCGGCAGCCCCTCCGCCGGCAGGAAGACGCACTCGTCGATCTCCATCGCGCGCAGCCGGTCGCGCACCGCGGCCGCCACCTCGGGCGAACCGTGCGGGGACGGCACCCGCAGCGCCGCCACCAGGGGCACGATGCGCTGCAGGATGGCCGCGTTGTCCAGCGGCTCGACCTTCCGGTCCGGCCGCGGGTTCAGCTCCACCGACAGCGACCACGTCTTGTACGGCCAGCCGGCACCACAGAACGGGTTGGCGGCCCGATACATCACCAGCGGCCCGTGCTGCTCGATCCGCACCCGCTCCCGCAACCGCCGGAAGCGCAGACCCTCGGCCCGCTCCGCCGGATCGGACATCACATCGGGGAAGCGCTCCTTGGACAGCTCCCGGGCCAGCGCCCGCGCGAACTGCCCGCGCTGCAGGGCGACCAGCGTGGCCAGCACCAGCGGCAGCAGCAGCGCGATCCACACCTGGAGCATGCCGGAGCCGCCGCTGGGGTCGGCGTACCCGGCCGCGGACTCCCAGCCGCCGTACGAGCCGCCGTACGAGTCGCTGTCCCCGTACCAGCCGAAGTCCGGCTCGTCGGAGGAGGACGAGCCGAACGGCAGCAGATTCGTCAGCAGCCGGACGGGCAGCATCCGCCAGGCGCCGCCCAGGGCCTCGCCGATGATGATCGCCATCACCAACGCCACGATGAAGAAGACCAGTTGGAGACGCCCGTACCACCGCAGCAGGAAGGAGAGACCGCGCGCCAGCCACGCGGGGACGGGCGCCCGGCGGACGAGGCGCGACAGCGCCATGAAGATGACAGGGAAGAGGTAGAGCACCGCCAGACCCGACGACATCGGGATGGCCACGATCCACACGCCCAGGATCGCGGCGGCCCAGCCCAGCTCCAGCCGGCGGGCGCGCAGCGCGTGGGCGAGCACCCGGGCCGCGTCGATGCCCATCGAGGGGGCGGCGAACCGCTCCTCATGGACGTACAGCTCGTCGATCACCGCGTCCCGGAACGGCTCGTCCATGTACGCACCGGCGCACAGCAACCGGGTGGCATCGCTGGCACCCGGCGGGGTCACGGGCAGTGGAGGAGGCGGAGCGTAGGTCGCGGCCTCGGGCGGCTCGGGCGGCTTCTTCTCCAACCGCGAGTGGTCGTCGGGCCCTTCGGGCTGCACGGGCACACTCGTCCGGGTCATCGGCCTCCCCCATGCAACGCCAATGGACTGCCACGGAGGCGGAGTTGGCGAACGAGGCGCCAGTCGCCGACCGTGGCAACACGGAAGCCGCAGCATAGGCCAGGGGACCACTCCGTGTCAGCGCGATAACGGAAGGTGGTCGCCGGGCAGGTCAGAGGCCCGTGCGGAACTCCCCGTCTTTGACGGCGGCGAGGAAGGCCGACCAGCCTGCCACCGGGAGGTGTAGAACGGGCCCGTCAGGGTTCTTGCTGTCGCGGACCGGGACGATGCCGGGGATACCGGGGGCTATTTCGATGCAGTTGCCGCCGTTGTCGCCGCTGTAGCTGCTCTTCACCCAGTTCAGCGCCACTTCGATGCAGTTGCCGCCGTCGCGGTCGCTGTAGCTGCTCTTGATCCATATCGCGGAGCTGAACCCGTGGCTGTTCATTCCCGTAACCTTCCATCACCTCGGCGATCAGAGCGGCAGATGCGGGAGCTGACAGAGCGTCCGCTCTGAGGACATCATAGGTCTGGCTGTGACGAGCGTGGACGGCTGGATCGTCGTTGAGATGACCACGGTCGAGCGACTCCGAATAGACCCACTGGTCCCCGTCGGGCAACGTGATCAGCGACATGGAAGTCTTGGGGCGGATGAGCCCGGAAACGGCGGCCGGGGCGACCTGAATGCGCATGTTGGACCGCTGTCCAACCTCCAGCAGATGTGCGCACTGTCCACGCATGACGGCCGCGCCCCCCACGACGTTACGCAAACAGCTCTCGTCCAACACCGCGACGTACAGCGGGCCACCCGGGTCCAAGAAGCGCTGTTGGCGGCTCAGCCTCGCTCTGACCAGCTTCTCAACCTCGTCGCCGCTCGCGATCGAGGCGAACAACGCTCGTGCGTAGTCGTCACATTGCAACAGGCCCGGCATGACCTGGGCCTGGTACTCGCGCAGGGCGACGGCCACGGAGTCCAGCTCAGCCCGCCGCTCGAACCAGTCCGGATGCTGCACCTCCGGATACCAGTCGATCCGCCGCCACAACCGCAACAACACTCCACCCGTACCCAGCAGTTCATCGCAGACCCTGGCGAAGGCCTCTTGCGGCACCCGCGTGCCCGCCTCGACCCGCGCCACATGCGAGCGATCGCAAGGGATCTTGCGCGCCAAGGCGTCCTGAGTCAGGAGCGCCGCCTCCCGGTGGTGTTTGAGCACCTCGCCGAACACCGCCGCGGTGGTACCGGCCGTCCCTCCCATGCCGTTGCGTCGTCCCATCGACCCCGCCCCCCTTTGTGACAGTTGGTCATTGTCACGCGCCCAGCGTTGTGATCGGCGATCTCACTGAGCAACGATGAATACACCCAGAGTAAGAGGCCGCACTGACAATCGCGGCGTGCTCCCGCATGCCCGAACACGCAGAACCCCCGCGACGTTGGCAGACGTCCGGGGGCGTGGTCTCCAACCCAGAGAGATTGACGACATGCACCACGTTATCCGGCTCTTCGAGTCCCTGCTACGGCTGTTACTTCCCTGCGCGGAGTGTCAACGACATGCCGAGGTACCGCCTGTACCGCCGCCCTCCGCTGTGGACCAGGCCCTCGTACGCTCCTACCGGATCGTGTACGAGCGGCGGCAGCGGCGGCGCGAGTACTGGCGTCAGCTGCAGGTGATGGGCTGATGGGCCGTATGGACCGCCCGGTTCACCTCATGGAACCGTCAACGGCGCCCGATCCCGCCCCGGTCGCCGGGTGCGATGTGTGCGGGGCGCTGGCCCGGCAGCGGGCGGGGGCGTACGCCGTCGGGGACCGGTCGGCGGCGACCGACTGCAACGTCGAGATCCGCCGCCATCCCCACCCGGGGTAGCACCGGCCGTGGCCCACCCGCAGCAGGCCGGAAACGGCCGAGCCCGCACGGCCCTTGCGGACCGTGCGGGCTCGTGGTGGCTGCGGCGCCGCCCGCGCGGGGCGGCAGCGGCGGTGACTCAGAGCAGGCCGAGGGCGCGGACCGCGTCGCGCTCCTCCGTGAGCTCCTTGACCGACGCGTCGATGCGGGCGCGGGAGAAGTCGTTGATCTCCAGGCCCTGGACGATCTCGTACGTGCCGCCCTTGGTGGTGACGGGGAACGAGGAGATCAGGCCCTCCGGGACGCCGTAGGAGCCGTCCGAGGGGATGCCCATCGAGGTCCAGTCGCCGTCGGCGGTGCCGTTGACCCAGGTGTGGACGTGGTCGATGGCGGCGTTGGCGGCGGAGGCCGCGGAGGACGCGCCGCGGGCCTCGATGATCGCCGCACCGCGCTTGGCGACGGTCGGGATGAAGGTGTCGGCCAGCCACTTCTCGTCGTTGACGGTCTCGGCGGCGTTCTTGCCGGCGACCGAGGCGTGGAAGATGTCCGGGTACTGGGTGGCCGAGTGGTTGCCCCAGATCGTCAGCCGGCGGATCTCGGAGACCGGGGTGCCGGTCTTCTGCGCGAGCTGGGAGACGGCGCGGTTGTGGTCCAGGCGGGTCATCGCGGTGAAGCGCTCACGCGGTACGTCCGGCGCGGCGGCCTGCGCGATCAGCGCGTTGGTGTTGGCGGGGTTGCCGACGACCAGGACCTTGATGTCGTCCGCGGCGTGGTCGTTGATGGCCTTGCCCTGCGGCTTGAAGATGCCGCCGTTGGCCTCCAGCAGGTCGCCGCGCTCCATGCCCTTGGTGCGGGGGCGGGCGCCGACGAGCAGGGCGACGTTCGCGCCGTCGAAGGCGACGTTCGGGTCGTCCGAGATGTCGATGCCCTGCAGCAGCGGGAAGGCGCAGTCGTCGAGCTCCATCGCGGTGCCCTCGGCGGCCTTCAGACCCTGCGGGATCTCCAGGAGGCGCAGCTTGACCGGCACGTCCGCGCCGAGCAGATGACCGGAAGCGATGCGGAAGAGGAGTGCGTAACCGATCTGGCCGGCGGCGCCGGTGACGGTGACATTGACGGGAGTGCGGGTCATGGCGATCTCCTGCGCGACGTTTTCTGGGGGCAAGCCCCAGACCACCATGGGTGGCGGTGGGTGTCCCTGCCCATTTATCTAGGCCTCTCAAGGTCTCTTGGTATCGAGAGACCGGCCGCCAGGCTATCGGACCCCCGCCGGTGGCAGGCGACGGGCCGGTGTGGCACACCTCACCGGGTGCGCCGGGGCATCCGTACGGCCGTCCGTAGTGGCGTCCCCAGGAGGCGTACGCAGGGCCGTGGAGCGGGCGGCCGTACGCCCCCGGGAGGGTGCGGGTGCGGCGGCCGCCCGCTGTAGGAGGGGTGCGAGCGGCCGCCGAACTGTGCACACCCGTGGGGGGTACCGGTCGCATGCCCCCGATGACGGCGGGCATGCCCCCCAGTTCCCGAAGCGCTCCGTGGACGGCGATTCCCGGCCAGCGGCGGGCGCACGCCGGCGGGACGGCCGACCGGCGGGACGGGCGGCCGACGACTGGCCGGCGCGGCGGCCGACCGGCGGCTAGCGGGCCGTCGGCTGGACGCAGCCCTTCGTGCCCCTCGTGGTCGTACCGCAGGCCGTGACCTTCGCCGGGTCGCCCGTCACCTCGACCATCGCGGTGTACGCGGCGCCGCCGCGCTCGACCCGCGCCGACAGGCCGCGGCCGACCTCGCCGATGGTGACCTGGTCACCGGGCGCCGCACCGCTGATCCGCGCCCAGGCCGCGTGGCAGACCGAGCTGTAGCGGACCTCGATCAGCGCGCCGCCGGCCATCCCGCGCGACGGGCTGACGGCGCGCGTCCCCCCGCACCCCATCGCCTCCGGGTCCTTGCCCGCACACGCGGCCCCGTCGCAGCGGACCCCGGCGGGCAGCACCGGCCGTGCGCTCGGCGTCGCCTTCGGCGCGGGCGCCGCGGCCGCCTTCTTGGCGCCGCCGGTGTCCGGATCCAGCAGCAGTACCGCGGCGCCCGCCACCAGCAGCGCGCCGACGGCACCGACGACGCCCATCAGCACCCGGCCACGGCGGGCGGGCGGCTTCCCGCCCTCCGCTTCGGGCGCGGCCGGCGGGGCCGGGGACGGCGCCGCCGCCACCTGCTCCCACTCCGGGAAGTCCGACGCCGAGGGCGTCTCGCTGATCCTTTGGTGCGGCACCGGCGGGATCCGGGGCGCGGTTGCGGTCCGCGGCGGATCCGCGACCTGCACGCCCTTGGCCGACCGCGCGGCCTTCGCCGACTTCGCGGCCTTGGCCGGCTGCTTCGTCTCCGCCGGCTGCGCCTCGATGTCCAGCGCGGCCCGCGCCTGGGCGACGCGTATCGCCTCCATCGTGACGTCGTGCCGCATCTCCGCCCGGCTCCAGGCGCGTTCGGCCAGCTCCCACATCGTGGTGAGGTGCCCGGGGTGGGTGCCGGTCGCCTCGGCGAGCGCGAGCACCGCGCGCTGCGGCGGCAGCAGCCGACCGTTGAGATACCGCTCCCACGAGGTCTTGCTGAAGCCCGTACGGTCCGCGACTGCGGCCACACTCAGGCCGCTGCGGTCCACGAGTGTGCGCAGCCGTTCGGTGAACTCACCCACCTGCGGATCGAGTTCCTCCGGCAGCGCCTTCCAGCGAGGCATGGCCCCCCCTATCCCCACATGTACACGACGGCGCAACTCCCCCTGGTGCGCCCGCCCTCATTGACTACCCGTAGGGATGCTTCCGGCCAGGAGGCAGTTCCCCATTTCGAGGCGCACGGGAGCATTCAGGGGCATACCGGCTCGCCCGCGCACGCCCCGTGGGCCCCCAGCAGTGTGACATTTCCACCGCACCGCATACGACTTCTGTACGTATCTCGATAAGAACCGGCCACAGTGGGGTATGGAATGCAGCCGTCCGGTCCGGCCGCGGAGGCTAACGCGGGAAGCACTCCGCGGTTGCGCCGCCGGCCGGATGCAGACACACCCGGACGCCGCTCGGGCCGCGGGCCGCCGTCATCGGCGTGACGAGGTACCCCTCGGCGTCGAAGCGGTCCTTCACCCGCGCCGACCGCGGCTTCGCCCCCGGAGCCGACACCTCGTCGCGGTCACCGATCCGGCCGCCGCGCAGCCGCGCCCAGGCGGCCTTGCAGGACTCGGCGTAGCGGATCTCCACATGCCGGCCCCCGGCGGCGGCCCGCTCCGCGACCGTCGCCACCAGGCCCTGACCGCCGCAGTACATCGAACGGGCGTCCTTGCCGTCGCACGACGCCCCCCGGCAGCCGGTCACCGAGGAGGACGTCGGCGCGGGCCGCGCGGCCGGACCGCCCCCGGCTCCGTCCGCCGCCGGGCGCAGCACCAGCACCGCGACGAGGGCCAGCACACCGGCGCAGCCCCCGGCCGCCACGGGCACGGCCCACCGCGGCCGCCGCCGCTGCGCCCGCCCCGTCCCGGAACCGGGCCCCGGCCCGCCGCCGGCCGGTCCGGCGGCACCCGGCCCGCCTTCGGACGGGCCCGGGGCGGCCGCGGCCGGCGCCGCCCGCCCGCTCCACGCCGCGTCCGCCAGCTCCCACAGCGCCACCAGCCGCCCGGCCGGCTCACCCGCCAGCCGGCACAGCGCCTCCACCGCGTCCCTCGGCGGCAGCTTCTTGCCGTTGAGATACCGCTCCCACGACGACTTGCTGTACGCGGTCCTGGCGGCGAGCGCGGCCAGGCTCAGGCCCGTACGCGCCCGCAACTCCCGCATCCCCGCGGCCAGTCGGGCGCACTCCAGCCCTTCGCGCAGCTCACCGCCCCGCCCGCTCACCGGCGCAGCACCTTCCAGGTGTCGGGGCCCACGATCCCGTCCGACGGCAGACCGGCCGCCTCCTGCAGGCGCTTGGCGGCGCGCATGGTGTTCTCGCCGACGATGCCGTCCACCGGCCCCGGGTCGTACCCCCGGTGGCGCAGCAGGCACTGCGCCTCGACCGCCTCCCAGCCGCTGGTGCCGTTGCCGAGGAGCGCCGTGGCCGTACGGCTGCGCCCGGCGTACAGGCCGCCGGCGGTGCGCCGGACGTGGCAGGCGAAGGTCTCGCCCGCCCGGTGGGTGAACGCCGGTGCGGCGTCAGGGGCGCGGCCGGCCGACGCGACGCCCCGGGCGGGTCCGGACGCGCCGTCGTCCTGCCAGGGCCGGGCGAGAAGCAGCGCCACGCCTGCCACGACGAGCAGGGCCAGTGCACCGAGGGCGACCATCGCGCGGGCGCGCGGGCGGCGGCGGGCGGGCTCCGGGGGCGCGGCCGCCGGCTGCGGCGGGCTCGCCTCCCAGGCCTGCGCAGCGACCTCGTGCAGCGCCAGCAGCCGGGTCGGATCGGTGCCGCAGACCCGCGCGAGCGCCTCCACCGCCTCCCTGGGCGGCAGCTTCTTGCCGTTGAGGTACCGCTCCCACGACGACTTGCTGTACGCGGTCTTGGCTGCGAGCGAGGCCAGGCTCAGCCCGCTGTGGTCCTTCAGTCTCCGCAAATGCACGACGAGCTGCCGCACCCGCTGGTCAAGCGATGCGGGCAGCCCCTTCCAACGCGACATGTTCCACCCCATACGCGTTCGATCCCCCGAGGCCAGGAGCCCCCTGTGCCGCCGATGATGGCGCGCGCCCGGCCCCCGGTTCCCGGTTTTACTCTTTCCGCACGGTATCCGGACATGCGCACCCTGTTGTTCCGCATCCCACCGCGACCTCCGCAAAAGTGACGTCCCCGCAGGTCAGAGGCGGGGACGTCCCACAAGCTCCCCGCCACCGCGCTCCGTGTGGCCGTCGACGCGCACGGGGGCGCACAGTCAGTGGCGCACCACAGGGCGGCGCGGTCCACCCCGCGCCGCCACCACACAACGGGGAGGAATTCCACACCATGAACGCTCGCAGGCGCCTTGCGCTCACCGCGGCCGCCGCGGCCGTCACCGGAGGCCTGGCGCTGGCGCCGGCCGCCGGCGCGGCCGCCGCCTCCACGCAGGCCGAGCAGGGCTCGGTCACCGTCCAGCGCGCGCCGTCCAACTGCCCCCGCGGCTACCTGTGCGTCTACCCCAAGGCGAACTACAAGGGGACGCCCAAGAAGGTCGCGCAGAACAACCGCGACCTGCGCCGCTACGGCGGCGCCTTCAACTACCCGCTGTCGGCGTACAACAACGGCGCCCAGTGCAACGTGACGGTCTACGAGAAGCCCAACTACCGCGGCGGCCACGCGAAGCTGAACCGCGGCACGGGCTGGGCGTACATCGGCGCCAACCTCATGACCATCTACTCGAACAAGTGGTGCTGAGCCGGAACTGAAATGCGGCGGCCCGCCCTCCCACGGGGGAGAGGGCGGGCCGCCGTCGTGCGTGCCGGAGGGTCTGCCCCAGGGGCTCCCTCCAAGGTGTCGCCCTCCGAGGTGCCGCCAGGACATGCCCTAGCGCACGGTGAAGTGCACGATGTCGTCCAGCAACGGGATGTGGATCCACGGCTTGGGCTGCACCATCATCGCCAGCACCACGATCACGAAGCCGAGCACCCCGTACGTCGCCATGTCCGTGAAGCGGGAGCGGACGGCCAGCATGCCCACCGAGGGCAGCGCCCACCGCAGCACCGCGCCCCCCAGGAGTGCGAGGCCGATCACCAGCGACCCCACCCGGAACGCGTCGAGCGCGACGAGCAGCAGCCCCACCGCGACGCCGCCCATCACCGTGAGCAGCGGCCACTGGCGGGCCGGCGCGGGGTAGTCGCCCGAAGCGGCCCGGCCGCCGCCTTCGGGGCGGGCCGTGTCGCGGGTCAGCGACGGAAAGCGGCGCGAGGTGCGCTGCGGCTCGGAGGCTCCGTCCGAATGCGCTTCGGCAGCCATGGCTGACAGTCCCTTTCCGGTGGCTGGTTCGATGGCGTTGGCCGTCTGGCCTGTCAAGGACAGGATCTCAGATCCGGGGCGCGGGCTCAGCCGGCCGCGCGCTCGGCGGCCTCGACGACGTTGACCAGCAGCTGGGCACGGGTCATCGGGCCGACACCGCCCGGGTTGGGGGCGACCCAGCCGGCCACCTCGGCGACACCCGGGTGCACATCGCCGACGATCTTGCCGTTCTCGTCCCGGCTGACGCCGACGTCCAGCACCGCGGCGCCGGGCTTGACGTCCTCGGGCTTGATGATGTGCGGCACACCGGCGGCGGCGATGATGATGTCGGCCTGCTTCAGGTGCGCGGAGAGGTCCCGGGTCCCGGTGTGGCACTGGGTGACCGTGGCGTTCTCCGACTTGCGGGTCAGCACCAGCGGCATCGGGCGGCCGATGGTGATGCCGCGGCCGACGACCACCACGTTGGCGCCCTTGATCTCGACGTCGTGCCGGCGCAGCAGCTGGACGATGCCGTACGGGGTGCACGGCAGCGGGCCCTCGATGCCCAGCACCAGCCTCCCCAGGCTCGTCGGGTGCAGCCCGTCGGCGTCCTTGGCCGGATCCATCAGCTCCAGGACGCGGTTGGCGTCGATGCCCTTGGGGAGCGGGAGTTGGACGATGTAGCCGGTGCAGGCCGGGTCCTCGTTCAGCTCGCGGACGACCGCCTCGATCTCCTCCTGGGTGGCGGTCGCGGGCAGTTCGCGCTGGATCGAGGCGATGCCGACCTGCGCGCAGTCGCGGTGCTTGCCGTTGACGTACCAGCGGCTGCCCGGGTCGTCGCCGACCAGGAGGGTGCCGAGGCCGGGCTGCACGCCCTTGGCCTTCAGCGCCTCGACGCGGGTGGCGAGCTCGGACTTGATAGCGGCTGCGGTGGCCTTGCCATCCAGAATCTGGGCAGTCATGCCCCCATCCTCCCGGATGAGGGCGGCCGCGTTCCAATCAGGGCACGCGGGACACCGTTGGCCGGAATTGATCATTGCACTTGCACAACAGCCGGGGCTCTTGACTGGACAGAGTGAATGCGCAACTAGAAGGATTGACGCGCAGTGCCGCAGGCTTCGTCGGGGGGTGGCCAGTGCAACCTGTTTTTCCTCCGAGTCACGCCGCGTCGTCCCCCACTGACACAACGGAGGAAAACAGCAGATGAGCTTTGGTGACCCGAACAACCCGTACGGCCAGCCGCCGCAGGCCCCGCAGGCGCCCTACGGGCAGCAGCCGCCGGTGCCCCCGCAGGGCGGGCCCGGCTACGGCTACCCGCAGCAGCAGCCGGCCGCCCCGCAGCAGCCGTACGGCTACCCCCAGCAGCAGGCCGCGCCGCAGCAGCCCTACGGCGCCTACCCGCAGCAGGCGGCCCCCTACGGCCAGCCCGGCATGCCGGGGATGCCGACGGGCTACGCGAGCTGGGGCGCGCGGGTCGGCGCGTACCTGATCGACGGCCTGATCGTGGGTGCCCTCCCGGGCATCCTCTACATCATCGCCGTGATCATCGCCAGCAGCTCGTCGGTGACCGTGGACACCTCCACCTGCCCGCCCGGCGACTACCAGTGCATCAGTGACGCCTACGACTCGGCCAGCGTCATGCCGGTCGGCTCGATCATCATGATCGTGCTCGCCGGTCTG
The DNA here is from genome assembly GCF_056436545.1 of Streptomyces sp. NPDC043738. Taxonomy (NCBI): domain Bacteria; kingdom Bacillati; phylum Actinomycetota; class Actinomycetes; order Kitasatosporales; family Streptomycetaceae; genus Streptomyces; species Streptomyces sp. NPDC043738. Next base: position 62,025 of record NZ_JBWKCJ010000015.1, on the reverse strand, counting down.
ATCGCCTTCGCCGGCGGAATCTTCATCCTGGTCAAGGAGGGCGCCACGGGCCAGACCCCGGGCAAGAAGGCCCTGAAGATCCGCCTGGTCAAGGAGGCGACCGGCCAGCCGATCGGCTTCGGTATGGCCTTCGTGCGCAAGCTGTGCCACTTCCTCGACGGGATCTGCTACATCGGCTACCTGTGGCCGCTGTGGGACGAGAAGTCCCAGACGTTCGCGGACAAGATCGCCGGCACGGTGGTCGTCAAGTCCCAGTAAGGCGTCGGGGTAACACCCCCGGCCCATAGCGCCACTCGTCGAAGGCCCCCTCGCAACTGCGCGTCGGGGCCTTCACCGCTCCGTCCGACTCGCTTGAAGGACACTGCTCGTGAGTTACCCCAATCAGAACCCCTACGGTCCGCCGCCGGGCCAGCAGCCGGGCTACGGGCCGGGTCAGCAGCCCGGCTACGGCTACCCCCAGCAGCAGCCGCCGTCGCCCTACGGCCCGTACCCCGGCGGTCCCGCGCCCGGTATGCAGCAGCCGTACCCGACGGTGATGCCCGGCGGGGTCAAGGCCGCCCGGGTGATGCTGTTCGTGCTCGCCGGCCTGAACCTCATCGGCCTGGTCCTCGCCGTGATGGGACTGGGCGGCGTCAGCAAGGCCTCGCACAACGCCTCGCCGTACGCCGGTGAGGACGACATCATGGCCATGAACATCGGCAAGGGCCTGCTGATCGCGGTCATCGTGATCATCGTGGTCTTCAGCGCGGCCGCGATCACCCTGGCCGTTCAGTTCGCCAACGGCGGCAGCGGCGTCCGCGTCGGCACCATCATCTTCGGCATCGCCAACATCATGCTGAGCCTGTTCACCTTCCCCATCGGCCTGGTCCACACGGTCCTGGGCATCCTGGTGCTGGTGTTCGTCTCCAAGGACGACGGCAACGCCTGGTTCAACCGGCCGCGTTACTGACGACGCACGCGCCCCGCACCACGAAGGCCCGCACCGGACACACCCGGTGCGGGCCTCGCGCCGTCTTCGGACGGCGGCGGATCAGTGGAAGAAGTGCCGCGTCCCCGTGAAGTACATCGTCACGCCGGCCTTCTGCGCGGCCTCGACGACCAGCTCGTCACGGACCGAACCGCCCGGCTGCACCACGGCCTTGACGCCCGCGGCGGTCAGGATCTCCAGACCGTCGGGGAACGGGAAGAACGCGTCCGAGGCGGCGTAGGAGCCGCGGGCCCGCTCCTCGCCCGCACGCTCGACGGCGAGCTTCGCGGAGTCGACGCGGTTGACCTGGCCCATGCCGACGCCGACCGAGGCACCGTCCTTGGCGAGCAGGATCGCGTTGGACTTCACCGCGCGGCACGCCTTCCATGCGAAGGCCAGCTCGGCCAGTTCGCCGGCGGACAGCGCCTCGCCGGTGGCCAGCGTCCAGTTCGCCGGGTCGTCGCCCTCGGCCTGCAGCCGGTCGGTGACCTGGAGGAGCGCCCCGCCGTCGACGGCCTTGACCTCGACGGGGTTGGCCGGCGCTCCCGGGGCGCGCAGCACCCGGATGTTCTTCTTGCGGGCGAGGATCTCGACCGCGCCGTCCTCGTAGTCGGGCGCCACGATGACCTCGGTGAAGATCTCCGCGACCTGCTCGGCCATCGCCACGGACACCGGGCGGTTGACGGCGATCACGCCGCCGAACGCGGAGAGCGGGTCGCAGGCGTGCGCCTTGCGGTGCGCCTCGGCGACATCCGCACCGACCGCGATGCCGCAGGGGTTGGCGTGCTTGATGATGGCGACGCAGGGCTCGGTGTGGTCGTACGCGGCACGGCGCGCGGCGTCCGTGTCCGTGTAGTTGTTGTACGACATCTCCTTGCCGTGCAGCTGCTCCGCCTCGGCGAGGCCGCCCTCGCCGTTGACGTACAGCGCGGCGCCCTGGTGCGGGTTCTCGCCGTAGCGCAGCACGTTCTTGCGCTCGTAGGTGGCGCCGAGGAAGTCGGGCAGGCCCGACTCGTCGGCGACCGCGTAGTCCTCGGCGAACCAGGAGGCCACGGCGACGTCGTAGGCGGCGGTGTGCCGGAACGCCGCCGCGGCGAACCGCTTGCGCAGCTCCAGCGTGAAGCCGCCCTCCTTGACCGCCTGGAGGACCGCGCCGTACGCGGCCGGGTCCGTGACGACCGCGACGGAGGGGTGGTTCTTGGCGGCGGCGCGGACCATCGACGGACCGCCGATGTCGATCTGCTCGACGCACTCGTCGGCGGTGGCGCCCGAGGCGACGGTCTCCTTGAACGGGTAGAGGTTCACGACCACCAGGTCGAACGGCTCGACCCCGAGGTCGGCCAGCTGCCGGCGGTGGTCCTCCAGGCGCAGGTCGGCCAGGATGCCGGCGTGCACCTTCGGGTGCAGGGTCTTGACCCGGCCGTCGAGGCACTCGGGGAAGCCGGTCAGCTCCTCGACCTTGGTGACCGGAACCCCGGCCGCGGCGATCTTCGCGGCCGTCGACCCGGTCGAGACGAGCTGGACGCCCGCCGCGTGCAGCCCCTGCGCCAGCTCCTCCAGCCCGGACTTGTCATAGACGCTGACCAGCGCGCGGCGGATGGGCCGCTTCGAACCTTCGGCGGTGGCGGTCACGAGATACGTACCTTTCGTCCCTCAATGCGGTAGCCGTGCCGGGCCAGACGCCCCACGACCTCGACGAGCAGCGATCGCTCGACTTCCTTGATGCGCTCATGCAGCGCGGATTCGTCGTCCTCGTCCCGGACCTCGACCACGCTCTGCGCGATGATCGGGCCGGTGTCGACACCGTCGTCGACGAAGTGGACGGTGCATCCGGTGACCTTCGCGCCGTACGCGAGGGCGTCGCGTACGCCGTGGGCACCGGGAAAGCTGGGCAGCAGCGCCGGGTGGGTGTTGACGGTCCGGCCGCCGAACCGGGCCAGGAACTCCTTGCCCAGGATCTTCATGAAACCGGCCGAGACCACCAGGTCCGGCTCGTACGCGGCGGTCGCCTCGGCCAGCGCCGCGTCCCACTCGGCGCGGGTGCCGTAGTCCTTGACCCGGCAGATGAACGTCGGCAGCCGGGCGGACTCGGCCCGCTCCAGGCCCGCGATGGCGCCGCGGTCGGCACCGACGGCCACGATCCGCGCGCCGTAGGCGTCCGGGCCCTGCTCGGCGATGGCGTCCAGCAGCGCCTGCAGGTTCGTACCGGAACCGGAGACCAGGACGACGATGCGGGCCGGACGGCACAGAGGGGTCCCCCCTGCGCGAGGGGAGTCGCCGGCGCGGGGCCGGGCGGGCTGGGCGGGGGCTGGGGACGAAGCCACGGCGGGGCTCTTTTCCGATCTCGCGTGCGTGGAGCTCACAGGCTTTGTGTGGTCGTACAAGGCCGCGGGTACCGCAAATCCAGGGAACCCTACGAAGGCGCCGACCGTCAGCAACGATACCGGCACACCGAGCGGCCCCCGCGGGACGGGGGCGGGGACGGAAGGTAGCGTCGGGCGTAAGACTGCATGCAGTTCGTGGTAACCGGCCGCCGGTCACTTGGCCCGCGCACGGACGAGACAAGGGGAAGACGCACTCCAGATGACGGACCGACGCCGCCGCGCGGCCCTCCTGCTCCCTCCCCCAGCTACCGCTGGGTGGTACCCCCAGCCCGCCACGGCCCCAGGGGCGGTGCTGCTGCGCGAGCGCAAGCCGTCGTCCTCGCAGTCCGCCTCCCCGGGATCCGCGGGCGCCCCGGGCCCCGACCGCGACGACAACCCCTTCGCACCACCGCCGGCCGACGCCCCCGACCAGGAGTGGCGACCGCGCCACCCGGCCCCGGACGCCCACGGCCGCGACCGGTCCCCGGGCAACGGCGGCGGGGACGGCGAGCAGCAGCCGCAGCAGGACGAGCCGACACCCGGCTGGGGCAGCCAGTGGAGCCCCCGGCAGCCGGGCCGGCAGAGCGGCGGATTCGGCTCCCGGCCGGGCGGCCGCAACGGACAGCAGGGCGGCCCCGGTGGCCCCGGCGGCCCCGGCAATCTGCGCTGGGACCCCACCGACCCGGCCCAGCGGCGTGCCCGCTACGCACTGCTGGCCGGTATGTGGTCGTTCTTCTTCGTGCTCTTCAGCCTGCCGGAGGTCTCCCTGCTGCTGGCCGCGCTGGCCCTGTACTGGGGCGTCAGCTCACTGCGTGCCAAGCCGAACCCGGCGAAGGCGGCCGCCGCGGCGACCACCGCCGCCATGGAGGGCAACCCGCCCCCCACCGCCACCGCCGCCGGCTCCGGGCAGCACCCCGGCACCCCGCCCGCGCCCGGCTCCACCCGGCCGCAGACCACCGCGGCGATCGCGGGGCTGGTGACCGCCTCACTGGCGCTGATGATGGTGGCCGCGACCTTCACCGTACAGATCGTCTACCGCGACTACTTCACCTGCGTGAACGACGCCCTGACCCAGTCCGCCAGCAAGTCCTGCGAAAACCTGCTGCCGAAGGAGCTGCGCCCGCTGCTGAGCGTGCAGGAGTAGAGGTCACCGGTCGGCATCCGTCTCGGCGCCGGACGCCACCTCGCACTCCCGGGCCGCCGGTTTCGCCGCCCCGGTCGCCTCCGGCGGATCGGCCTCGGATGCCGTGCCGCCCGCGTCCCCGGACACCGCCTTGTGGTCCGTCCCCCGTCGGCCGCGCAGCCACCAGACCCGTAGCCCGACCGCGCCCGGGACCCCGATCAGCGCCGTCCAGCCCGCGGCCGCCAGGCCCGTGCGCCACCAGCTCGGGCCGAAGTCGGCGAGCGCGCCGGTGCCCAGCGCGCCGCCGGCCAGGGCCGCGAGTGCCGCCATGAGGGCGCCGCAGACACCGGCCGCCAGGGCCGCCGCGCAGGCCGTCGTCCACCACGACCAGGGGCCGCCGGGGCCGGCGGAGCACGGGTCGCCCACCGCCGGGGGCGCGGGCGACGCCGCCGCGCGGGCCACGTAGCGGGCCAGCAGTACGCCGGCGGCCACCGGGACCACGGCCGCCGCCCAGGTCAGCGGGGTGCCCGGACCGGGGGCCGAGAGGCCGCCGAGGAGCGGCAGCGCCGGGTGCGCCGTGGCGCCCAGCGGGCCGATCGCGCTGCCCGCGCCGAGCGTGAAGCCGGGGCCCAGGCCGTACGCGGCGCCCCAGACGGCCGCGTTCGGGAGCAGGAAGAGGCACAGCAGCAGCACCGTGGCGCGGCTCTGCCAGTCCGGCGCCAGCCGCACCAGGTCCCGGTACACCCCTCCGGCGTGCAGGCCGAGGACGAGGAGGGTGAGCAGCGCGCCGGCGGCGAGCAGGGCGATGGCCGCGGTGGCGGCGGCCCGGCGGGCGGCGGCGAAGCGGGGGCCGCGGAGCACGGCCCGCGGGCGGTCCGGCACCTTGCCCCAGATCCGCCGGACCCGGTCGGGCAGCAGATCGGCGCCGGCGGGCCCGAGGAGCGACCAGGCGGTACCGGCCAGGGTCGCGACGGCGAAGGCCGGTACGCACAGCAGGACGCTGAGCGGCTCGGCGGCCAGCCCCCCGGTCGAGGCGTAGAGCAGTACGGCGCCCGCGACCAGCAGATATCCGGTGAGCAGCGCGCCGAGCAGGGTGCGCGGCGCGGCCGGTACGGCGAGGCCGACGCCGCCGGTTCCCGTGGCGCCGCAGACCGCGGGCGGCCCGGTGTCGCCGGCGGCGGTCGCCAGGGTGTGGCGGGCGGCGCGGTGGAGCAGGCAGACCGGGAGTACGGCGAGCAGCAGCGGGGTCACGGCGACCGGGGCGGGCGTACCGGCCTGCGTCGCGGTGCGCACCAGGTCGCCGCCCTGCGCCAGCAGCCACAGGTCGGCGGCGAGGTGGAGCGCCCTGGAGGGATCGCTGCCGGGGTAGGGCGAGGCGATCCACAGCAGCAGTACGGCGACCGCGAGCGCGCCGAGGCCGAGACCGGCGGCCGTCACCCCACCGAGGAAGGCGGCGCCGATCGCGGAGGACCGCTGGGCGGCGATCCGGCCTTGCGAGGACAACGTGGTGCCCCGGTCGGTCAACTGGCTCACGCGGTCATGCTGCCAACAACACCGGTTTCATCCCTGTACTGGGCAAATGATCGACGTGTCGCGCATGTCGCGTGTGTCGGTGGGGATCCGTCGGCGCGGCTTTCCACACTGCTGTCCTTGAAACCTCCCCCAGCTAAAGCAGGGGGATTCCTAGCTCACTTCGCCTGACGCCTAGCAGGTGACAGGGCTTACAAGATCAACACTAGCCGGGTTGAGACCAGCCCGGACGAGCATCACGCGGGCGGAGTTCTTGTCCCTGGACGAGACGGCTCCGCACGCGGTGCAGGTATACGTTCTCTCGGAAAGAGGTAGGCGGTGCTTGGCTCTCGCTCCGCAATGCGCACAGTCCATCGTGGTGTGCGCGGGGTTGACCAGGTGCACGGCACGCCCGTGCTTGCGGCCCATCTCGACCAAGGCCGCCTTGGTGGCGCCGATCGCTGCGTCGGCGGCCTTGCGGGCCATGGTGGTCTTCGTCAGAAAGCGCGGGCGGAAGTCCTCCACCGCAACGGCGTCGTGGTCGCGGACCACGCGTTTGGCCCACTTGCGGCCGGTGTCCTGACGCTGCCGCGCCACCTTCTTATGCAGCTTGGCGGTCTGCCCCTTCGCCTCGCGGTACCCCTTCGATCCGGGCTGCCCCTTCTTCGGCTTCCTGCGGGCCATCATCCGCTGGTACCTGGCGAGCTTCTGCGCCGCGGTGCGCCCGTGCTGCGGGTGGGGAAGGTCGTGGTCGTCGGATGTGGTGGTGGCAGTCTCCTTGACGCCCCAGTCGATACCGATCACGCGGCCGGTGGTGGGCAGTTCCTCGGTCACGGCGGCTGTCACAAAGGACGCCCACCAGTGCCCCACGCTGTCGCGATACACCCGTACCGAGGACGGCGGCTTGGGCAGGTCCCGCGACCACACCGGACGCACCACGATGCCGCCCGCCAGATGCAGGCGGCCGTCTTTGAGGCGGAAACCGCGCCGGGTGTATTCGAGGGTGGGCAGCGCCTCGCGCTTCTTCTTGTACTTCGGCATCCCGGCACGCTGCCGCATCGGCAACCTGGCCTTGATGTCCTTGAGGGCCTTGGCGCGGGACTTACCGAAGTCGCGTATCAACTGCTGCTGAGGCACACACGCGCCCTCGGCAAGCCACGGCGTCCGGGCGCGGGCCTCAGTCAGCATCGCCGCGAGCCGCACCGGCCCGCACGTCGTCTTCTCGCCGGTCGCCCGGTCGTGCTGGTGGACGGCCTTGGACTTGGCGACGCACTCATTCCAAACCCATCGCGCCCGGTCCCACTCGGCTTCAAGCTGCCGCCGTGCCGTGGACGACAGGCGCAGACAGTAGGTGTACCGGCAATGCCCAGCCGCCTCCGTACTCGCTTCTGTCGTCATGCATCCGAACCTACCTGGGAGCACTGACAGTTGAGCCGGATTGCTCTTTGGTGTCCCTCACCAGCGGTTTCGGTATACGCCGATCCGCCCTGGCGGCGAATCGGCTTCCCTTGCCCCGCTCCCGCGGGAGCTTCGTTTCCTCCTCCACATAAATGTGGGGGTATCCACGAAGGAGACCTGATGACTCCGCCGTCCACGACCCCGCCGTCCACATTTCCGCCGTCCACGACTCCGCGCGAGCAGACCCCGGCCGCCTCCGCCTTCGACGATCTCCACATCCGCCATGCCGCGGCGCTGGCCCGGCAGGCGTATCTGCTCACCGGGCGGCCCGCGCTCGCACGGCGGGCGGTGGAGCGGGGCTTCCGGCTCGCCTGGCAGCGGTGGCCGACGGTCGCGGTGGACCCGGATCCGGCGGGGTGGGTGCGGGCGGCGGTGTACGAGTACGCGCTGACGCCATGGCACCGGCTGGTGCCATGGCTGCGGACGGTACGGAAACCGCAGCGGCTGCCCGGGGCCGTCCCGGCGGCGGACCGTGCGCTCCTGGAAGCGGTGCTGGACCTGCCCGCCGTCCACCGGCGGACACTGCTGCTGCACGACGGGGTCGGGCTCGGGCTGGACGAGACCGCGGCCGAGACCGAGGCGAGTGCCGCGGCCGCGGCCGGGCGGCTGACGCAGGCCCGCCGGCGGGTCGCCGCACGGCTGCCGGAACTGGTGCCGGCGGGGCGGCCGACGGTGGAGCAGGGCTGGCCGGGCGAGGCCCTGCGGCCCCGGCTCGCCGGGCTGATGGCGGAGCAGGCCGGGGTGCTGGCCGATCAGCAGGCGACCCCGGCGGCGGCCGCGCGGCGTACGCGGGCCGGCGGCGAGCGCAGCGCCCGCCGCACCACCCGCGCGACGCTCGCGCTGACCGGGCTGTTCGCGCTGCTCACCCTGTTCGTGGGGATCGCCGCGCCGGACCACTACGCCCCGTCGCACGGCCGGCGGCCGGGGACCACGAAGCCCCCCGCGGTCACGGTCCGGGAGGCGCGCCTGACCCCCGAGGCCCGGTGAGGCCGCGGGGGGGGGCAGGCGCGCCCGGTACGGGTACGGGCCCGTACCCACCAGGGGTACGGGCCCGTGTCCGTGTGCACTGCGCCGCGGGACGGGTCCGGCGGTGCGACGGGAGGCGCGGGTCAGCCGACGAGGATCTCGCGGGCCAGACGGGCGGTCTCCGACGGGGTCTTGCCGACCTTGACGCCGGCGGCCTCCAGGGCCTCCTTCTTCGCCTGGGCGGTGCCGGAGGAGCCGGAGACGATGGCGCCGGCGTGGCCCATGGTCTTGCCCTCGGGCGCGGTGAAGCCCGCGACGTAGCCGACGACCGGCTTGGTGACGTTGGCCTTGATGAAGTCGGCGGCCCGCTCCTCGGCGTCGCCGCCGATCTCGCCGATCATCACGATCAGGTCGGTGTCGGGGTCGGCCTCGAACGCGGCGAGCGCGTCGATGTGGGTGGTGCCGATGACCGGGTCGCCACCGATGCCGACGGCCGAGGAGAAGCCGATGTCGCGCAGCTCGTACATCATCTGGTAGGTCAGCGTGCCGGACTTCGACACCAGACCGATGCGGCCGGGCTTGGTGATGTCGCCCGGGATGATGCCGGCGTTGGACTGGCCGGGGGTGATCAGGCCGGGGCAGTTCGGGCCGATGATCCGGGTCTTGTTGCCCTTGGCCTTCGCGTACGCCCAGAAGGCGGCGGAGTCGTGGACCGCGATGCCCTCGGTGATCACGACGGCCAGCGGGATCTCGGCGTCGATCGCCTCGACGACGGCGGCCTTGGCGAAGGCCGGCGGCACGAAGAGGACGGAGACGTCGGCGCCCGTCTTCTCCATCGCTTCCTTGACCGAGCCGAAGACCGGGACCTCGGTGCCGTCGAAGTCGACGGAGGTGCCGGCCTTGCGCGGGTTGACACCACCGACGATGTTGGTGCCGTCACCGAGCATCAGCTTGGTGTGCTTCATGCCAGTGGCACCGGTCATGCCCTGGACGATGACCTTGCTTTCCTTGGTGAGGAAGATAGCCATGGTTTAAGTGTCCTCGTCCCTTACTTCGCAGCCAGCTCGGCGGCCTTGTCGGCCGCGCCGTCCATGGTGTCCACGCGCTGGACCAGCGGGTGGTTGGCGTCCGACAGGATCTGGCGACCCAGCTCCGCGTTGTTGCCGTCGAGGCGCACGACCAGGGGCTTGGAGACGTCCTCGCCCTTGGACTTGAGCAGCTCCAGGGCCTGGACGATGCCCTTGGCGACCTCGTCGCAGGCGGTGATGCCGCCGAAGACGTTGACGAACACGGACTTGACGTCCGGGTCGCCGAGGATGATCTCCAGGCCGTTCGCCATGACCTCGGCGGAGGCGCCGCCACCGATGTCGAGGAAGTTGGCGGGCTTGACGTTGTTGTGGTTCTCACCGGCGTAGGCGACGACGTCCAGGGTGCTCATGACGAGACCCGCGCCGTTGCCGATGATGCCGACCTGGCCGTCGAGCTTGACGTAGTTCAGGCCCTTGGCCTTGGCCGCAGCCTCGAGCGGGTTGGCTGCGTCCTTGTCCTCCAGCGCCTCGTGCTCCGGCTGGCGGAACTCGGCGTTGGCGTCCAGGGAGACCTTGCCGTCGAGGGCGATCACCTCGCCGCTGGCGACCTTGGCGAGCGGGTTGACCTCGACGAGGAGCGCGTCCTCGGCGATGAAGGTCTTCCACAGCGTGACCAGGACGTCGGCGACCTTGTCGGCGACCTCGGCCGGGAACTTCGCCGCGGCGACGATCTCCTGGGCCTTCTCCTTGGAGACGCCCTCGTTGGCGTCCACCGGGATCTTGGCGAGCTTCTCGGGGGTCTTCTCCGCGACCTCCTCGATGTCCATGCCGCCGGCGACGGAGGCCATGGCCAGGAAGGTGCGGTTGGTGCGGTCGAGGAGGTACGAGACGTAGTACTCCTCGGCGATCTCCGGGGCGGTCTCGGCGATCATCACCTTGTGGACCGTGTGGCCCTTGATGTCCATGCCGAGGATGTCCCCGGCGCGGTCCACGGCCTCCTGCGGCGTGGCGGCGAGCTTCACACCGCCGGCCTTGCCGCGGCCGCCGACCTTCACCTGCGCCTTGACGACGGACTTGCCGCCCAGCCGCTCGGTCGCCTCGCGGGCCGCCTCAGGCGTGTCGATGACTTCACCGGCCAGCACCGGTACACCGTGCTTGGCGAAGAGGTCCCTCGCCTGGTACTCGAACAGGTCCACGCGCGTCCGTCCCTTGTCTTCTCAGAATCGCCGTAGTGATCGCGGTTCGTTGTCTGCGATGGGCGTGCCGCGAAGGGCAACGTGACGGCGCTGTCACTGAGGGAGGCGTACACGGTGTCCGGATACGCGGCATGTCCGTCTCGCAGGTTATCGCCGCTGGACCTGCGGCCCTAAATCGCAGATCACACTCTGGCGGTGATTACGGTCACAGATCTTTTGGCCGACTTACGCCTCCGTGGGATTTCCGCATGTTGGCGGCCGGTTTTCGGTGACCCTTCTGGTAGGGCGCGGGCTCCGGCGCCGCCCGTCGTACACCTCCGCTTCGGATGGCGTTCGAGAGCTCCTCCTGATACGTCCCCGGGCGCCCGATCTCACGCGGTTCCGGTTCCGCGGATGAGGCAATCCGCTTGCGGAGAAACCCGCGCGGCACCGTCACAACACCTCCGCAGGTGGTGTCCTGAAAGGTCTCTTGACCCGTCAACTCCCCACAGCAGAAACTGCGTTGAGCACTCACACACACATACGCATCAGGAGTCACAAGCTTCGGGCTTGGTCCCGTGCAGGCCGGTCGACGGACCGCTCGGCACCGGGTGCAGACGGGGGAACTTGATGGGTAGCGGGGGGATGCGCGGCCGCGGGCAGCGGGCGGCCGCGGGCTCTTCCGTACCCGCCGCCCCTCCCCCTTCTTCCCACCACCCCTCCCAGCTTTCTCGATTTCTTGGTGTCGTCACACCTGGTGCCTGAAGGGATTGGAGGGGGAATGCCGACACATACGACCTATCCCGGCGTTTATGTCGAAGAGCTTCCCAGCAGCATCCGCAGCATCACCACCGTCACCACTTCGGTGACCGCTTTCGTCGGTCACACCCGGCGCGGCCCGCTCAACCAGCCGGTGCGGATCACCAGCTTCGCCGACTTCGAGCGCCGCTTCGGCGGGCTGACCTCGCAGAGCCCGGTCGCCTACGCCGTCCACCAGTTCTTCGGCAACGGCGGCACGGTCGCCGTGGTCGTACGGGTCGCCAAGGCCGGCAGCGGCAAGGAAGCGCACGTCACCCTGGAGTCCACCGAGGGCCACAGCCAGTGCCCGGTGCTCGAGGTGCACGCCAAGGAGCCGGGCGTGTGGGGCTCGGGCCTGCGGGTGGCCGTCGACCACGACACGCCCTGCCCGGAGGAGACCTTCAACCTGCACGTCCTGGACTCCCGCGGCACCGCCCGCGAGTCCTTCTCCGGCCTGTCCATGGATTCCGACCACGGCCGCTACGCCGAAACGGTGATCAACGCCGGGTCCGCGCTGATCCGCGTCGAGGTCGTCGGCGAGGGCCGCCCGGACCCGTCCGGCACCGTCTCCAAGGCCTTCCACCACGAGCTTCCCGACCTGGCCGTCGACCTCACCGTCAAGATCGGCGAGGTGGAGCGCGAGTTCACGCTCTACGACCCGGACTGCGACGGCGAGGCGCCCTGCAACGTCACCGAGCTGGCGCTGCTGCTGGAGCACAAGCTGCGCGCGCTGCCGGACGCCCCCGGCAAGCACGCCTTCGCGGGCGTCGAGGTCACCGCCTTCGGCCGCCGCATCCAGGTCGTCGCCGGTTCGACCGACCCCGACGACGTGGTCCGCTTCCTGGGCGAGTGCGCCAACGACCTCGGCCTGGAGGCCTCCGTCAACCCGCCCGTCTTCCCGCTGTGCGGCGGCGAGGACGGCGATCCGCCCGGTCCGCGGGACATCATCGGCAGCGAGGCCCGCAAGAGCGGCATCCAGGCGCTGCGCGACGTGCCCGACGTCAACCTGCTCGCGCTGCCCGAGCTGGCCTCGTACCCCGACACCCAGGACATCGTCACCGTCCTGTCCGCGGCCGAGCGCGTCTGCAAGGAGCGGCGGATCTTCCTGCTCGTCGACGCGCCCGCCGCCTGGGGCAGCGTCGACGCCGCCCGGGCCGGTATCACCGCCTTCGACCCGGTCCGCGGCAACCACTCCGCGCTGTACTTCCCGCACCTGCAGCTCACCGACCCGCTCTCCGGCCGGCTGCGCTCCTTCCCGCCGTCCGGCGCGGTCGCCGGCGTCATCGCCCGTACGGACGGTGAACGCGGGGTGTGGAAGGCGCCGGCGGGAACCGAGGCCCGGCTGGCGGGCGTGCACGCCCTGACGGTCAGGCTCACCGACCGCGAGAACGGGCTGCTCAACCCGCTGGGCATCAACTGCCTGCGGACGCTGCCGATGGCCGGCCCGCTGGTGTGGGGCGCCCGTACGCTGCAGGGCGCCGACGCGCTGGACAGCGAGTGGAAGTACGTACCTGTGCGGCGCCTGGCCCTGCACGTCGAGGAGAGCCTGCTGCGCGGGCTGCAGTGGGTCGTCTTCGAGCCCAACAACGAGCAGCTGTGGCAGCAGATCCGCCTCAACGCCTCCGCCTATCTGCACTCCCTCTTCGAGAAGGGTGCGTTCAAGGGCGGCACTCCGCGCCAGGCGTACTTCGTCAAGTGCGACAAGGACACCACGACGGAGGCGGACATCGACAACGGGGTCGTGAACGTCGTGGTCGGCATCGCGCCCGTCAAGCCCGCCGAGTTCGTGATCGTCAAGATCCAGCAGATGGCCGGGCAGTTCGACCTCTAGCGGCGTACCGGAAGCAGGAAAGGAGAAGTGAAGGAATCCGATGGCTGAGTTCCAGATCAACGCCCATCGCTTCGACCCGTACAAGAACTTCAAGTTCCTGGTCCTGTGGGACGGTCGTACGGTCGCGGGCGTCAGCAAGATCAGCCCGCTGAAGCGCACCACCGAGGTCGTCAAGCACCGGCACGGCGGCGACCCCAGCTCACCGCGCAAGTCCCCGGGGCGCTCCGAGTTCGAGGGCATCACCCTGGAGCGGGGGGTCACCCACGACCCGGAGTTCGACCGCTGGGCCAACAAGGTCTGGCAGGTCGGCGCCGGCCTGGGCTCCGAGGTCTCGCTGGCCGACTTCCGCAAGGACATCGTCATCCAGGTCCTCAACGAGGCCGGTCAGGTCGCCGTCTCGCACAAGATCTACCGCTCCTGGCCGAGCGAGTACCAGGTCCTGGGCGAGCTGGACGCCAACGCCAACGCCGTCGCCATCCAGAGCCTGAAGCTGGAGTGCGAGGGCTGGGAGCGCGACTACGAGGTCCCGGAGCCGGAGGAGCCGTCGTTCACGCATCCGGCGTGAGGCGGCGTCGACGGCGAGCCACCACAGCACCGAAGCACCGGACGAGGTGAGGAATGGCGGTCACCGGGCCCGCTGAACTGCTGGCCACCTGGGAAGCAGGGCTGGCCCAGCAGGGCGGCGGCCGGGCCCTGTTGCTGCACCGGGCGGCCCGCCCGGGGGCCGGCACCGACGCACTGCTGTCGGTGCCGCTCGGGGAGCGGGCGGCCGATCTCTTCGCGCTGCGCCGGGCGCTGTTCGGCGACCGGATGCAGGTCACGCTCGACTGCGCGGATCCGGACTGCGGCGAGGCGATGGAGTTCGAGCTGGACGCGACGGCGATGGGCGCCCGGCCGCGGCTGCCGGAGGGCGGTCTGCGGGTGGCGGAGGGCGACTGGGTGGTGCGCTTCCGGCTGCCCAGCCCCGCCGATCTCGCCGCCGTCGCCGACCTCTGCGCGGTCGCGTCCCAGGCCGACGGTGCCGCGGACGCCCGGCGGCTGCTGGGCGCCCGGTGCGCGCTGTCGGCCCGGCGGGGCGGCCGGGCGGTCGCGGAGGAGGAGATGGCCGCACTGCCCGAGCCGGTGCTCAAACGCTTCGCCGAGGCGGCCGAGGAAGCCGACCCGGCCGCCGAGGTGACGCTGAACATCGCCTGCCCGGAGTGCGGTGCGGCCACGCCGGCGGAGCTGGACATCGCCGCGTACCTGTGGACCGAACTGGACGCCTGGGCGCGCGATGTGCTCCTGGACGTCCATCTGCTCGCCTCGGCCTACGGCTGGAGCGAGCCGGAGATCCTGGCGCTGAGCCCGCTGCGGCGCCGCTACTACCTGGAGCTGTGCGCAGATGCCTGACCTGGCCGACTACTTCGACCGGCTGCTGGCGCGACATGCGCCGGCGGCCGGGGGCGCCGCTTACGGCGTGCCCGGCGGCGGCCGTGCGGACGGAGCCCGGCGCATGCTCGTACAGCCCCGGCTTCCGGGCCCGTTCGAGCGCGTGGAGGCGCTGCGCGGCGCGCCCGCGGAGGCCGACGAACCGGCTCCGCTGTATCCGCAGGCGCCTCGGACCTCGCCCTTCGGGGGTGAACAGGTCCGGTACGAGCGGGAGATCAGGACCACGGAGCGGCAGACCGTGGTACGCGCCGAGGCCGGGCGGGACGCCCCCGCGGACCTCGTCGATCCGGTGGCGCGGCCGGCGGCACCGCTGCTGCGGCCCGCGGCGGTGGTGGAAACCGGGCCGCGTACGGCGGCGGAGGTCGTACGGCCGCAGCGGGGAGTGCGGGCGCCCGGGGAGGACGGTTCCGTCCGCCGGACGGCGGCCCCGCCGCCCGCGCCCGGCGAGAACGTCTCTCCCTCCGCTCCAGCCCCGGTGCTGCGTCCCCGTACCGAGGCGGTGCCGGCGGCCCGCAACGCCACCCGGGCCACGGCCGCCGGGCGGCGCGGGCAGGCCGGGCAGCGCGGTGCCGAACGGGTGGTGCACGTACAGATCGGTCGCCTTGAGGTCAGTGCGGCAGGTGCGGAGCGACCCGCGGCGGGCGGGCGGCCGGCGCACCCGCAGCGCACTGAGCCGTCGCTGAGCCTCGCGGACTATCTGGCGCGCGGGGAGAGGACGAGCTGACGGTGACGATGACGGTGACGCACAGGGCGATGTGGCCGGCCTGGCCTTCAGCGACCCACGGGGCGATGTGGCCGGCGGGGACTTCAGGGACGCACAGGGCGATCCGGCCGGCGGGGACTTCAGGGAATTCAGGGGGACGGACTTCATGAGCAACGCACTCGCCGTCGCGACGGTCACCCAGGCCCTTGCGCTGCTGATCGAGCACAATCTGCACCCCGAGATCGACATGGCGGTCTCGGTGGAGACCCGCAAGCCGCCGGCCGATCCGCCGACCGACCCCACGATCACGGTCTTCGCCTACCAGGTCACCCACAACCCCTCGATGCGCAACAACGACCTGGTCACCCGCGCCTCCGACGGCACGCTGCTGAAGCGGCCGGCGGCCGCGCTCGACCTGCACTACGTGATCAGCGCATACGGCGAGGAGACCGAGCTGGTCGGACAGCGGCTGATCGGGAGCGTGGTCCGCACCCTGCACGAAATACCCGTACTGCCCCAGGAGTTGATCGAGGAGGCGGTGCAGCGGCCGTATCTGGCGGGCAGCGACCTCGCCGAGTCGCCGCAGAAGGTCCGCTTCACCCCGACCCAGATGGACGTCGACGAGACCTCCAAGCTCTGGGGGATGCTCCACAACACGCCGTACTCGCTGTCGGTCGTGTACCAGGCGTCGCTGGTCCTGCTCGACGGCCATCAGAAGCCGAAGCCGGCGAAGCCGGTGGAGCGGCCGGAGGTGACGGTGCTGCCGTTCGGGGCGGCGGGGGCGCCGGAGCGGCCGGCCGTCGGGGACGGCGGTGGCAGCCGACCTGCCGGGCCCGGGGCGCCTGCGGTGAAGGCCACGGCTCCCGAACCCCCCGCGCCCGAGGCCGCTGCGACGAAGACTCCGCAGGAGAAGGCACCACAGGAGAAGCCTTCGACGGCGAAGGCTTCGACGGCGAAGCCCCCTGCCTCCGAGAAGAAGCCGGGGGGCGACGCCAAGCCGCGGGGCGACACCAAGCCCGGTGCCGCCCCCACACGTTCACGCACCACCCGGGCCCGGAAGTCGACCGGTACGGCCGCCGCGCAGCAGGCCAAACGGTCCGGTTCCGGCACCGGCTCCGGCTCCGGCTCCGGTTCCGGCACCGGCTCCGACACAGGCCCCGGCGACAAGGGCGGTTCGGACCGTACGGATGCCGGCAGGGAGAGCTGAGTCAGGGTGCGGGAAAAGGGGGGAGTCGAGGGCATGGGCAGCGGCGGCGGCAGCGGCGGCAGCGGCAAGGGAGCGGGGGCGGGCATTTCGGCCGACGGCACGGACGGCGGCGCGCTGGCCGCCGCCGTCCGGTCCGTACTGGCCCGCCTGGACGCGCACGCCGCACGGGTCGCCACCAAGGGCGACGAAACGGACGAAGCCCCCGCCGACGCTCCCACGGCCGCCCCAGGCTCTTCCGTGGCCCCGGCCCGAACCGCAACCGCGACCGACCTCCCCTCCCCCGGCCACCCGCTCCCCGCCATCGCCACTCTCGACTCGCTGACCGCCTGCTTCGGCCTGAGCCCCTTCGAGCGGGAGATCGTCCTGCTCGCCGCGGCGGCGGAACTGGATCCGACCACCGGCGCCCGCTGCGCCGCCGCGAGCACCGACCCCGGCCGCACCTACCCCACCTTCGCCCTCGCCCTGGCCGCGCTCGGCGACCCGCACTGGAGCGCCCTGACCCCCGTCGCCCCCCTCCGCCGCTGGCGCCTGATCGACCTGGACGACGAGACCCGCCTGACCACCACCCGCCTCCGCCTCGACGAGCGCATCCTGCACTTCCTGGTCGGCTCGCCGTACCTGGACGCCAAGCTGCACGGTCTGCTGCGCCGCACCACCGCGCCCGGCTCCCTGCCGCCCTC
The DNA here is from genome assembly GCF_056436545.1 of Streptomyces sp. NPDC043738. Lineage (NCBI taxonomy): Bacteria > Bacillati > Actinomycetota > Actinomycetes > Kitasatosporales > Streptomycetaceae > Streptomyces > Streptomyces sp. NPDC043738. The sequence goes on along the minus strand of NZ_JBWKCJ010000015.1, from coordinate 44,789 downwards.
GTACGACACGGCCGCGCACCGGGTCGCCGCGGGCTGGGCGGGCGCCGGCCCGGATGCGCCGCTGCGGGTGGAGCTGGTCGGCGGCGATCTGCGCTCCCGCGCCGACATCGCCGCGACCGCGGCCCGCCGCTCCGGTCTCGGCCTGTACTCCATGGCCGCCGACGACATACCCACCGACGCCGCCGAACGCGACCGCCTCGCCCGCCTCTGGCAGCGCGAGGCCGTACTGCTCCCCGCCGCCCTGCTCGTCGAGGTCGGCGAGATGGACCGCGACCAGCACGCCGCCGCCGACGCGTTCATCGCGGGCGCGGCCGTACCACTGGTGGTGTCGAGTCCGGACCCGCGGCAGACCGGCCACCCGCGCGGCGAGCGGGTGACCGTCCCGAAGCTCTCCGACGAGGAGCAGCTGGGGCTGTGGACGAACGCCTTCGCGGACGTCCCGGAAGTGACCGATCGCCATATCCAGTCCCTGGTGGCCCAGTTCCAGCTTCCGCCGCATGTCGTACGGTCGGCCGCCGCCGCCGTACGCCGCGATCTGCCGGACTCGGACGTGCTCGACGCCGCCGAACTGGCCTGGCAGGCGGGCCTGACCGAGGCCCGGATGGGCCTGGACGAGCTGGGCCGCCGCATCGAGCCGCGCGCCGGCTGGGGCGACCTGGTCCTGGCCGACCGGCAGCTGCGCATCCTCCAGGAGATCGTCGCCCACGTACGCCAGCGCAGCACCGTCTACCAGGACTGGGGCTTCGCGAAGGCGCTGCGCAGCGGCCTGGGCGTGACGGCCCTGTTCGCGGGCGGTTCCGGCACCGGCAAGACCCTGGCCGCCGAGGTCATGGCCAAGGAGCTGGGCCTGGACCTGTTCATCATCGATCTCTCCCAGGTCGTCAGCAAATACATCGGCGAGACCGAGAAGAACCTCAGTCGCGTCTTCGACGCCGCCGAACGCGGGGGCGCCCTGCTCCTCTTCGACGAGGCCGACGCGCTCTTCGGCAAGCGCAGCGAGGTCAAGGACAGCCATGACCGCTACGCGAACCTGGAGGTCAGCTATCTGCTGATGCGCATGGAGGCGTACCGCGGCCTGGCCGTCCTGACGACGAACATGAAGAAGGCCCTCGACTCCGCCTTCATGCGCCGTATCCGCTTCGTCGTCGACTTTCCCTTCCCCGGTGAGAAGGAGCGCGCGGAGATCTGGAGCCGCGTCCTGCCCGCCCAGGCCCCCATGAAGGGCATCGATCCGGCGTTGTTGGCCCGGCTCACCGTCGCCGGCGGCTCGATCCGCAACATCGCGCTGTCGGGGGCCTTCCTCGCCGCCGAGGAGGGCGACCGCCTCCAGATGCGTCACATGCTGGCGGCGGCCCGTACCGAATACCTGAAGCTGGAACGCTCCTTGGCGCCGTCGGAGGTCCACGGATGGGTCTGAACGAGGCAGGGAACGCAGCGCGGGAGCCGGCAGCCGAGCCGCCGCCGCGCTCCTTCCGTATCGACATCGGCGAACTGGTCCTGGACGGCTTCGACGCCCGGGTCGATCCGGATCGCGTCTCGGCCGCGTTCCAGGCCGAGTTGACGCGCCTGGTGCACGAGCGGGGGGTGCCGCTGGCGGCGGACGGGTCGGGCGCGTCGCTGGACAGCCTCAGCGGCCTGCCGCCGCTGCCCTCGACGACCTCTCCCGTACGGCTGGGCGAGGCGCTGGCACGGGCGGTGCACGCGGGTCTGACCGGACGGGGGGAGGTGCGATGAGTACCTCGCAGACCGCTCAGGACGCCCGTTCGGCGACCGAAGACAAGCGCCGTAAGCGCCGCGAACGTTCCGCCAGATCCCGTACGCCGGAGCCGAAGGACATCGTCAGCGGCGCCGGTCAGCCCCTCGACCTGAGCGTCCGCCGCGAGCTCGAAGAACAGCTCGGCCACGACTTCAGCCAGGTCCGCCTGCACACCGACCGCGACTCCGGGCAGCTCGCGGAGCTGATGGGCGCGGACGCCTTCGCCGTCGGTCAGGACATCTTCTTCCGGGAGGGGACGTACCGCCCGGGAACGGCCGACGGGCAGCGCCTGCTGGCCCATGAGCTGCTGCACACGGTCCAGAACCCGCACGGGCTGGGCGCGCTGCGGGCGGGCCGCGACCTGGGTTCGGTCAGCCTTCCGCAGGAGGCGATCGAGCGGGAGGCGGAGTCGGCGGCGCGGGCTTCGGTGCTGGGGGCGCTGCAGGGGGCTTTACGGGGGGAGGAGGAGCCGGCCGCCGAGGTCGAGGAGGGGCAGGCCTCCCCCGGCTGGCTGCGGTACGCGACGGTCGACGCCGACCGTGCCCGTATGGAGCGGGTGGACCCGGCGACGCTGGTGGACCGGTTGGCCAATGGGGTCCTGAGGTCACTGCGCGGCGACCCGGCCGACCTGTCCGGTCGTGTCCGTATGCAGCTCGCCCGCATGGGTCCCGAGTTGCAGGACTCCGTCCTCGACCGCCTCGAAGTGCGTCTGCTGTCGCCCGAGTACGAGCGGCTGCTGGACCTGACGGACGAGGCGGAGGTCGGCCCGCTCGGTCTCCAGCCGTCCGGCACGCCCGAGCCGGTCCCGGACGCGATCGATCTGCTCCTGGAGGAGCGGTCGGTGGCGGCCGACCGTACGGGCGGCGAGAAGAAGTCCCGGCAGGCGCGGGACGAGGACGCCGCCGAGGAGAAGAAGGACGCCAAGGAGCGCGACGGCAGGCGGGACCAGGAGCAGTCCCGGGCCCAGCGGGATGCGGCCGCCGAGGACAAGGAAGCCGGCGAGCGCAAGGCGAAGGAGGACGAACGGGCCGAGGAGCTCGCGGACTCCGAGAAGGAACAGCAGCAGGAAGAGGAGAAGCAGGGCGAGGAGCGCGACAAGGCGGACCAGGCCGACGCGCAGAAGGCCGAGCAGGGCCAGGAGGGCGCCGAGCGCACCAAGGAGGAGCGCAAGGAGCAGCGTGAGCGCGAGGAGCAGGATCCGGAGCAGGCGAACCGGCCGGGGGCGGACAAGCGCAAGCGCAAGGACGACGAGAAGAAGCCGGCGGACGGGTCGAAGCAGGAAGAGCTCGACAAGAAGAAGAAGGAACAGCAGGGGCCCGTCCGCCCGGAGAAGGTCGACGAACGGGCCGAACAGCGCGACAGCGCCCTGTCCGAGCACGGTCTGCACGAGAAGGACGAGGACGAGGGCGAGCCGCGCGAGGAGGAAGCGCCCATCGGGCTGGAGGCCGGTGCGGACAAGGAGGTTCACGGCGGCGAAGAGGACAGGCGGGGCGGCGGCGCGGGCAAGGGCGAGGCGGAGCTGAAGCCCGAGGACTACCTGCCGGACAGTGACCCCGACCTCTCCTCCGTACCGACGGCGGAGAACCCCACGGCGAGCATGCCGTCCTTCCCGGCTCCCCCGCCCACCAAGGCCGAGAAGATCCAGAAGGAGCGGGAGAACGACGCCGACGAGGAGGAGGACGAGGAGGCGCCGGAGGCCGAGGCCAAGGCGCCGGGCGAGGAGCGCGGCCCCGTCGAGGGCGAGGCGCCGCAGCCCGAGCGCGGCCCCGCGTCCGAGGCCCCCGACCGCAGCGAGAAGGACCTGCAGCCGGAGAAGCCGGTCGAGCAGGAGGTCGGCCCCGACCCGGAGAGCGAGGACAAGCCGCAGCCGGAACAGGAGGCCGAGGAGAAGAAGGACCCCGAGCAGCAGCAGGACCAGGACGAGGACGGTGCCAAACAGGCCAAGCAGGACGCGGCCGACAAGGACGCGGAGCGGGACGAGAAGTCGGGCGACGGCGAGGAGGCGCCGGACGCCAAGGAGGCGCAGGACGAACAGCAGGAGGAGAAGGACCAGGACGCGCACGAGGAGAAGAAGGAGGCCAAGGGGCAGCCGGAGGGCGCGGCGGCGGAGAAGCCGGCTGGTGCCGCTGCCTCGGGGGCTTTTGCCGGCCCCGGTCCTGGTCCGGCGGCTGCTTCGCTCGCGCCGCCGGCCGGTGCGCACACCGAGAAGACGCCCGCCCAGGACCGGCACCCCTCCCCTGCCGTACGGCGGACGGTGGAGCCCGTACGGGGTGAGCGCGAGGCACCGGCGCCGAAGAGCGCGGTGCCCAAGGAGTCCGGGCCGGGGGCGGCGCCCAGCGGCACGGTCGGTGACACCGAACCCGCCGCCGCGCCCAAGTCCGCGGCGGGCCCCGGCGGTGCGCCCTCCCCGGCCCAGGCCGCGGTCAGCCCGGCGGCCGAACAGACCGCGAATCCCGGGAAGATGGGCGCGCCCGCACCCGAGGGCGCCAAGGCACAGCCGGACGCTTCGCTGGAGAAGGACGGCGGTGGGTGTGCGCCGCCGGAGCCCGCGGCGGAGAAGGAGGAGAAGGGCGGTTCGTGCGGCGGGGGCGGCGGCGGTGAGCAGGCCGCCGAGGAGAAGAAGGAAGAGCCGCCGGACGTCTCGGGGCAGGATCCGAAGGCCGCGCTCAGCACCGTCAGCAAGCTCTCGCCGGACCAGGCGCAGGCCGCCATGCCCGGTGTGGACGGGGCAGCGGACAAGAAGATCAACCAGGAGCAGAAGCGGCTGGAGGCCAACCCGCCCAAGCGGGAGCGGCCTTCTGGTGCGCCGCAGACCCAGTCCTCGCCTCCGGAGGCCGAGGCACCGGAGACCGCGGTCAGCGGCAAGCTGGAGCGGGTCGGGCCGGAGGAGCAGGGCGAGAAGCAGCGGGCCAAGGGCAGCGAGAAGGCCCAGGGCGCCAAGCCCACCGACAACATCAAGACCCCGGAGCTCCCGCCCAGCAAGGACGGCAAGCTGACGCAGGGCGACGCCAAGAGCGTCGAGGCCGCGGCGGACAAGGTGCCGACCACCGACCCCGAACTCCGCAACAAGACCGTCGGCCCCGCCCCCAAGATCAAGCTGGAGGGCGAGAGCGATCCGCAGCGGACGGACAAGCAGGCGGAGAAGCTCAAGGACAAGCAGGGCAAGATCCAGGACACCGGTCGGGCGGACGCGTCCAAGCCGATGGGCGAGGACAAGATCTTCCCCAACGCCCCCAAGGAGCAGCTGACCGGCAAGGCGTCCGGACGCGCGGGCGGCGGCGGTGGCGGCCGGCGGTCGGCCGGCGGCAGGCCGAAGCAGCACGTCGGCATCGTCGCCAAGCAGGAACGCGGCAGCGAGCTCAAGAGCGGTGCGGCCCAGTCGCAGACCGACCTGGCCGCCAAGGAGAAGGAACACCAGCAGGGCGAGCAGAAGTCAAAACAAGAAAAACAGCAGGAGATCGACAACGAGGTCGCGCGCAATGCCGAGCAGCAGACGGCGGAGCGCGGCCGGGCCGCCGAGAAGGCCGGCAAGGAGCGTCAGAGCTGGCGCGACGAGCAGGACAAGAAGATCGAGAAGGCCGACAAGGACACGGACAAGGAGCACAAGGACGGCAACAAGAAGATAACCAAGGAGCGGGACGGCAAGGACAAGGAGGTCGACGACCGAAAGAACAACGACAACAACGACATCGACTCCAAGGCCGAGCAGGCGGAGAAGGACGCCAAGAAGAAGAAGGAGGAGAAGAAGGGCGAGTCCGACGGCCTCTTCGGCAAACTCCTCGACGCGGTCGGCGACTTCTTCAAGGGCCTCCTGGACGCCGTCACCGCCGTCTTCGACGCCGCCCGCAAAGCCATCAACAGCGTCATCGACAAGTTCAAGGAGTTCGCGAACAAAGCGATCGACGCGGTCCGCGACTTCGCCATCAAGGCCATCTCCGCCGTCGCCGACGCCCTGATCGCCATCGGCGACGTACTCCTCGCCGCCTTCCCCGAACTCCGCGACAAGTTCCGCAAGGCCATCGAGGGCCTCCGCGACGCCGCGATCGCCACGGTCAACAAGCTGGCCGAGGGTCTGAAGAAGGCCGTCAACACGTTCCTCGACGCACTCGCCGCGGGTCTCAACAAGCTCCTGGACGTCCTCGAAGCCGGCATCAAGGGCGTCATCAAGGCCTTCCAGGCCGTGATCACCGCCGCGATCAAGTTCGCCGAGGCCGCGATCGAGGCCCTCGGAAAGTTCGCGGCCCTGGTCGCCGACATCGCCCCGGACCCGGGCGGCTGGCTCAAGAAGGCCGGCAGCGCCGCCAAGACGGGCATCCAGGAACACCTCTGGGGCGCCATCAAGACGGCCGTCAAGCAGTGGTTCGACGCCAAGGTCGAAGGCATCCTGGGCCTCGGCAAGGCCGTCATCAACGTCCTGGTCAAGGGCTGTATGTCCTTGAAGCAGATCGGCAAGATGGCCTGGGACGCGATCATCGCGTCCCTCCCGATGATGATCGCGTCCCTGGTCATCGAAAAGGTCGTCTCGATGATCGTCCCCGCGGCGGGCGCGATCCTGACGATCGTCCAGGGGCTGATGGCGGCCTGGCAGAGCATCAGCTCCATCCTCTCCGCCTTCAGCAAGTTCTTCGCCTACCTCAAGGCCGTCAAGGCCGGCCCGGCCGCCTGCCTCTTCGCCGAAGCGGTGGCGGCGGGCGTGGTGGCGTTGCTGGACTTCATCAGCAACTTCCTCCTCATCCGTCTCCAGTCGGCGACCAAGGGCGTCGGCAAACGCCTCAAAGGCATAGCCCAGAAGATCACCGCGGGCCTCAAGAAAACCGGCAAGGGCGCCCGCAAGGCCGCCGGCAAGGCCGTCAACTCCGCCAAGGCCGCCGCCCGAAAGGCCGCCCAGGCCCTCCGTAAGCCCGCCCGGCCTGCGAAGCCCAAGGGGCCTCGCGTCCCCGGCCGCCCCGGCGCGTCAACGGACCGCACACCGGGCGGCGGCCAGCCGAAGCATCAGCCGAAGACGCATCCCGACGGGCGCCCGTCCAGCAAGACCCCGGATCCGATGAAGAAGAAGCGGGAGGACGAGGCGGAGGCGAAACACGCCAAGGACGGGACTGGCCCGATCAAGGGACACGACAAGGACAGTTCGGCGAAGACGCCGGACAAGGACGGCTCGGGAAAGCAGCCCGACAAGGGCGGCCCGGACAACAAACAGGACAAGGCTCGCGGCAAGGACGGTCCCAGCAGCAAGAAGGACCAGACGCCCGACAAGGCACCGAAGAAGAAGGAGGTCGAGGCCCCGAAGCGCCCCAAGAAGCAGAAGCCCAAGTCGCCACTGGGGCGGGCCTTGAAGAAGGTCAAGAAGGCCGTCAAGTCCGCACTCAAGAAGGTCAAGAACGCGGGCAAGGCCCTCGGCAAGAAGCTCCGCAAGAGCAAGGTCGGCAAGGCCGTCAAGAACGGCGCCAAGAAGCTCTGGGACAGGTTCAAGAAAAAGCGCGACAAAATGCGCGACGAAAAGAAGACCCGCACAGACCACAAGAAGCAGAGCAAGAACCGGCGCAAGAATAAGGAAGAATCCAAGGACTCCAAGCGGGAACGGCTCAGTAAAGCGGTGCGGCGGATCCATCCAATCCTGAAGCGACTGATCAGGCCGGGCATCACTCAGTCGGGGCACCGCTGGGTGCTCAGCGCGCTACGCAGGATCTTCCGGCTGACCACACTGGAGAAGGTCGGTAACCCGGACTTCGCGGTCTGGGCCACGTTGAACCCGCCCGGAAAAGTCATTGAGGGCATAACGGACCCGCAGGACCGGAAAGACTACCTTGACGCGCATGGGCTGCCCGACCCATCCATCCCCAAGCGGCGCGATGACAGCCTCAATGTCGCGGCAGGGAAGAACATCCCCACCAAGCATGCGAACGGGGAATTCCTGAGCCAGGTGGTGAAACGTACGGGCGAGATTCCCCTCGAAGCCAACGACGACCAGCCGCTGGGATGGGCAACCGTCACCGGAAGCGGAATGACCGACAAGACGGCGTGGGTGCGCATGCACCTGCTACCCGAAGCACTCGGTGGGCTCGCAGGCGGCAACAACCTGGTACCGGCACGCAGTTCGCGCACGAATCTCAAGTTCTACGACGAGATCGAGGGCGATGCGTACGCCGCAATCAACAAGAGTAGTCCACCGATGATCTGGTACGACTCGGTGGCGAAATTTGATCACGACGATTACCCCGGATTCCCGAGCTACATCCGATCGACCTACGGAAAATACCGGAAGGTGAAGCCGGAACTCTCCGGCAGGAGCAGGTCGCACTGGCGACGCCTCGAACAGGCCGACAGCTATGCCCAGTTCGACATCCCCAAGCCCCAGGCGAGCGAAAAGAACAAGCTGCACATCAACTCGGCCGGCGAGGGCATTTTGCGCAGACGGCTTGGCACACCTCGGTTCTCGTCCAACCTCTCGTATCGAAATATGCGCCCCATCGCTGGGGTCACCCCTGACGGAGGCCGCCCAAAGGTCAAACGCGACGGGAAGGAAGCCCCCGCCCCGCACCCCGTATACCGCAATCTCGGCGAGGTAAAAAAGCGCCTGGACAAGGCAGCGACGGAGAAGGGGTACGGCATCACACCGGAAAAGGTAACCGAAATCATGCAAAGACTCACCGAGTTGGAAGCTGCCGGAGAAATCGACTGGAGTGTCCAGAAAGACTCTCGGAAGAAGTGACAACCGGACATGACCACACCTGACTCATTCGAGGCCCGTTGCAGGCACGCCATAGATCAGCTAGCGAACTCACCTGCTATTAGGCTGAGTTACCACCGATTCGCGCCCATTGACGAACTGCACAGTGACGTCGATACCGTTCTCGCCAACATCGCAGCACACCACCACATCGATCCGGAGCCTCTGCGACGCAACTTCTTCCGCCCGAATGAGATACACGCTGTCTGGCGCTCGACCAGCGGGCCACGCCTCGTGGGCGAGTTCTGTTTGAATCACATTCACCAGGCCATGGCCGAGACCATCTTTCCGCCGGAAGACTGGACCTTGGAGGTCGGCGACCGGGAGGTCCTGGACTCGCTCCGCATCATCGACACCATGCCGCACGGCGGTTCAGGGGATGTGACGGGCCTGCGCGTCACCGACACCGCAAGTCCCGAAGTGTGGTTCTACGACGCGGGTCTGCACCGCATCGAGCAACTCGATCTCGACTACGCCGGTTACCTGGACGCTCTTCTCGTAACGAAGGGCACTGCCCACTGGCAGTACCTCTACGCGGATGTACAGCTGGCCTCGACCGAACTGCACACCACTGCGGCCAGGTTGCGGGTCATGCTCGATGCCTTCCCCGAGACCTTCCCCGACCACGACTACACAGATCTCCAACGCCGCTGGGAGGCCCGCCAGTGACCCGCTACGCCGACATCCCCAAGCCCATCCGTTCCGGCATCGTCATCGTCGATCCCGATCTCGGGACGCCGCGGCGGATCATCGTGCTGCAGTTCAACCCGGACACGTTGGAGCGGTCCGTGGCGCCACAAGCCGCCGGAGGTGAGGGAGACGGCGGCGGAGGCGGGAGTGGTGGCGATAGGAACGAGGCACTGAGGCTCAAAGGGCCGGCGCAGGAGACATGGAAGTTCACCGCGGAGATCGATGCCACCGACCAACTGGACGTAGCGGCGCCCGACGGGATTCACCCCCAGCTCGCCGTGCTGGAAATGCTCGTGCAGCCCACCACCGCGCAGCTTCGGGCCGCCTCGCATCTCAGTAAGAAGGGGACCATTGAGATCAGTCCCATTGAGATGCCCCTTACCCTCTTCACCTGGGGGAGCAAGCGCGTCATGCCCGTGCGGCTCACCGAGTTGTCGGTGAATGAGTCGGCGTTCGACGTCAATCTCAATCCGATCAGGGCCTCGCTGAGTATCGGGATGAAGATCCTGACCGTGAGTGATCTGCCGGCCGGGCACCGCGGGGCCGAGTTGTACCTCGCGCACCTGGCGCAGAAGGAGCAGTTGGCGCGGGCCGCCCGGGGCGGGAGTTTTGCGGCGCTCGGGCTTGGTGGGAGGGGGATCTGAGACGTGATTGAGCCGTATGAGCGGGCTTTGGATGATGTTCCCGGGGCGCATCCGTATCCGCGGAGCAGTCGGTACGCCGGGGTGGAGATCGGGGTGCATCGCATGCCCGATGGGACCGAGGTGAGGTATGCGAAGCGGCGGTTGTTGCCGCGGCTGGAGGATGCGGCCGAGGAGGCCGTGGCGCACACCGTCAGCAGCGGGGAGCGGCCGGATCAGCTGGGGCAGCGGTACTTCGGGGATCCGGGGCAGTGGTGGCGGATCGCTGATGCCAATCCCGCACTCGATCCGCGGGAGTTGACGGATGAGCCCGGCGAGGAGATAGCCGTGCCGCTGCCCGGTGGGTTCACCGGGGGGATGGGCGGGCCGGGGGTGCGCAATGGGTGACGACCAGCCCGTTGGGCGGGGGCCCATTCACGTGTCGTTGTATATGGGGCCGAAGTCGGCGCGGCCCGTGCCGCAGGAAGTGACCGAGGCGTTGTTGTCGGCGCAGATCACGAGTACGGCGGGTGAGCGGAGCGGTTTTCAGATCGCGTTCGATCTGACGAAGAAGGGGGCGATCGTTGATCGGTTGCTGCCGGAGGGGTTCTTCGATCCCAAGACTCGGGTGATTGTGGCGGTGAGTATCAAGGGAACCCCCTTCGTGCTGCTGGACGGGTTGATCGTGCGGCAGGAGGTGGGGGCCAGTAATCAGCCGGGGCAGACGACCCTCACCATCACCGGCGAAGACCTCACGCTGCTGATGGATCTGGAGGAGCGGGCGGACCGGTATCCGAATCTGGCGCCCTCGCAGCGGATCGAGCGGATTCTGGGGAAGTACGCGGATTACGGGATCGATGCCCGGATCATTCGGGAGCAGATTCCGCAGCCGCCGCGGGAGCAGTTGCGGGTTGATTACCAGGTCGGGACGGATCTGCAGTATGTGAATGAGTTGGCGAGGGCGAACGGTTATACGTTCTATCTCGATCCTGGGCCCGTGCCGGGGAAGTCGACGGCGTTCTGGGGGCCCGAGCAGCGGCTTGGGCAGCGGCAGCACGCCCTGAACGTGAATATGGATGTGAACTCGACTGTGGATCAGTTGACGTTCGCTTACGACGGGACGGCCAGGGAAGAGCCTCAGGCTCGGGTGCAGGATCCGGTGACGCGGCGGGCGCCGTTGCTCGCGCAGCCGGATATCAGTCCGTTGCGGCCGCCGCTGGGGCTGCGGGCTTCCCCCGCCCTGAAGCGGAAGACGTTGGGCGGGACCGCGAAGCGGGATGAGGCGATCGCGAAGGCGGAGGCGTTGGGACGGGCGGCGACGTCTGCGGATGCCATTTCGGGGTCGGGGTCGTTGGACGTCAATCGGCATGGATATGTGTTGCGGCCAAGGGAGTTGGTCGGGGTGCGGGGTGCTGGCGTGACGTATGACGGCGATTACTACGTGAAGAGTGTGACGACCAATCTGCGCCCCGGGTCGTACCAGCAGAATTTCACCCTCTCGCGGGAGGGCCTGATCGCCCGTAGCGGGACCGTACGGCCGTAGGCCCGCAAGCCCGTAGAGCAGCGCTCGCTGAAACCAGGAGATTTGAGTAATGGCCGGTGCACCCAGCAACCGCTTTCTCGGCAAGTTCCGCGGCCGGGTGGTGGACAACAACGACCCGATGGGGCGAGGACGGCTGATCGTCCAGGTTCCGGATGTGCTCGGTGATGAGCCGTCGACGTGGGCGCTGCCGTGTTTTCCGTTCACCGGGCCGCAGGCGGGGCAGGTGGTCGTGCCGTCGGTCGGGGCGGGTGTGTGGGTGGAGTTCGAGCAGGGCGAGCCCAGTTATCCAATTTGGGTGGGGTGTTGGTACGGGAGTCGGGAGGAATTGCCGGAGGATGCGCAGACCGATCCCCCGACGGCGCATCCCGTGGTTATTCAGACGCCGAAGAAGCACAAGATTGTGATGTCGGATGTGCCCACCAATGGGATTTTGCTGGAGGCGCCCGGCGGGGCGTACGTGAAGATCGATGCGACGGGTGTGCATATCAACAACGGGCATGGCGCCTCGATTTCGCTGGTCGGGGATCAGGTCGATATCAACGACGGCCGGCTGACGGTGCCCAGGAAGCGCTGAAGCAGAAGGCATAAAAGGCATAGAGGCATAGAGGCATAGAGGCATACAAGGCATACGGGGAGGGGGCAGGGAGATGGCGAGCGGGAATCTCGTGCACGGCGGGACCGCGATCAGTTGTCCGCATGGCGGGCGCGTGCTGTCCGCGGGTTCCGCGGGCGCGCACGGCGGTGTGCGGATCGATGACGCGCCGGTGGCCACCGCCGCGGGCCTTTTCACGGTCAGTGGATGTACGCACCGCGTCGGCGGGTGTCCGCAGCCGTGCACGAGCGTGCGGTGGACGGCGGACGTCGGGAATCACGCCGTACGCGTCGACGGGGTGCCGGTGCTGCTGGACACCACGGCGGCGATGTGTTTCAGCGCCGGGCTGGTGCCGCAGGGCCCACCGGTCGTGACGTCCGTCCATCAGGGCCAGGGGGTGTCCAGCCGATGAGGGCTGCGAAGAGGGTACGTACCGAGATCGCGTTTCCGTTCCGGATCGACCGGCGGGGGCGCACCGCGCACGCCGACCACGACGACCATGTGCGGGACCTGATCGAGCAGTTGTTGTTCACCAGCCCGGGCGAGCGGGTGATGCGGCCGGATTTCGGGTGCGGGCTGCTGGATCTCGTGTTCACGCCGAACAGCCCGGAGTTGGCGTCGGCGGTGGAGCTGTCGGTGCAGGCGTCGTTGCAGCGGTGGCTGGGGGACCTCATCGAGGTCGAGTCGCTGGACGTGGTGAGCGAGGAGAACGTCGTACGGGTGTATCTGCGCTATGTGGTGCGCTCCACCGCGAGCCGGCGCGATGAGGTGTTCGAGGGGCGGGGCGAGGGATGAGCCAGCAGCAACAGGGCGCGATAGCAGGCGAGTTGGCGGGTACCGGGGAGGGTCGCCGTGGGCGGGTCAGGGCGGCGCGGCTCAACGGCGTCGACGCGGTGGAGGTCGCCGACGACGGGGTGACGCTGACCGTCACCTTTCTCGGCAAGGCGCCGCACGGGCTGCGGCCGGAGAACGTCCGTATTGACGGTGGGCGGCGGGTCACCGACCTGGAGGCCCTGGAGGTCCGCGTCGAGCGGGAGGAGGATCCCGAGCTCGACGACCGGCTGCTGGTGACGCTGGACCGGGCCGGGGACACGTCGCGCTACCGCCTCTCCCTCGTCGGGACCGATCCCTACGGGCGGCCCGGCACCGAGCCGTACGAGGGCTTCGACCAGCGCTACTTCAGCCAGGAGTTCTCCTTCCGGCCCGATTGCCCGAGTCCCTTCGACTGCGCGGACGAGGACGGCGGCATCGGGCCGGGCGACTGCCCGGACACCTTCCGGCCGGCGCCCGTCATCGACTACACGGCCCGCGACTACGACACCCTGCGCCGGCTTGTGCTGGACCGGCTGCGGCTGACCACTCCCGACTGGGTCGAGCGCAGTCCGGCGGACCTGGGGATGACGCTGGTCGAGCTGCTCGCCCACACCGCCGACCAGATCAGTTATCAGCAGGACGCGGTGGCCACGGAGGCGTATCTCGACACGGCCCGGCGGCGGGTGTCCGTACGGCGGCACGTCCGGCTGATCGACTATCCGATGCACGACGGGTGCAGCGCGCGGGCGTTCGTGTCGCTGGAGGCGGCGGAGGAACTGACGCTGCTGCCGGGCGAGTTCCGGTTCGCGGCCGTCGACACCAGGACGTTCGGGCCGCGCGACCGGCCGGAGATCGGCAGCGTCATCGACGACCGGGACCTGGCGGTGCTCGACGAGCGCGGTGCGGTGGAGGTCTTCGAGCCGGTCGCCGCCACACCCCTGGTGGTGCGGCCCGAGCACAACGCCGTCCGGCTGTGGACCTGGGGCGGCGAGGTCCGCGCCCTGCCGAAGGGGGCCACCGGCGCGACGCTGCGCGACGAGTGGGCGGACGGCGACGCGGAGTGCAAGACCCGCACCCTGCGCCTCTCCCCCGGAGACCTGCTGCTGTTCGAGGAGGTCAAGGGGCCGCGTACCGGAACGCCCGGCGACCAGGACCCCACCCACCGGCAGACCGTCCGCCTCGCCTCCGTCACCCCGGCCGTCGACCGGCTCGACGACCAGCCGGTGCTGGAGGTCACCTGGGCGCCCGAGGACGCGCTGGCGTTCCCGCTGACGCTGTCCACCCGGGGCGGGCCCGACTGCGCGCCCGTCGACGACGTGAGCGTAGCGCGCGGCAATGTCGTGCTGGTCGACCACGGGCGGTCGCTGGTCTTCGGCGGTACCGACGAGGGTGTCCCCGAGACCGTCACCGTCCCGCCCGTCCCCGCCGTCCTCGGCTCCTGCGACCCGCCCGCCTTCGGCTGCGGCGACCGCAAGGACGACGGCAACGCCACCGCGGCCACGATCAACGCCCTGCTGGAGAAGACCGGTTGCCATCAGCCGCTCTCCCCCGACGACATCCGGGAGCTGTTCACCGTCGTCGGCGAGGAGGCGACCGTGCGGGCCGGGCTCGGGCTGGAGCCGGCCGGGCAGCGGCGTGAACGAGTGGTGCCGGGCACCGTCCACGCCCAGGCCGAGGCGCTGCGCACGCTGCTCGCGCAGTCCGTCTACCCGGGCGTCGTGCCGCGCTTCAGGCCGGTGCTGCACCGCTCCCCCGTCGCCCAGACCGTGCCGTTCCCGCAGCCCGCGCAGGTGGCGGCGGGGCAGGCCGACCGGCTGGCGGCGATACGGGAGCGGGTGCGGGACCGGCTCGTCGAACTGTGGCGCAGCGCCCGCGACCACGACGGGCTGGCGGAGGACGAGATCACCGAGCTGACCGTGGTGTTCGGCCTGAAGACCCTCGAACGCCTCGAACTGCGCCGCCACCCGGTGCGGGCCCTGCGGGAGCTGCTGCACCGTGCCGACGAGCTGCTGGCGGCCAAGCTGCGGCGGCTGGAGGTGCTGAGCGCGCGGGCCCGGGCCGGTACGGTGCTGGACCGGCGGATCGCCTGGGAGATCGCGCACAGCTGGGGCCCGGCGTACGCCGTGGGGCTGGACCCGGACGAGCCGGTGCTGCACGGACCGGCGGCCACCCAGCTGCCCGATCCGCGGGCCGCGCTGCCCGCGGTACGTCTCGACGACGGGGAGCGGACCTGGCTGCCGCGCCGCGACCTGCTCGACAGCGGCCCCCGCGACCGGCACTTCGTCGGTGAGCTCCAGGACGACGGGCGACTCGCGCTGCGTTTCGGCGACGGGCGCTACGGGGCCCGGCCCGGGCCCGGCAGCCGGCTGGCCCTGCACTACCGGCTGGGCGGTGGCACGGCGGGCAATGTCGGCGCCGAGGCCATCAACCACCTCGTGCTCGACCGGAGTGCCAAGGACTCGGACGCCGCCGCGCCCCTGCCGGTCGCCGGCGTCCGCAACCCCCTGCCCGCCACCGGCGGTACGGAGCCCGAACCCGTCGAGCAGGTGCGGCAGCTCGCGCCGCTCGACCTGAAGCGGACCCGGCTGCGGGCGGTGACCGCCGCCGACTACGCGGAGCTGGCGTCGGCGCTGCCGGGTGTGCAGCGGGCCGCGGCCGAGATCCGCTGGACCGGCAGCGTCCAGGAGGCGCATGTGGCCGTCGACGCGGTGCGGACCGGCGAGCCGAGCCGCCGGCTGCTGGACTCCGTCGCGTACGCGCTGGAGAGCTACCGGCGGATCGGTCACGACCTGGTCGTCGAACCGGCCCGGACGGTGCCGGTCGATCTGGGGATCGAGGTATGTGCGGCCCCCGGCCACCAACACGGCCAGATCCTGGCCGAGTTGACGCGGGTGCTGGGCAGTCGGCGGCTGCCGGGGGGCGGTCTGGGCTTCTTCCATCCGGACGCGCTGACGTTCGGGGAGCCGGTGCGGCTCAGCCGCCTCACGGCGGTGGCCGCGGCCGTCCCCGGCGTGCTGAGCGTACGGGTGACCCGCCTGAAGCGGCTGGTCCACGAGGAACACCTCGACGACCGCGCGCTCGAGGACGGTGTGCTGCGGCTCGGCCCGCTGGAGATCGCCGTGTGCGACAACGACCCGGAGCGGCCCGAGAACGGCCGGCTGACCATTGAGTTGGGGAGTGCCCGATGAGCACCTGCGGATGCGGCTGCGACGGGGGGATGGGCGGTCACGACGAGCGCCGCGCCCCCGACGCCCTCTACAACCCGCCGGGCCGCCCGGCCCTGGACTACCGCGTCGACGACTACGGCGGCTTCCTCGCCGCGATGCTCGACCGGCTCGCCTCGCCCGCCTACCCGGCGCTGCGCGGCCTGACCGTGCGCACGCCGGACGATCCGGCGATCGGGCTGCTGGACGCCTGGGCGGTGCTCGGTGACGTACTGACCTTCCACGGCGAGCGGATCGCGCAGGAGGGCTATCTGCGGACCGCCAACGAGCACCGGTCGCTGGCCCTGCTGGGGCGGCTGGTCGGGCACCGGCCGCGGCCGGGCGTCGCCGCCGACACCCACCTCGCGTACACCCTCGACAAGGATCCGCGCGCCGAGGACCCGTCGGTGGTCGTCCCGCGCGGCGCGCGCAGCCACAGTGTGCCCGCCGCCACCGGCGAGGACTCGCAGACCTTCGAGACGGACGAGGAGCTGACCGCGCGCTGGGCGTGGAACGAGCTGAAGGTGCGCAGGCGGCGGCCGGCCCTGCTGGTCGCCGAGGACCTCGCCCAGCGCTCGGAGCTGTACGTGGCGGGCACGAACACCTCCCTGCAGACCGGTGACCAGCTGCTCTTCGACTTCGGCGGGGACCGGCAGCTGCTGCTGCCGGTCGCGAAGGTGCGGATCGACCGGGACGAGGACCGCACCGCGATCGGGCTGCCGCGGTCCGCGCCGCCCACCCTGAAGGAGCTGGTCGACGAGCTGCGGCAGTGGATCACCGAGCCGCCCGACGGCGGTGACCCGGACGATCCGGACGAGCCCGGTCCGCCCACCCCGCAGACGCCGAACCCGCGGCCGGTCAGCAAGCTGATCGACACGTTCGACGTCCAGGTGCTGGCCCCGCTGCGCAAGGACCTGGACGGGGCGGCCGGTTCCTCCCCGGCCGCCTTCGCCGAGCGGCTCACCGGGCCGCACGAGCGGCTGGCCGAGGCGCAGGCGCTGGCCGCGCCGTACGAGGAGGTCGCGGCCTGGTTCGAGCGGTTGGAGGCGGTGGTCGGGGAGCTGCGGGAGCGGGCCGGGGATCTGGAGCCGGCGCGTACGGTGCCCACCGCGCCGAAGCCGAAGTCCGCGCAGGGGCGGGGCGCACCGGCGCTGCGGGCCCTCGCCGCCGTCCTCCCCGCCCTGCGCACCCGCGTGGTCCCTCCGCCGTCCGGTGCGGGGGCCGCCTTCCGCGACCCCGGCCGGCTCTTCGCTCCCGGTTCGGATCTGACCGCGCGGCTGCTGTCCGCGCTGGATCCGCGGCTCGCCGACGGGATGTACGCGGCGTGGCGGCAGGCGGCGCCCACGGGGCGGGGCGCGCTGCGGGAGCTGCTGGCGATGCGGGTGAGCGCCGCGCCGTTCGGGTCGACCGCGCCGCTCAAGCCCGTGCAGGACGACAAGGGCCGGGTGATCCGGCAGTCGGACTGGCCGCTGACCGGCGGCGCGCTGACCAGCATGCGGATCGTGTTCGACACGGCCGGCAAGGTGCCGGTCAAGGCCGAGTTCCAGCACGTCGAGAACACCGGCAGTTCCGCGCAGCGCGCCGTGAACCTGCCGTCCGACGAGCCCTTCGACCTCGGGCCCGGCCGCGTCGAGCTGTCCACGCGCACCGGCCAGGACCACGACCTGAGCTGGCTGGGCCGCCGCCCGACCGATTCGCAGGAGTCGGGGATCACCGCCCGGCTGCTGCCCGGTCTGCCCGAGCGGACCCTGTTCGTGGCGCGGCCGGACGAGGAGGGCCGGATCGAGGTCGCGGTGCACAACGGCGAGACGAAGACCTGGCATCTCGAGCCGGGCGAGCAGCGGCAGATCCGGCACGGCGAGTACGAGGTCACGGTGCGGCGCACACCGGGCAGCGAACCGCCCGCCGTGGAGATCGGCATCGCCACGGTCCCCGCGCCCGCCGACCGCCATGTGCTGGCGCTGGATTCGGTGCAGGACGGCATCACGGTCGGCAGCTGGGTCGCCGTCCGGCGTCCCCGTAAGGGCGCGGACGGGCCGGACGGCATACCGGGCGACAAGAAGCTGGCGTTCGTCACCACCCGGGTGACGGCGGTGCGCACCGCCGCGTACACCAACTTCGGCATCACCGGGCGCGGCACCGAACTGACGCTGGCCGACCCCTGGCTGGACGAGCACGACGTGGTGCTGTCCGCGATCCGCGACACCACCGTGCACGCGGGCGGTGAGCCGCTGCGGATGGCGGACGAGCCGCTGGGCGAGGACGTGCACGGCAACGAGCTGGAGCTCGCCGAGCTGTACGACGGGTTGCTGCCGGGGCGGCGGATCGTCGTCTCCGGTGAGCGCAGCGACATCCCGGGGCTCGCGGGC
Organism: Streptomyces sp. NPDC043738; assembly: GCF_056436545.1. Classification (NCBI taxonomy): domain Bacteria; kingdom Bacillati; phylum Actinomycetota; class Actinomycetes; order Kitasatosporales; family Streptomycetaceae; genus Streptomyces; species Streptomyces sp. NPDC043738. Next base: position 26,476 of record NZ_JBWKCJ010000015.1, on the reverse strand, counting down.
GGTGCCGGGCTGCGCGCCACCGAACTCGCCGTGATCGCCTCGGTGGACCAGCGGCTGGACGCCGACCTGCCGGGCGACCACGTGCACACGGTGCTGACCCTCACCGCCGATCTGGCCTACCGCTACCGGCGGGAGACGGTCCGCATCCAGGGCAACGTCGTGCCCGCGTCGCACGGGGAGAGCCGCGACGAGGCCATCGGCAGCGGGGACGCGACCCGCGCCAACCAGACGTTCGCGCTGTGGCAGTCGCCGCTGACGTGGCTGCCGGACGACAGTCCGCTGGGCGCCACCCCGGAGCTCCAGGTGCGGGTCGACGGGCTGCTGTGGCATCCGGTGGACAGCCTGGCCGGGCGCGGGCCGCGGGAGCGGGTGTATGTGGTGGGGACGAGCGCCGGCGGCGGCGCGGAGCGCAACGGCGCAGGCCGTACGACGGTGACGTTCGGCGACGGGGTGCACGGCGCCCGGCTGCCGACCGGCCACGACAACGTCCGGGCCCGTTACCGCTTCGGCACCGGGCGGGCGGCGAACGTCGCGGCGAACCGGATCACCCAGGCGGTGACGCGGCCGCTGGGCGTGACCGGCGTGACCAATCCGCAGCCGGCGAGCGGCGGCGCGGACGCCGACGGCCCCGGGCTGACCCGGCGCACCGTCCCGCTGTCGGTCTCCGCGCTGGACCGGCTGGTCTCGCTCGCCGACTACGAGGACTTCGCGCGCTCCCGGGCCGGCATCGGCCGGGCCTCGGCCCGCGAACTCTTCGACGGGCGGCGCAAGGTGCTGCATGTGACGGTGGCCGGGGTGGACGACATCCCGATCGCGCCGGACGCGGAGGTGCTGCGGGCGCTGCGGTCCTCGTTGGCCGAGTACGGCGACGCCCGGCTGCCGGTCCGGGTGGATGTGCGCGAGCCGGTGCTGCTGCTGTGCGTGGCGAAGGTGAAGGTGGCGGCGGATCATGCGTGGCCGCTGGTGGAACCGCGGGTGCGGCGGGCGGTGCTGGACCGGCTGGGCTATGACGGGCGGGAGCTGGGGCAGCCGGCGCGGCTGTCGGAGGTGCTGGCCGCCGCCCAGTCGGTACCGGGGGTGGACTACGTCGACGTGGACGCCTTCACCGGCGTCCCGGCGTCCGTCTCCCCCACCGAACTCGCGGCGCTGTCCGAGCAGTTCGGCGATCCGCCGGGCACTTCGGTGCCGTCCCGGCTCGCCGCGTACGACGAGCGGATCCACGAGGTGACGGCGGACGGCGGCGAGACGCTCACCGCCGTCGCCGCCCGCCACGGCATCCCGCTGGCCGAGCTGCTGCGCCTGAACCCCGACATCACCGACACCCGGCCGCTGGCGAAGGGCCGCGCGGTCTGCGTCTTCCGCGGTATCCGCCCGGCGCAGCTGGCGCTGTTCTCGCCGCGGGTCGCGGACACGCTGATCCTCACGGAGGTAACCCGATGAGTACGACCAGGGAGCCGGACGGGCTCGCGGAGCTGCTTCCGCAGTGGCACCGGCTGCGCGACGCGGAAGACGGCGAGCCGCTGCGTGCGCTGCTGGCCGTGATCGCCGAGCAGGTGGACCGGGTGCGCGACGGGGTCGCCCAGAGTTACGACGACTGGTTCGTGGAGAGCGCCGCCGAGTGGGTGCTGCCCTACCTCGGCGACCTGGTGGGCTACCGCCCGCTGCCCGGCTACGAGCGGGTGCTGGCCGGCGGGCTGCGCGACGGCGGGCTGCCGGACTCCTCGCGGCGGCGGCTGGCCGAGGCGCTGGCACCGCGCCGCGATGTGGCGGCGACGGTCGGCAACCGGCGGCGCAAGGGCACCCTGGCGCTGCTGGAGGAGCTGTCGGAGTCGGTGGCGGGCTGGCCGGCGCGGGCGGTGGAGTTCTCCCGGCTCCTGGCGCACCAGCAGCCGGTGAAGCTGTACGGGTCGGGCACCGAGGCGGTCAACGCGCGGCGGGGCGGGCGCGGGCGGCTGGTGGACCTGCGCGACGGTGCGGCGCTCGATCTGGCCGGCGGGCCGTTCTCGACGGTGGCCCGTTCGGTGGACGTGCGCAGGGCCGACTCCCGTCACACGCAGGGCGGTCACACCCCGGCCGGGGTCGGCCTGTTCGTGTGGCGGCTGAAGCCGTACGCGGTGACCGGGGCGCCGGCGTACTGCATCGACCGGGCCCGCAACCTCTACACGTTCTCCATCCTGGGCAACGACACCCCGCTGGTGACCCGCCCGGAACCGGAGCCGTCCGCGACGCACATCGCCACCCTCGACAACGTGCCGGCGGCGATCCGGCGCCGGCAGCTGCACGACCGGCTCGCGGACTACTACGGGCCGGGCAAGAGCTTCACCATCCGCCGCGACGGGCACGACACCCCGGTCCCGCTCGCCGACATCGTCGTCGCCGACCTCGGCGACTGGCGCTACCGGCCCAAGCGCGGGCAGGTCGCGGTCGATCCGGAGCTGGGCCGGATGGCGTTCGGTGCGCGCTCGGCGCCCCGGCAGGGCGTATGGGTGGACTACCACTACGGATTCGGCGACGAACTGGGCGGCGGCGAGTACGAGCGGGAGCGCCCGACCGCCCCCGACGCCGCGGTCTACCGGGTCGGGCCGGGCCAGGCCTTCCAGCGAATCATGGACGCCTATGCGGCGTGGCAGCACGACCGGCGGTCCGGGCGGTGCGGCCCCGAGGGGATCATCGAGATCACCCACAGCGGCGCCTACCAGGAACAGCTGGACTTCGACCTGGATCCCGGCGACCGGCTTCAGCTGCGCGCCGCCGAGGGCACCCGGCCCGTCATCCGGCTGCTCGACTGGTACAGCAACCGGCCCGACGCGCTCAACATCCGGGCGCAGGAGTCCGATTGCGCGGTCGGCGAGCGGCCGCGGATGGTGCTGGACGGGCTGCTGGTCACCGGGCGCGGGCTGAACGTCACCGGCCCGATGGGGGCGCTGGTGCTGCGGCACTGCACGCTCGTACCGGGCTGGTCGCTGGAGCCGGAGTGCGCTCCGCACTCCCCCGAGGAGCCGAGCCTGGTGCTGGACCGTACGACGGCGTGCGTGGAGATCGACCGGACGATCCTGGGCACCATCGAGGTGATCGGCGACGAAGTGGGCACCGATCCGCTGCCGATCCATCTGCGCGACAGCATCCTGGACGCCACCGGGTCCGACCGCGAGGCACTGTCGGCGCCGGACTGCCGGCATGCGCACGCGGTGCTGTACGCGCACCGCACCACCGTCATCGGCGAAGTGCGCACCCACGCCGTGCGGCTCGCCGAGAACAGCGTCTTCACCGGCCGGCTGCACGTCGCCCGGCGCGGTGTCGGCTGTCTGCGGTTCAGTTACGTACCGCCGGGGTCGCGCACCCCGCGCCGCCACCGCTGCCAGCCGGACCTGGCGGGCCCCACGGACGCCGCGCGGGTGCGGCCGCTGCTGCGCGGCGAGCGCTACGGCACGCCCTGGTACGGGCAGTTGGCGGACGGCTGCGCGCCGGAGATCCGGCGCGGCGCGGAGGACGGCGCCGAGATGGGCGCCTACCACGACCTGTACCAGCCGCAGCGCGAGGACAGCCTGCGGGCCCGGCTGGCGGAGTACACACCGGCGGGCAGCGACGCGGGGGTGGTGTTCGTGACATGAGCACCCCGCCCGCGCACGCGGTGGACCGCCCGCCCGTCCGTGACGTGAACCGCGGGCGCACCCGGCGCCCTTGCCGTGAGACGACCGCCGACCTTTTGAGCATCCCGTACGAGGGGGACCCCTTCCATGCACGCTGATCTCTCGCGCCTGACCCACCGGCCGGAGCGTCACTACTCCGCGGTCGTCGCCCAGCAGGGCCGCGTACAGCTGGACGCGGACGCCAACGAGCAGACCGCGATCCAGCTGTTCCAGGCCCGTACGCTCGCCGCCGACCTGATCGGCGAGCACGGCGGCCCGAGCGGCGCCACCGGCTTCAAGATCGCCCTGCGGGGCGGCGGCCGCGACCTGGACGACCTGGTCATCGGCGGCGGCCGCTACTACGTCGACGGCATCCTGTGCGAGGCCACCCGGCCGCGGCCCGGCGTGCCGGTGCCCGCGCACGGCGCGGCCGACGACGACGGCAAGGACGAGTCGGACGGCGCCGGCGGACCGGCCGCGCCGCCCACCACCTGGACGTACTGGGACCAGCCCGACGGCTTCCGGGACCCGGAGCGGCCGGCCGACCGGCTGCCCAGCGCCTTCCCGTACCTGGCGTATCTGAAGGTGTGGGAGCGGGTGGTCACCGCCGCCGAGGACCCGGCGCTGCGCGAGGTGGCGCTGGGCTCGGCGCTGCCGGACACCGCGGCCCGTACGAAGGTGGTGTGGCAGGTGCTGCCGCTGCCCGCGGCGGAGCTGGGCATCGAGGACCACACCCCGCCGATCAAGGACATCCGCAAGGCCTTCGCCGACTGGGCGCGGAAGCGGACCGCTCCCGGCTCCGGTCTCGCGGCGCGCAGCGAGCGCCCGGACCACGCCGACGACGAGCCCTGTCTGGTCGCCCCGGACGCCCGCTACCGGGGCCCGGAGAACCAGCTCTACCGGGTCGAGGTGCACGACGGCGGCGGCGCGAAGGACGCCACCTTCAAGTGGTCCAGGGAGAACGGGTCCGTCACCTTCCCGGTCGACGAACTCGACGGCACCTGGGTGGCGCTGGCGACGCTGGGCGGCGACGACAGGCTGGATCTGAACGTCGGCGACCGGGTCGAGTTCGTGGACACCGCCTACAGCAGCCGCGGTGAGGCGGCGCCGCTGCTGCGGGTGGAGGAGCTGGACCTGCCGGGCCGCCGGGTGCGGCTGTCCGACGAGCCGGCGGCCGGCGTCGGGCGCCGGCCGGAGCTGCATCCGTTCCTGCGCCGCTGGGACCACCACGAGGGCGGCCGCAAGAGCGTCGGGCGCGGTGCGCGGGGCGAGCGGCTCCGGCACGGTGCGCTGCCGGTCGAGGAGGGCGAGTGGCTGCCGCTGGAGGACGGTGTGGAGGTGTACTTCGCGCCCCGCGGCACCTACCGCACCGGCGACTACTGGCTGATCCCGGCCCGTACTGCCACCGGCCAGGTGGAGTGGCCCACGGACGCGGCGCGCCGTCCGCTGCTCGAGCCCCCGTCCGGCATCGAGGTGCACTTCGCGCCGCTGGCGTGGGTGGCGGGCGAGCAGGCCGAACCCGATCTGCGGCGGGCCTTCCGTCCACTGGCGGCGGACATCCCGGCCGCGGACGACGACGCGCTGGCCGCGGAGGACGAGGCGCGGGCGCAGGAGCAGGCGGGCCACCCGGCGGACGAGACGTCCGGGGCCGGGTACGACGCGTCCGGCACGGCGGGCGACCCGGCGCAGCCGGCGCCCAGCAGGTCGCAGACCACCGCCGCGGCCGAAGCCGCGGTCGACGAGGGCGGAGCCGGCTGATGGCCACACCGCTGACCGCGGGGAAGCTGCTGGCGGCGCTGCGCGCCGAGGGCCTGGTCGTCCACGAGGTCCGCGACTGGCGCCGGCACCACCGCAACGCGAAGGGCAGATGGGGCCCGATGCACGGGGTGATGGTCCACCACACCGTCACCGAGGGCCTCGATGCCTCGGTGGACCTGTGCTACGACGGGCACCCCGACCTTCCGGGACCGCTCTGCCACGGCGTGATCGACAAGCGGGGCGAGATCCATCTCGTCGGCAACGGCCGCGCCAACCACGCCGGACTCGGCGACCGCGACGTGCTGGAGGCGGTGATCGCCGAGGAGCACCCGCTGCCGAAGGACGACGCCGCGGACGCCGACGGCAATCGGCACTTCTACGGCTTTGAGTGCATCAACCTCGGTGACGGCCGGGACCCGTGGCCGAAGGAGCAGCAGCTCGCGATCGAGAAGGTGGCGGCGGCGATCTGCCGGGCCCACGGCTGGAGCGAGCGCTCGGTGATCGGGCACAAGGAGTGGCAGCCGGGGAAGGTCGATCCGCGCGGCATCGTGATGGACCGGATGCGGGAACGGATCAAGCGGCGGCTGGCGAAGGCACCGGAGGGCGAACCCGATACGGGCAACGACGCCCCGGGCGGCGCGGGGCCGGGCGGCGGCGGCGTGGGGGGCGGTTCCGGCGGCGGTTCGGGCGACGGCTCCGGTGACAGCTCCAGTGGCGGCTCCGGTGGCGGCCGCGGTGGCAGTGCCGGTGGCGGCCCTGGTGACGGCCCTGGTGACGGCCGTGGTGACGGGACAGGACAGCCGGGGGTCCCGCCCAGGCCCCGGCATCCGCCGTACGAGCCGTTCCCCGGCCGCGACTTCTTCCGGCCGGGGGCGCCGAGCCCCGTGATCGCGGCGATGGGCGAGCGGCTGGCGGCCGAGGGCTGCGGCCACTACAGGGGCCGCCCGGGCCCCGAGTGGAGCGAGGCACACCGCAAGTCGTACGCCTCCTGGCAACGCAAGCTCGGCTTCCGCGGCAAGGACGCCGACGGCCTCCCCGGCCGAGTCAGCTGGGAACGACTACGAGTACCCAACTCATAGAGCCGGCCGGCCAATCGGCGGATGCGCCGGCTTGGGGGTTGCGGCCCGCGGATGGTGGCCTGTGCTTCGCGAGTCGCGCTGCGTGGGTCGTGGCTTGGGGGTTGCGGCTCGTGGGTCGTGGCCCGCGGCTCGTGCTCGTGCACCGGGTGAACACGGGAATGCCGCCCTGCACCACCACGTTGTGGCCTCACAGGGGGCCCTCGCTTCCCCTACAGGATGCGTTCGACCGCCCCCTAGGGCACCCGCCCCACCCCCGGCCGGCCAAGTCGGCGCGCTCTCGCGCATACAAACACCAAGGCCGGGCGGTCCTCCCCCACAGAGGTCCGCCCGGCTGTTCATGGGTGATCCGGCGTCGGCCGCCGCCGCAGCCGACGAGCCGGTGGTGTCGGCCTGGTCGGCCGACGGGTCAGACGGCCTGGACCGGGAGGACCGGCAGCGCCGGGACGTTGGCGGCGTTGGTCAGGTCGGCGAGGTCGGCGGGCACGGCCGGCACGGCGGCCACGTCGGACAGGTCGGCGGGCACGGCCGGAACGGCGGGCGCAGCCGGCACGGCGGGCACGGCCGGCACGGCGGCGACGTCGGACACGTCGGCGGGCAGGGACTTGACCGGGGTCAGGCCCTGCACGCCGGCGGCGGCCTCGGTGGCGGTGCCCTGCGCGTCGGTCACGACCACGGCGGCCAGGCCCTGCGCGAACGGGGTGGCGTCGGTCGCCGCGCCCTGGGCGAACGCGACGGCGCCGGTGGCCTTGCCCTGCGCGAACGGCACCGCGCCGGTGGCCTTGCCCTGCGCGAAGGCGACCGCGTCGGTGGCCGCACCCTTCGCGAACGGCACCGCGTCGGCGGCGGTGCCCTGCACGAACAGCTGCGCCTGGCCGCCGACGACGGTCACGAACGGGGTCGCCTGGGCGCCCGCGTCACCGGCGAGCCGACCGGCACCGCCGACCGCACCCTGGGCGACCGGCACGACCTTGACGACGATCCGCTGGGCGACGGGCGGCAGCACGTCGGCGGCCGTGCTGTCGACGACCGGGCGGACGGTGGCCAGCGCGCCCTGGGCCTGCTTCGTCAGCTGCTCGGGACGGACACCCGCACCGGCGAGCGCGGCCAGCAGGTTGTCGGCGGAGCCGGGAGCCTTGGGCAGCTCGGGGGTCTTGGGCAGCTCGGGGGTCTGCGGCACCTCGGGCAGGCCGGCGGAGGGGACGCCCGGGGTCGCGGGCAGCGACGGAACGGAGGGCAGCTTGCCGTCCGTGAGGCGGCCGAGCTGGCCGAGGTCGGCCTTCTTCGCGGCCTTCTTGGCGGCCTTCTGGGCGGACTTGGCGGCCTTCTTGGCCTGCTTGAGGTCGGCGGCCTTCTGCACGGCGCCGGTCTTCGGCAGGTCCGCGCCGCCGGCCAGCTTCTGCACACCGTCCACGGCGCCGGTGACGTCACCGAGCTTGCCGGTGGGCAGGTCCTGGGTCGGCAGGCCGCCGCCGAGGGTGCCGGTCGCCTTGCCGGCCACGTCGCCGGCCGTCTTCTGGGCGGTGCCGGTGGCGTCCGTGACGGTCTTGTTCGCGGTGTCGGTCACCGTGCCGGTGGCGGGCAGGTCCGGGACGGCGGGCAGCTCGGCGGCGTTGGCGGCGACGGAGCCCAGGGCCCACAGGCCGGTGGCGGCAGCGGCGACGACGATGGAACGGCGGATGTTCGAGCGCATGGAGATGAAGTCCTTCGAATTCAGGAGGGGTTTAAGGGCAGACCTGTCCCGCCCCCGCGCGGCAGGTCCAGTTACAGACGCGGAGCGGTCTGCCCTAGCCCGGGAATTCGAGGATTTCTTCGGCCCGCATGCGCGTCGGAGCGCCATCGGCCGTGCGAACGCCACCCGGCAGCAGCCGGAGGCTCATGAAGTCCGCCGGGGTGGCGGCGTGCTGGTCCCCACCACGGGGGCCGTGGCCGTCACCGGCGGTGTGCGAGGCCGGCGATGCCTGGCCCTGCGGAAGCTGGCCCGGAAGGCCCTGGTGGCCCGGGTCCCGCTGCTCGTGAACGGCGGTCACGGGCTGTTCGGCGGCCGGCTTGTGCGGGCCGTCGGAGAGGTGCGCGAGCCGGGCCGAGGCGGCGCCGTCGGCCGGCGCGGAGCACCGCGGCTGACCGGACGGGTGCACGCCCTGCGGCGTACGGCCGTGCTGCCGGTCCGCGCCGTCGCCGGGACGGTTCGCGTGCTCACCGGCCGGGAGGTCTACGGGCAGCGCGGCTCCGGCCGAGTCCCCGACCTCCCGCACGATCCGGCTCACCGGCTCGGTGATCCGGCCGGTGACCGGCGCGGTCTGCTCGGCGGCGGGCTCTACGGCCTCGGCCACCGCGGCGGACGCGTCGTGCGTACCGTCGGCGATCTCCTCCCGGCTTGCCTGGCCCTGCCGCTCGAGTGCGGTCTTGGAGCCGGACAGCCGGTCGGCCGACCCGGTCCGGGTGGCGGCCCGGTCCGGGAGGGACGCCTCGGCCGGGGCCGGGGAAGCCTCCCCGGTCAGGGCCGGTGCGCTCGTGCGGTCGTCGGCATGGGCGCCGGGACCGAAGGCGAAGCCGAGGGCGACGAAGCCCACCAGGAAGAGCCCGGCCAGCAGTGCGCGCCGCGCGGCTACCGTGCGCGGCAGGCGCACGGCGGCAGGCAGGGCGAACACAGCAGACAAGGAGGGGACCTTCCCATACGGACGGGGACATCCGGGCACACGGCCTCGATGTCACGCGCGTCGCGGGCGATCGAGCGATGACCTGATCCTTGCACGAGGAGCCAGGTGCCACGCAAGTCCTCCCGGTGCATCGGTCACCGTTGCTCCGCCATGTCCGGTATAGGCAGCGGCCGTTTCTCCAGCGCGGCCGCCATCACGTCCGGAAACAGGTCCGGCGTACAGGCGAACGCCGGTGCGCCCAGGGCTGCGAGAGCCGCGGCATGGTCCCGGTCGTAGGCGGGGGCGCCTTCATCGGACAGTGCGAGCAGGGTCACGAACTGCACACCCGACGCCTTCATCGCCGCGACGCGCCCCAGCATCTCGTTGCGGATACCGCCCTCGTACAGGTCGCTGACGAGGACGACGACGGTCTCGGCGGGGCGGGTGATCCGGGACTGGCAGTAGGCGAGGGCGCGGTTGATGTCCGTACCGCCGCCGAGCTGGGTGCCGAAGAGCACATCGACCGGGTCGTCCAGCTGGTCCGTCAGATCCACCACCGCGGTGTCGAAGACGACCAGCCGGGTGTCGAGGGCCCGCATGGAGGCCAGCACCGCGCCGAAGACCGAGGCGTAGACGACCGAGGCGGCCATCGAACCGGACTGGTCGATGCAGAGCACCACGTCCTTCTTCACCGACCGGGCGGCGCGGCCGTGGCCGATCAGCCGCTCGGGGACGACCGTGCGGTGCTCCGGGAGGTAGTTCTTGAGGTTCGCCCGGATCGTGCGGTCCCAGTCGATGTCCCGGTGGCGGGGCCGGCTGATCCGCGCGGAGCGGTCCAGCGCGCCGGTCAGGGTGGCGCGGGTGCGGGTCGCGAGTCTCTTCTCCAGCTGTTCGACGACCTTGCGGACGACGGCCCGTGCGGTCTGCTTCGTCGTCTCGGGCATGACCTTGTTGAGCGAGAGCAGGGTGCCCACCAGATGCACGTCGGCCTCGACGGCCTGCAGCATCTCCGGCTCCAGCAGGAGCGCGGACAGCCCCAGCCGGTCGATGGCGTCACGCTGCATCACCTGCACCACCGAGGACGGGAAGTACGTCCGGATGTCGCCGAGCCAGCGCGCGACGCTGGGTGCCGAGGTCCCCAGCCCGGCCGAGCGCCGACCGCCGTCGGCGCCCTTGCCCCCGTCGCCCGGCTGCCGGCCGTAGAGCGAGGCCAGCGCCCCGTCCATGGCGGCGTCGCGCCCCCGCGGCTCGTATCCCGTGCCGTCCGCGCCGCCGTCGCCCAGGACCAGCCGCCAGCGGCGCAGGCGCTCGGTGGTGGGCTCACGGCCCGTTGCGATCTCGCTCAACTCGTCACCCCCGTAAGGTTTTCGGGCGATCCGGTCCGATCCGGTCGCCTGTCCGGTCGTCCGTCCGGCCCCCTGTCCGATCCGCTGTCCGACTGGCCTTCCGGTTGTCCAACCGGCCGGTCATCCGGTCTCCCATCCGACCGGCCCTCCGGTTGCCCAACCGGCCGGCCACCCGGTCTCCCGTCCGCCCGGTCATCCGGTCTCCCGTCCGCCCGGTCGTCGGCCCGTTCGTCCGCCCGGTCGTCGTCGAAGCCGCGCTGTTCGATCCCCAGCAGCAGGCGCAGCGTGGGGAGTACCGCCGCGGCGCGGTCGCGGTCCAGGCCGGGGCCGAAGCCGGGCGCGGCCATGGCGTCGCCGGCGGGCCCGCCCGCGCCGGTCGTGGGGCCGCGGCGGATCAGTTCGCCGAGTGTGCGCCGCACACCGGTGTCGTACTCGGCGAAGGTCCGGCGCAGCAGCGGCAGTACGTCCGGGAACGCGGCGTCCGGCACTCCCGTCAGCCAGCCGTCGACCAGCGCGAGCAGCCGTTCGTCATGGACCAGCAGCATGCCGCCGTCCCCGCCGGCGCCGCCGCCGGCGAACCCCTCGATCCAGCCGGCGGCGTCGGCGGGCGCGGTGCCCGGTGACAGGGCGAGCCCCATCAGCCGCTCGGCTCCCCCGTCGCCCAACTCGCCGTCGTCCAGCAGGAGCCGGGTGGCCCGGCCGCGGATCACCCCCGCCACGGCGTCCCGTTCGCCGACCGCGCGCAGCACCTGGGCCCAGCGTGCCCGCAGGCCACCGGGCTGCGTCGGGGGCGGGGCGAGGAGGGCGACGGCGTGGTGCGTGGCGTCGAGATGACCGCGCATCTCGGCGGCGCCGTCCGCGTCCAGGCCGAGGCAGGCCGGTGGCAGTCCGACGAAGACCCGCTCGGCCAGGCCCGTCGCCACCTCGCGGAGCGCCGCGGCGTCCGTTCCGCGCACATCGCCGTAGCGCACGGACCGTACGAGCGCGGGCAGCGCCTGCGCGAGATGGCCGACGTCCGCGTCGAGCGCCGCGCGGTCCGCCAGCGCGCGCATCACCACCGGCAGGGCGTCGGGGAGCTGGGCGAGCAGACAGCGCTCGGCGAGCGCGGTCACGTCGGCGAGGGTGGCCGCCCCGGACGCCTCGGACGCGGCCTTGGCGGTGGCCGCGGCATGCACGGTCGTGCCCCACATACCGGCCTCCGCGACCCGCACCGCCAGCTCCGGTGCCCAGCGCAGCCGCCAGGTCTCGCGGAAGGTGCCGGTACTGCCGCGGGAGCGGGCGGGCTCGCCCCAGGGGATGCCGAGCAGCCGCAGCCGGTGCAGCAGGCGGCTGCGTCCGGCGTCGGTCTCCTTGCGCAGGTCCAGCTCCAACTCCCGCTCCAGGGCCTCCGGTTTGAGGCGCAGCGCCCGCTGGCTGCGGGCGATGTCCCGCTGCAGCGGGACCGCGGGGGCGTCCTCGGGGACCTCGCCCAGCACCTCGCCGACCACCAGCCGCTCGTGGATCAGCAGGGACGGTGCGTCGGTGCCGTCGCCCATGACGGCCCGGACGGCGTCGTCCAGCTCGGTCAGTCCGGCCAGTGGGCGGCCGCGGACCGTGGCCAGCGCTTCGGCCAGCCGGACCGCTTCGATGACATGCGCCGACGAGACGGCGTAGTCCTCCTCGCGCAGCAGCCCGGCGACCCTGGTCAGCCAGCGTTCGACGGGGCGGTCGGGGGCGCTGAAGAGATGGCCGTACCAGCCGGGGGAGGCGATGCCGGCGCCGTAGCCGCTGCGGCGGGAGAGCCGACGGTGTGTCCACGGCACCCAGGTCACCGCCGTCCTCACCTTCGGCAGGCCCTTGAGCAGCCGGCGGTCGGCGGCCATGGTGGTGCGCCGCGCCAGCGCCGGGACGTGCCAGGCCCCGCACACCACGGCGAGGTCGTCGCCGAACTCCCGGCGCGCGGCCCGCAGACGCAGCCGCATATGGGCCTCGCGCACCAGGTCGGTGGAGCTGCCCGCCGAGGGAGGGGGTCCGTCCGTGCTCGGGGGTTCCTCCGCGGCGGAGCCGGGAGCGCGGGGGTGTCCGCCGTCGTCGTACGTCTCGCGCAGCGCCCCCATCGCCTCGGCCACCGCCGCGAACGGGGCGAGCGCGTCCGCGCCGGGCCCCGCGCCGTCCCGGCGGTGCTCGACGACGTCCTCCCACCAGCGCTCGGGGTCGTCGTATCCGGCGGCCTCGGCCAGCACCCGGATCGGATCGGCCCGTACGTCGGCGGCGCCGTCCGCCTCGTCGGCATCGGCCCGGGCAGCGCCGTCCTCTTCGTCGCCGGCCAGGGAGTGCGCCGCCGGCAGGTCGATGAAGCGGACGGGGACGCCGCGCTCCAGCGCCCAGCGCATCGCCACCCACTCGGGGGAGAACTCGGCCAGCGGCCAGAACGCCGCGCGGCCGGGGTCGTCCAGCGCATGGGCCAGCAGCGCCACCGGCGGCCGCATGTCCTCGTGCGCGGCGAGCGCCACCAGCGCGTCCGCCTCCGGCGGGCCCTCGATCAGGACGGCGGCGGGTGTGCACTGCTCCAGGGCGGTCCGCACCGCCCGCGCGGATCCGGGGCCGTGGTGCCGCACGCCGAGCAGCGCCGGCCCGCCTCCGCCGCCCGTCCGTCCGCCGCGCTCGCTCATGCGCCCACCTCACGGCAGGCGCGGTAGAAGTCCTTCCAGCCGTCGCGCTCGCGCACCACGGTCTCCAGATACTCCTGCCATACGACGCGGTCGGCGGCCGGATCGCGGACCACGGCGCCCAGGATGCCCGCGGCCACGTCCCCGGGGCGCAGTACGCCGTCCCCGAAGTGCGTGGCCAGGGCGAGGCCGTTCGTCACCACCGAGATGGCCTCGGCCGTGGAGAGCGTGCCGGACGGCGACTTGAGTTTGGTGCGGCCGTCGGCGGTGAGGCCGTCGCGCAGTTCGCGGAAGACCGTGACGACCCGGCGGATCTCGTCCATGCCTTCGGGTTCGGCGGGCAGCTCCAGCGAGCGCCCGATCTGTCCGACCCGGCGCGAGACGATGTCCACCTCCTCGTCCGGTGTGGCGGGCAGCGGCAGCACGACGGTGTTGAAGCGGCGGCGCAGCGCGCTGGAGAGTTCGTTGACGCCGCGGTCGCGGTCGTTGGCCGTGGCGATCAGGTTGAACCCGCGGACGGCCTGCACCTCCTGGCCCAACTCCGGGATGGGCAGGGTCTTTTCCGACAGGATCGTGATGAGCGTGTCCTGGACATCGGCGGGGATACGGGTCAGCTCCTCGACCCGGGCGGTCATGCCCTGCGCCATCGCGCGCATCACCGGGCTGGGCACCAGCGCCCGGCGGCTGGGGCCGTCGGCGAGCAGCCGGGCGTAGTTCCAGCCGTAGCGGATCGCCTCTTCGGGAGTGCCGGCGGTGCCCTGCACCAGCAGGGTGGAGTCGCCGCTGATCGCCGCGGCCAGGTGCTCGGAGACCCAGGTCTTGGCGGTGCCGGGCACGCCGAGCAGCAGCAGTGCGCGGTCGGTCGCCAGGGTCGTCACGGCGACCTCGACGATCCGGCGCGGGCCGACGTATTTGGGTGTGATGACCGTGCCGCCGGCGAGTGTGCCGCCGAGCAGGTACGTCGCCACCGCCCAGGGCGAGAGTCGCCAGCGCGCCGGCCGCGGCCGGTCGTCGGCGGCCGCGAGGGCCGTCAGCTCCTCGGCGAAGGTGTCCTCCGCGTGCGGCCGGAGCGCTTGCGCGCCGTCGGCTGCCGGCGCGGGGGCGGTCGGGTCGTCAGGTGTGTCGATGGTGGTCTCGGACATGGCTCCCCCTCGTCGCAAGGACTGCGGCCGACACCGCGAAACCCCGCCGGCCGCTTGCGTGAACCACCCTGCACCACGCCACTGACAACGACGCCAAAAGTAGCCTCTGACCTGCACGTTCATCATCTTCTCAGCGCGCTCTGCGGCGATTGTCAGTGGTGCGTCGTAGCGTCGGAGACATGAATCCGCAGGGGGAACGCTGGACGACGGATCAGGTGCTCGCGCTGGCGCCTGACGAGGCATCGGGCAGGGCCGCCGGCAGGCTCGCGGCGGCCGGGACGTGGTCGGAGACGGGCGCGGACGGGGGTGCGGTGTGGGGGCTGTGCGAGGGCAGCGGAAAGCAGCCCTACCAAGCGGTCGTGGACATCAAGGGACCTGCCTTCAGGTGCAGTTGCCCGAGCCGGAAGTTTCCGTGCAAGCACGCGCTGGGGCTGCTGCTGCTCTGGGCGGGCGAGGAGGGGGCGGTGGCGTCCGGGGAGCCGCCGCAGTGGGCACAGGAGTGGCTGGCCGGCCGCCGCGAGCGCGCCGGGCGGGCGGAGGGTGCGCCGTCGGGCGGTGGCTCGGCGTCGCGCGCGCCCGCCGACGCGGAGGCCGCCGGGCGGCGGGCGGAGCGCCGGATGCGTCGGATCGCCGCGGGCGCCACGGAGTTGGAGCAGCGGCTGGAGGATCTCCTGCGGTCCGGTCTGGCCTCCGCCGGCGGGGGCACCTCGGGCTCGGGGGGAGGGTCCTGGGACGAGACCGCCGCGCGCATGGTCGACGCCCAGGCGCCCGGACTCGCCGCGCGGGTGCGTGAGTTGGGGTCGCTGACCGGGTCCGGCCCCGGCTGGCCGGCCCGGCTGCTGGAGGAGTGCGCGCTGGTGCACCTTCTCGGTCAGGGCTTCCTCGGCATCGAGCGGCTGCCCGCGCCGCTCGCGGCGACGGTCCGTTCGCGCGTCGGGCTGACCACGGAGGCGGCGGAGGTGCTGACCGGCCCGGAGGCGGCGACGGTGCGGGACCGCTGGCTGGTGCTCGCCCAGCAGGACGGTGAGGACGGCGCGTTGACCACCCGCCGCATCTATCTGCGGGGCGAGCGGACCGGCCGGATGGCGCTGCATCTGTCCTTCGGCGGTGCGGGCCGGCCCCTGGAGGTGACCCTGCCGCCCGGCCTGGTGCTCGATGCGGACCTGTCCTACTACCCGGGCGCCCGCCCGCTTCGCGCCGCCCTGGGCGAGCGGCACGCCCCGACGGCGCCGGGGCCGGTGCCGCCGGGCTGCGGCGTCGACGCCGCCCTGGCCGCGTACGGCGACGCGCTGCGCGACGACCCGTGGCTGGATTCCTGGCCGGTGGTGCTCGCCGATGTCACGCCGGTTCCGGGCCGTGACGGCGAGGGCTGGCAACTGGCCGACGCGGACGGGGAGTCGGCGCTCCCGCTGGACCCGCGCTTCCTCGGCCGTACGGGCCTGTGGCAGCTGACCGCCATATCGGGCGGTGCGCCGCTCACGGTCTTCGGCGAGTGCGGCCACCGCGGCTTTCTGCCGCTGACGGCCTGGGACCCGACCCCGGTGGCCCTGTGACGCCGGCCCGCGGCCGCGCCGGCCGCGCCCGTTGTGGCACCAGCCCGTCCGTACCCCCCATCCACCACCGATGCCTGGAGGAAGGGCATGACGACCACCACCAGCCCTGACACCACCACCAGCCCGGACACGGCCACCAGCCCGGACACCGCCGGCGCCGGCCCGCCCGCCGCGGCCGCCCGGCCCCCGGCCCCCGCGCCCACCGCGACCGCCCCGGCTCCCTGGCCCGATCTGGTCGGTGCGGCGCTGCTCGGGACCGAGCGGCGCCGGCCGCCGGTCGCGGTGCGGGCCGGGCAGACCGCCGCGGCCGCGCTGCTGGACGCGGCCGCGGTGAGCACGGTGCGCCGGCGCGCCGCGCTGCGCCCCGCACCGGCCGGTGAGCGGCCCGTTCCGGCCCCGGCCGATCCACGGCCCCCGCTGCCGCCCGCCGCGCGCCGCAGGCTGTCACTGCTGCTCGCGGACCGCGGCGGCGGAGCAGCCGGCAGCCGCCGCGGCACGGCCCCCGATCTCACCGAGCTGCTGCCCCAGTGGCTGGCCGCCGCCGGCGGCCATGGCTACCGCGCCCCCGACGCGCTGCTGCCCGCGCTGCTCGACGCCGCCCGGGCCCGTACGGACCTGCGGCCCGCCGCGCTCGCCCTGGCGGGACCGCGCGCCCTGTGGCTGGCGCGGCTCAACGACGCCTGGCGGTTCGCGCTTCGCGGGAGCGGGGGCCCGGCCGCGCTGCCGGGGGACGACGACGCCGAGAGCGTGCGGCGGCGCTGGGAGGAGGGCCTGTTCGCCGAGCGGGTCGCCCTGCTGACGGCGCTGCGCCGCCGCGACCCGCGGGAGGGCCTGGACCTGCTGCGCAGGACGTGGGCGACGGAGCGGGCGGAGGACCGGTTGATGTTCCTCGACTCGCTGCGCGAGGGCCTGTCGGCGCCCGACGAGCCCTTCCTGGAAGAGGCGCTGTCCGACCGCAGCCGCAATGTGCGCGCCACGGCCGCCGAGCTGCTCTCCGCGCTGCCCGGTTCCGCGCTCGCGGCCCGTATGGCGCGGCGCTCCCGCACCTGCGTCGGACTGGACCGCACGGCCGGCACGGCGGTGATCGCCGTCGAGGCGCCGCACGAGTGCGATGCGGGCATGCTGCGGGACGGCGTCGCGCCCGCACCGCCCTCCGGTCGGGGCGAACGGGCCTGGTGGCTGGGCCAGTTGGTGGAGGCGACACCGCTGGAGGGCTGGCGGGCGCGGTTCGATGGCCGCGACCCGGTGGCGATCGTCGCGCTCCCGGTGGCCGACGACTGGCGGACCGAGCTGCACGACGCCTGGTGCCGCGCCGCCGTGCGCCAGCGCGACGCCGAGTGGGCGCGGGCGCTGCTGGGCGCGCCGGCCGCGCCGGCCCAGGCCGCCGAGGTCGCCCCGGCCGGCTCGTCGCGGGATCTGACCAAGCTGCTGACGGTGCTGCCGGAGGAGGAACGGGCCCGGTGGGTGGCGGAGTTCATCGCCGCGCACGGCCTGTCGGACGCCTTCCGGATGCTCGGCGTGTGCGCGGTCCCCTGGGCCGAGCCGCTGGGCCGGGCCGTCGTCGACGCCCTGGACATCGCCCGGGACGCGGGGAGCTACCCCTGGAGCTTCAGCGGGGTGATGGGCCTTGCCGAGCGCTGCCTGGACCCGGCCGCGGCGGACCGGCTCGACATGCTCACCGCGGTCACGGACGAGCCGGAGGGCGCCTCGCCGGGCTCCGGCGGCTACTGGTCCGAGGCGTTCGTGCGGCTGGTCGGCACGCTGCGGCTGCGCGCCACGATGCGTGCCGAGCTGGCCCCGGCGCCGTCCCCGGGCGACGAGGGCCGGGGCGCGCGGTGATCGTCCGCCCCCCGGCCGCCGGCCGCCGCCTTCTTGCTGCGCCGCGCCGCGGCTCAGACCGCCAGCGAGCGCACGTTGGCGTTGACCCACTCCACGATGGAGGCGGTCGTCGCGCCCGGGGTGAAGATCTCCGCGACGCCCTGCGCCTTGAGCGGGGGGATGTCCGCCTCGGGGATGATGCCGCCGCCGAAGACCTTGATGTCGGCCGCGTCGCGCTCCTGGAGGAGTTCGATGACCTTCGCGAAGAGGGTGTTGTGCGCGCCGGAGAGGATGGACAGCCCGATCGCGTCGGCGTCCTCCTGGATGGCGGTGTCGACGATCTGCTCCGGGGTCTGGTGCAGCCCGGTGTAGATCACCTCCATACCGGCGTCGCGCAGCGCCCGCGCGATGACCTTGGCCCCCCGGTCGTGCCCGTCCAGGCCCGGCTTGGCCACCACCACGCGGATCGGCCCCGACCTGCCCGCCGCGCCCTGGCTCCCCGCTTGCGCCCCGTCCTGCCGAGCCACACTCATCACTGCCTCCAAGCCATGCACGGCACTGTGGTGCCGCCGAGCCGACAATCGATCGCGCGACCGCGATCCGGCGGCCACGAGCGTGAACGAACGTTATCTCCAGCATCGCTTACCCAGCTGTTTCGTGACATCCGGGGAGGGGGAAATCACACGTGGGACACGTTCGCTACGCGCCGCGTTCCGCGTGTCGTCACACCACGGCCACGTGGTGCGGTGTGCGCGGGCCGGGCGCCCGGGGAGCCGCAGCAGGGCCACCGCGCCACGGGGCGCGCATCAGGGCGAGTACGCCGCATGCTCGCCTTCGCAGCTCACGGCTTCCCGCGAGGGCATACGGGGGACGAAGGCGCCTCCCGCATGCCGTTCGGGAGGTCGGCCATGCAGGTCCTGCCCTTGCTCGGTACACCCCTTCTGATCGCGCGCGCCGTGCGCGCACCCCTGCGGTGCGCGCGTCTGCTCCCGGTGCGCTCCGCGCGCCTGCCGGCCCGCAGCACGGTCGTGGAGCTGGCGGTCCTCGCCGGCCATCTCCTCCTCTATCCGACCGGCATCCCCCGTGAGCGCCCGCTGCCCCGCCCCACCGCCGCCGCCGATGCCCCCATGCTGCTGCCGACGGAGGGCCGGGCCCGTCCGCCCGTCCTGCTGCTGCACGGCTTCATCGACAACCGCTCGGTCTTCGTGCTGCTGCGCCGCTCGCTCAGGCGGCACGGCTGGCGCCATGTCGAGGCGCTCAACTACTCCCCGCTGACCTGCGATCTGCGCCGGGCCGCCGAGCTGCTGGGCCGCCATGTGGAGGAGGCGTGCGTACGGACCGGCCACAGCCGGGTGGACCTGGTGGGCCACAGCCTCGGCGGGCTCATCGCCCGGTACTACGTACAGCGGCTCGGCGGCGACGCCCGCGTCCGCATGCTCGTCACGCTCGGCACACCGCACTCCGGCACCCGCGTCGCGCCCCTGATGTCGGCGCACCCGCTCGTCCGGCAGATGCGCCCCGATTCCGAGGTGATAGCGGAGTTGTCGCTCCCGGCTCCGCACTGCCGGACGCGGTGGGTGGCTTTCTGGAGCGAGGAGGACCAGGTGATGGTGCCGGCCGCGACAGCCAGAATCGATCACCCGGATCTGATCGCGCAGAACGTGCGGGTCCTTGGTGTCGGGCATCTCGCGCTACCGGTCAACGGCGCCGTCGCCGCCGGAGTACGTGAGGCGCTGAGCTCCACGGAGGCGGCCGGGGAGGCGGGTGCGGACGCCGTTTCGGTGGCCTGACCGCCTCCTCCGACATGACTCGGAGTCGAACACCCGTCGAACGGGGCGCCAAGAAGTCGCATGCGGGCTGCCGAAAGGCGGCCAAATGCCCGGTCTTGCCGAGCCCGGTTCCCGTGGAAGATTGTCGCCGTCGCGTACCGCCGGGTACAGTCGCCGCTAATTCTCCTGCTGCCGAGGCGAAAGAGAAGTTGGTGAACGACCGTCACCCATCGGAAGGCCCTCTTCCGACCGGCTCCGCTTCCGACGCCTCGTATGCGCACTATCCCGCCTACGACGCCTACGGGCAGCAGCACTCCGGGACCGGCAGCGCCGGTTACGGCGACGGCGACCCCCTCTTCGGCTCGCTCCCCGGCTCCTACGACACCGGGACGTACGACACCGGCTCCTATGCGACCGGCGCCTATGGCACCGTCACCTACGACGCCGGGACGCACGGCAGCGGTTCCTACGACACCGGCACCCACGACACCGCCGCGTACGGCGCCGGCGCGTACGGCACGGGCAGCTACGACACCGGCGCGTACGACACGGGGGCCTACCCCACGGCCACGGGCGGCGGCTACGCCACCGGCATCTACGACACCGGCAGCTTCCCCTCGACACAGTGGGACACCGGCGCCTACGAGACCGGCGGCGCGGGCTACGACCCGTATGCGCACACCGCGTACGACACCCTGGCACCGGGGGCGGCCGCCTACGCCTCCGCGGCGCACGAGTCCGGCGCCTACGAGGCGGCCGCCTACGAGGCCACCTCGTACGGACACGGCGGATACGACACCGGCAGCCAGGCCACCGGCGCGTACGACACCGGCAGTTATCCGACCGGGATGTCGACCGGGACGTACGAGACAACAGGCGCATACGAGACGGCCGGTGGCTACGACACCATCGGCCGGCAGGCCACCGCCGTCGAGGAGACCGCCGCCTTCGAGGCCGCGACCTTCGACACCTCGGGCTTCGAGACCCAGAGCTATGAGGCCACGGCGATCTGGCCGGCGGCCGACCAGGAACTGATCGCCGGAATCCCCGCACAGGCCGGCCCGCCGCCGGGCGACACCGACCAGTGGGAAACCGCCACTTGGGAAGCGGCCGAACCGCACGACGCCGGCTCCGGCGTCGACGGCGGCATCGACGACGACGGCAGCGCCCGCCTGGACGAGGCCGCCGCCGTGGCGGACGCCATGACGCAGGCGATGCCGGTGACCCCCGCTGACCCCGCCCCCGCCGGCCGCCGGGTCACCGGTCCCCCGGCCGGGAAGGCCGTCCGCGGCCGGGGCCGGCGGCGTCCGGCCAAGCGGTCGGCGCTGCTGACCGTCGCCGTTCCGTCCGTCGCCGCCATGGGAGTGTGCGGTGTGGCGGCCGCGTCCGTCGCCGGTATCGGCGGGGACGACAAGGACGAGACGACCACCCAGGCCGCGGTCGACCCGGGGGCCGTGAAGCCCTCCGCGGCCAACAAGAAGCTCGACACCCAGCTCGCCGGGCTCAGCGCCGGCGCCGACGACTTCCGCGACCGTGCCAGCCGCACCCAGGAGCGGATCGACCTCAAGGAGCGCCAGGCGCTGGAGCGCAAGCGCAAGGCGGAGGAGGCGGCCCGCAAGGAGGCGATGCGGCCCAAGTTCGTGCTGCCGGTCAACCAGCACGGGCTGAGCGCGCTCTTCGGCCAGGCCGGTGTGAACTGGATGTCCGTGCACACCGGCATCGACTTCCCGGTCGACTACGGCACCCCGGTCCTGTCCGCCACCGACGGCACCGTCCGCACCCAGTGGAACTCCGCCTACGGGAACATGGCGATCGTGACCTCGCCCGACGG
Source organism: Streptomyces sp. NPDC043738 (assembly GCF_056436545.1). Lineage (NCBI taxonomy): Bacteria > Bacillati > Actinomycetota > Actinomycetes > Kitasatosporales > Streptomycetaceae > Streptomyces > Streptomyces sp. NPDC043738. The sequence continues at coordinate 5,267 of NZ_JBWKCJ010000015.1, read as the reverse complement.
CACGGAGACCTGGTACTGCCATCTGAGCAGCACCAAGATCCGCTCCGGGTCGATCAAGGCCGGTGACCAGATCGCCTACTCGGGCAACTCCGGTAACTCGACGGGACCGCATCTGCACTTCGAGGTGCGGCCCGGCGGGGGCTCGGCGATCGACCCGCTGCCGTGGCTGCGCAGCCACGGGCTCGACCCGAACTGACCGCTGCCGTACCGTTCCTGCAACGTCAGGCGTGCCCTTCCCGCAGCGTCGGGCCGGCGCCGCTCCCCCGTCCTGCGCCGGCCCCCGTCCCGCCCGCCTACAGCTTCTCGACGGGCGCGTACCGCAGCAGCAGCCGCTTGGGCTTCTCGCCGCCGAAGTCGATGGTCGCCTCGGCGTTGTCGCCGCTGCCCTTGACGCCGACGACCGTGCCGAGCCCGAAGCTGTCGTGGGTGACGCGGTCGCCGACGGCCAGCGAGACCACCTCGCGGTCCTTTGTGCGCCGGGTCGCGAAGCCGCTCGGGCCCTTGGCGCGGGCCGACGAGAGCGTGGCGCCGACGCCCCCGCCGAAGCCGCCGGATCCGCCGCTCCTCGACGTCAGGCCGCCCATGGACGCCGAAGGCGTCGCCGGACCGGTCCGGCGCCATTGCACGTAGTCGTCCGGGATCTCCTCCAGGAACCGGGAGGGCGGGTTGTACGACGGCTGGCCCCAGGCGCTGCGCATCGTCGAGCGGGTGACGTAGAGCCGCTCGCGGGCGCGGGTGATGCCGACATAGGCCAGCCGGCGCTCCTCCTCCAGTTCCTTGGTCTGGCCCAGCGCCCGCATGTGCGGGAAGACGCCGTCCTCCATGCCGGTCAGGAAGACGACCGGGAATTCCAGGCCCTTCGCGGTGTGCAGCGTCATGAGGGTGATCACGCCGCTGCCCTCCTCTTCCTCGTCCGGGATCTGGTCGGAGTCGGCGACCAGCGCGACCTGCTCCAGGAAGTCGGAGAGCGTGCCCGGGTTGCCCTCGCCGCGGTCCTGCTCGAACTCCAGGGCCACGGCGGCGAGTTCCTGGAGGTTCTCGATCCGGGTCTCGTCCTGCGGGTCGGTGGAGGCCTGGAGCTCGGCGAGATAGCCCGTGCGCTCCAGGACGGCTTCCAGGATCGTGGCGGGCCCGGCGCCGGACTCCACGATCGTGCGCAGCTCCTCCATCAGGACGTTGAAGCGCTTGACGGCGTTGGCGGAGCGGGCCGCCATGCCGTACGCCTCGTCGACCCGGCGCAGCGCCTGCGGGAAGGTGATCTTCTCGCGTGACGACAGGGCGTCGATCATCGCTTCGGCGCGCTCGCCGATGCCGCGCTTGGGGACGTTGAGGATGCGGCGCAGCGGGACGGTGTCCTCGGGGTTGGCGAGCACCCGCAGGTACGCCAGGACGTCGCGGACCTCCTTGCGCTCGTAGAAGCGCACCCCGCCGACGACCTTGTAGGGCAGACCGACCCGGATGAAGATCTCTTCGAAGACCCGGGACTGGGCGTTGGTGCGGTAGAAGACGGCGACGTCGCCGGCCTTGGCGTCGCCGGCGTCGGTCAGGCGGTCGATCTCGTCGGAGACGAACTGCGCCTCGTCGTGCTCGGTGTCGGCGACATAGCCGGTGATCTTGGGGCCGGCGCCGGCGTCCGTCCAGAGGTTCTTGGGGCGGCGGTTCTCGTTGCGCTCGATGACGGCGTTGGCGGCGGACAGGATCGTCTGGCTGGAGCGGTAGTTCTGCTCCAGCAGGATCGTCGTGGCGTCCGGGTAGTCCTCCTCGAACTGGAGGATGTTGCGGATCGTGGCGCCGCGGAAGGCGTAGATCGACTGGTCGGCGTCACCGACGACGCACAGTTCGGCCGCGGGGATGTCGGCCGTTCCCCTGCCGACCAGCTCGCGCACCAGGGTGTACTGGGCGTGGTTGGTGTCCTGGTACTCGTCGACGAGCACATGGCGGAAGCGGCGGCGGTAGTGCTCGGCGACGTCCGGGAAGGCCTGCAGCAGATGGACCGTCGTCATGATGATGTCGTCGAAGTCCAGGGCGTTGGCCTCGCGCAGCCGCGCCTGATACATCGCGTACGCCTCGGCCAGCGACTTCTCGAACCCGTCGGCCGCCGTCTGGGCGAAGGTCTCCTCGTCGATGAGCTCGTTCTTGAGGTTGGAGATCTTCGCGCTGAAGGACTTGGGCGGGAAGCGCTTGGGGTCCAGGTCCAGATCGCGGCAGACCAGCGCCATCAGGCGCTTGGAGTCGGCCGCGTCGTAGATCGAGAAGGAGGAGGTGAAGCCGAGCTTCTTGGACTCGCGGCGCAGGATGCGCACGCAGGCGCTGTGGAAGGTGGAGACCCACATGGCGTTGGCCCGCGGGCCGACCAGCTGCTCCACGCGCTCCTTCATCTCGCCCGCGGCCTTGTTGGTGAACGTGATCGCGAGGATCTGGCCGGGGTGGACATGGCGCTCGGCGAGCAGATGCGCGATGCGGTGGGTGAGCACCCTGGTCTTGCCGGAGCCGGCGCCCGCGACGATCAGCAGCGGGCCTCCGGCGTGCACCACGGCGGCCTTCTGCTCGTCGTTGAGCCCCTCCAGCAGCGCGGCCGGGTCGACGGGCGGGCGGGCGGCACCGTCGCGGTAGTACGCCTCGGTGTGCACGGGCGCGTCGAACCGCCCGCCGAAGAGGTCGGCGGGGACCTCCTCCGGGACCGGCTCGTGCTCGTCCTCGGGGGGCGGGGGGTGCTCCTCCTCGCCCTTGGGGCCGAGGTCCGCCAGAAAGCTGTCGTCAAAGAGGCTGCTCATCGCCCACCGAGTCTAGGCCGCCGCACTGACAGCGCGCCGGGGAGTACGCGATTGTCCGCGCCGGGGCAGGTCAGGCGGCCGGAGGCGGAACCGACGGGTGCCGGACGCCTACCCGAACCCGACATCTGACGCAACACCCCCCGCAGCGCGTTCAGGTCACGAAAAGGTTTCGGGCATATCGAACATCAGCCTTCACAGGAGCCACACGAATTGGCTAACGTCCTCGCTCGGGCAGCCCGCCTCCCCGCGGTCGACAGCTTCCGCACGGGCCGCCCGCGCCGAGTCCGGCCCTGCCACCAGGCACCCGGAGCCGGGGACCCACCAGCACCACCGGGGTGAATCGATCCAGCAGCCGCCGTCGGCGACCGCACGGACCGTAGGGCAAGCCTTCCGTCAGCGACACCGCCCGAACCCGACAGCTAACCCGGTAGGCGGTCCACGGAAGGAGTTGCCGGCCTTGGCGTCCCATCGCAAGCCGCGCACCAGCGTTCTCATATCGCCCGGGAGCCGGCGTACGGCGGCCGGGCTCACCACCGCCGCGCTCGCCTCGGTCACCCTGCTCTCGCAGTCCGCCGACGCCGCCCCCAGGGCGCCCAGGCCCTCCATCGAAGAGGTCAAGCAGAAGGTCGACGGCCTCTACCACCAGGCCGAGGTGGCCACCCAGAAGTACAACGCCGCCAAGGAGCGCGCCGACCACCAGAGCGCCACCGTCGACGGTCTGCTCGACGCCGCCGCCAAGCGCGCGCAGCGGATGAACGAGTCCCGGCGCGAACTGGGCACCTTCGCCTCGGCGCAGTACCGCACCGGCGGCATGAACCCGACGGCGCAGCTGATGCTCGCCAAGGACCCGCAGCAGTTCGTCGACCGCAGCCACCTCATGGAGCGGCTGACCAGCCGCCAGAAGCAGGCGGTCACCGACTACCAGGAGCAGGCGGCGGCCGCGGCGCGGCAGCGGGCCGAGGCCACCCGCAGCCTGGAGAAGCTGCAGAAGTCGCAGGCCGCGCTGAAGGAGTCCAAGCAGTCCGTCCAGGAGAAGCTGGCCGAGGCCCGGCAGCTGCTGTCCCGGCTCACCGCCCAGGAGAAGGCGCGGCTCGCGGAGCTGGAGCGCCAGAAGGAGGAGGCGGCCCGGCGCAAGGCCGAGGAGGAGGCGCGCCGGCAGCAGGAGCGCCAGCGGCAGCAGGACGGCGGCTCGACAGGCGGACAGACCGGCGGCGAGACCGGCGGGCAGACCGGTGGCGGCACCAGCGACGGCGGCTCCACCGGGGACTCGTACGCCACCAAGGCGGAGAAGGCCCTGGCCTTCGCCCGCGCCCAGATGGGCAAGCCGTACGTCTGGGGCGCCACCGGGCCCAACTCCTATGACTGCTCGGGGCTGACGCAGGCGGCGTGGAAGGCGGCCGGGGTCGATCTGCCGCGGACGACCTGGGACCAGGTCAAGGTCGGCCAGCGGGTGGCGACCAAGGATCTGCAGCCCGGTGACCTGGTGTTCTTCTACGACGACATCAGCCACGTCGGCATGTACATCGGCGGCGGCAAGATGATCCACGCTCCCAAGCCCGGCGCCAGCGTCCGGGAGGAGTCGATCTACTACATGCCGATCTACGGGAGCGTCCGCCCGGCCTGAGGCAGGCCCCGCCTCCCCGCGGACCACTCCCCCCCGAGGCGCCCCAGGGCGCCGGCAAGGCCACCCCCCACGGCAACCCCCCACACGCCACCGCGCGGCCATCGGCTCCGGATTCCGGAGCACGGTGACCGCGCGGTGTGCCGTAGTAGCGGGTGCCGCCGTCAGGTCCAGAGCACCGCGATGAAGATGTTGGCGATCGTGAGCCCGCCCACCGCGCCGAACAGCGGCGCGGGGACCTTCTCCTCGTCCCGCTTGACGTAGACCAGCGCCAGGATCACCACCAGTACGGCCATCTTGACGGCGATCTTGATGTTGTTGACGGAGTGGTCCTGGGCCTGGTTGAGGCCGACCAGCACGATGCCGGTGACCAGCATCGTCAGCGCGCCGTGCAGCATGGCCGGCACGAAGCGGGCGGTACCCGCGCCCATCGCCTTCATCTGGGTCAGGAAGCCGCCCAGCAGGGAGGCGATGCCGATGATGTGCAGGCCGACGAAGACATTGATTACTACGTCCATAGTGCTGGATCGTAGCCGCCGTATAGCACGCCCCTTCAGGCAGGGCGTCCGCAATCGCCGCTTCGGTCACGGCAGACCGGTCCCGGTGTGCAGGCGGCGGCGGTGCGGTCACCCGCGCACCGGCCGCGGTCGAAAGCGAACAATGCCAGCCAACCGGACTCACCCCCGTGACGCCCAGGCTTAGCGTCCTCCTCCAGGCGGCCGACATCCCGCCATCACCGGCCTGAGCGCCGGTGTTCCGTCGGCCGCCCCGCCGAGAGGTGGGGGGGGGGGGGGGGGGGGGGGGGGGGGGGGGGGGGGGGGGGGGGGGGGGGGGGGGGGGGGGGGGGGGGGGGGGGGGGGGGGGGGGGGGGG